>NZ_JBTVWW010000008.1:0-156325 GCF_054819825.1 Desulfocurvus sp. DL1XJH-121
CAGCCGTACCCCAACCAAGGGCGGCATGACCACGCTCATTTCATGGCCTACTGTCAGGTGATAACCATCTCAGCACAAGTAGATGTTTATTTCGGACAGCGATCAGTGATTTTTTGTCGGGCTTCTTAAAGCCCCTCCGGAAATTTTGGGGTTGTGTTGAAGTCAGGAGGGGGGCGTGCTGTACGGGGTGGCGTTAATGCTAGAAAATCTGGTCGCGATAGATCGTTTCCGCAATGAAAAAGGTCGTTGGAATTTCTTCCAACGACCTAAATTTCTTGGCGTCCCCAAGGGGATTTGAACCCCTGTTGCCGGCGTGAAAGGCCGGTGTCCTGGACCAGGCTAGACGATGGGGACTAAAAAAATGGCTGGCGGACAAGGACTCGAACCTTGACTACAGGAGCCAGAATCCTGCGTCCTGCCAATTAGACGATCCGCCAGCAGGGAAAAAGGGAATTACAGTCTCGCAATGGGACTGTCAAGCCCTGATTCGACGTTGTGTGTCGCGCCCTACGCGTTGGCCGCGGACAGGCGGCGGGTGCGCTTCTTGAGCTTGTTGATCTTCTTGCGCAGGATCTCGCGCTGGGCGCGTTCCTTGGACTCGGCCTTGGCGGTGCGCAGGCCGTTGATCTTGCGCTTGATGCCCAGGATCTGGTCCTTGTAGGGGTTGGACTGCTCGCCCTCTTCCTCGACGATGCCCAGGACCTCCTTGATGGCGGGAAGAAGCTCTTCCTTGCTCATGCCCGAGGCGCCGGTGATCTGCGGGATCTTCTCCATGCACAGCTCGCGCAGCTCCTTTTGGGTCATCTTGTCCAGGGGCTTCTTGAGGTCCAGGCTTTCCAGGGTGAGTTCGTCACTCATGTGTATGTCCTCCTTGGGGAATGTCGTTGTTGGGCGGCTTTGGGCCCGGCCCCTCTTCCTTGCGGGCGAAAAAACCCACATAGGCCCGGTAGCACCGGCCTATGGGGGAATCGGGGTCCAGCCGTTCCAGGAGCCCGCCCAGCCGCGTCGGACGTTCGGGCTCCGGGGACCACGCCCCGGGCGCCTGCCCGGGAAGCGAGTCCAATGAAACGTGGTTTCCTATCAGGTCCACGTGCACCTTGTCAAAGAAATTCATGCCCAGGTACGCGTTGGCCTGCTCCATGAGGGCCGGGGAATAGTAGACCATCTCCTGCATCAGCATCTGGTCCTCCACGCCGATCAAGAGCGTGGTGCCCCGGTGGCCCATGGGCCGGGCCACGTCCGCGATCTGCGGGCCCACGGCTTCGGCCCAGTTCCGCCAGAGCCTGCTCAGGTGGTACTGGGTGCCTTTCTCGTCCCGCTTGGACAGGAATTCGCCTATGGCCGAGGAAAACCGCTTCATGTCCGCTCCCGCGCTGCGCGCGCCATCAAAAGCATAACATGGCCCCCTGGGCAAGGCGAATCCCTCGCCCCGGGCTTGACCTCTTGGATATCGATCTATATAAAGATATCTCAATATATGGATGAAGCCGTGAGCGAAGCGCAGATAACACAATATTTCAAGGCTCTTGCCGACTCGACCAGGGTGCGCCTGATGCGCATTCTCCTGGAGCACGAGTTGTCCGTGGGCGAGCTGGTGGAGGTGCTGGGCATGTCCCAGCCCCGCGTGTCGCGGCATTTGAAGATCCTTGCCGAGGCCGGGCTGGTGACCCCCCGGCGCGACGGGCAGTGGGTCTTCTACCGCGCGGCCGAGGAGGGCCCGGGCCGGGGCTGGCTCCTGGCCGTGGGGCCGCTTTTGGCCGCCGAGGGCGAGCTGGACGCGGACGCGGCTGCCGCGGCTTCGGCCGTGGCCGGGCGGCGCGGCCGCTCCGAGCGCTTTTTCGAGCGCCACGCCGATTCCTGGGACCGTCTCTGCCAGGAGACCCTGGGCGGGTTCGACCTGGCGGAGGAGCTTGTGCGGCGCATGCCCGAGGTGGCCACGGCCGTGGACCTGGGCTGCGGCACAGGGCGGCTGCTCGCGCGCATGCGCGGGCGCGCCGGGGCGCTCATCGGCGTGGACAGCTCCCAGCCCATGCTGGAGCGCGCGCGCGCCAACCTGGGCGGCGACGGGCCGGGCCTGAGCCTGCGCATCGGCGACCTGGAGCATCTGCCCCTGGCCGACGGCGAGGCCGACCTGGCGGTGATGAGCCTGGCCCTGCACCACCTGCCCTCGCCCCAGGGCGGCATCCGCGAGGCCTGGCGCGTCCTGGCCCCGGGCGGGACGTTCCTGCTGGCGGACTTCGAGCCCCACCAGCGGGAGGACCTGCGCGAGCACGCCGGGGACCACTGGCTGGGTTTCGAGCCGAGTCGCGTATCGGGCTGGCTACAAGGCGAAGGATTCGTTATAAGGAAAAATGACCGTCTCTCCCTGCCGTCCGGGCTTGTCCTGCGGCTCTTCGAGGCGGAGAAACACAGCACCAAGGAGTGACAACCATGGCAGACGTGAAATCCCTGGACCTGAGTCTGGAATACAAGGTCGCGGACATGTCCCTGGCGGACTTCGGCGCCAAGGAGATGCAGCTTTCCGAGCGCGAGATGCCCGGGCTGATGGCCATCATCGAGAAGTACGGCCCCGAGAAGCCCCTGGCCGGGCTGCGGGTCACCGGCTCCCTGCACATGACCATCCAGACGGCCATGCTCATCAAGACCCTGCACGCCCTGGGCGCGGACATCCGCTGGGCCTCGTGCAACATCTTCTCCACCCAGGACCACGCGGCCGCGGCCGTGGCGGCCCAGGGCCTGGCCAAGGTCTTCGCCTGGAAGGGCGAGACCCTGGAGGACTACTGGTGGTGCACGGAGATGGCCCTGACCTGGCCCGACGGCACCGGCCCGGACCTCATCGTGGACGACGGCGGCGACGCCACGCTTCTGGTGCACCAGGGCGTGAAGGTGGAGAAGGACCCGTCGCTGTGCGGCAAGGCCTATGACGTGCACGAGTTCCAGATCATCATGGACCGCCTGGCCGCCTCGCTCACGGCCGCGCCCGGCAAGTGGGCCGCCATGGGCGAAAAGATCCGCGGCGTGTCCGAGGAGACCACCACGGGCGTGCACCGCCTGTACCAGATGCAGGAGAAGGGCGAACTGCTCTTCCCGGCCGTGAACGTCAACGACTCCGTGACCAAGTCCAAGTTCGACAACCTCTACGGCTGCCGCGAGTCCCTGGCCGACGGCATCAAGCGCGCCACGGACATCATGATCGCGGGCAAGGTCACGGTGGTCGTCGGCTACGGCGACGTGGGCAAGGGCTGCGCCCAGTGCATGCGCGGGTTCGGCTCGCGGGTGCTGGTCACGGAGTGCGACCCCATCTGCGCCCTGCAGGCCGCCATGGAGGGCTACGAGGTGACCACCATGGACAAGGCCGTGGAGCAGGGCGACATCTTCGTCACCTGCACGGGCAACTACCACGTGATCACCGGCGCGCACATGGAGCGCATGAAGGACGAGGCCATCGTCTGCAACATCGGGCACTTCGACTCCGAGATCGAGATGAGCTACCTGGAGAAGAACCCCAAGTGCTCCAGGCTGGAGATCAAGCCCCAGGTGGACAAGTGGACCCTCGAATCCGGCCGATCCATCATCGTCCTGGCCGAAGGCCGCCTGGTGAACCTGGGCTGCGCCACCGGGCATCCGTCCTTCGTGATGTCCAACAGCTTCACCAACCAGGCCCTGGCCCAGCTCGACCTGGCCGCCAACGACTACGAGCCCTGCGTCATGACCCTGTCCAAGAAGCTGGACGAGGAAGTGGCGCGCCTGCACCTCTCGCGCATCGGCGTGGAGCTGGAGGTCCTGACCAAGGAGCAGGCCGACTACCTGGGCGTGCCCGTGGAGGGGCCCTTCAAGCCGGACCATTACCGCTACTAGAACGCCCGGCAACCGCCGCGTACGAACGCGCCCCGTCCGGCCGAGCCGGGCGGGGCGCTTGTTTTTCCGCCCCTGCGCCGGGGTGGAATTTCGCTGTTGACTTCCCCTTGCCCCGGGTCTACTGACTGCTCAACAGTTAACAAGTTGAGAGAGACCATGGACAGATTCAAGAGCCATCGGGCCGGAGCCGTGTCCCACCGCGTGGCGCTTTTGCAGCGCATGAACCAGGCGCTGCTGGACAATTGGCTGGAGGAACTGGGCCTGCGCTACGGGCAGATGCCCTTCCTGTGCGCCGTGCTGGAATGCGGGGGCATGAGCCAGGACGAGCTGGCCGCCCGCGCCTCGGTGAGTTCGGCCTGCGCGGCCCGGGCCCTGTTCTCCCTGGAGGAGACGGGCTTCATCATACGCGAGGAGAACCCGGACAACCGTCGCCAGAAGCTGGTGCATCCCACCTCCCGGGCCCGGGAGATGCAGGAGGCCCTGTTCGAGATCAAGGACCGCCTGAACGAGCAGCTGCTCGCGGGCTTCGGCCCCGAGGAGCGCGCCCTGGCCCTGGAGTTCCTGGACCGCATGCTGGCCAACGCGGAACGGGGCGAGGGAGGTGCGCGATGAGCATGACGCCGGAACAGCGCGCGGGCCTGTTCGCCATCACCGTGACCCAGTTCGCCTTCGTGTTCATGCTTTCGGCCCTGGCCGTGGCCGTGCCCGCCCTGGGCCAGGAGTTCGGGGCCAAGGCCGCGCTCCTGGGGCTGGTGGAGTCCAGCTACATCGCGTCGGTGGCCATGCTCATGCTGCCCGTGTCCCGCCTGGCGGACATGTGGGGGCGCGGGTTCGTCTTCGCCCTGGGCCTGGCCGTGTTCGACGTCATGAGCCTGCTCTTGACCGTCTGCCCCAGCGTGGGCTGGCTGATCTTCGTGCGCATCCTTCAGGGCATCGGCGCGGCCATGATGGTCTCCACGGGCCTGGCCATCCTGGCGGACATCTTCCCGGGCAAGGGCCGGGGCAGGGCGCTGGGCATCTCCACGGCCGGGGTCTACCTGGGCATCTCCGCCGGGCCGCTCCTGGGCGGGCTGATCACCACCCACATGGGCTGGCGCTGGATCTTCTACCTGGGATCCCTGCCCTGCGTGGTGAGCCTGGTCATGACCGTCAGGGCCCTTAACGTCCGCCCCTCGCGCTCGGGGCGCGGCCGGGGTTTCGACTGGATCGGGTCCGTGCTGGTGGCTCTGGGCATGATCTGCCTGACCCAGGGCGGCTCGCACTTCGCGGACCTGTCGGGCAAGCTGCTCCTGGCGGGCGGGCTGGTTTCCCTGGCCCTGTTCGTGACCTGGGAGGCCCGGGCCGACGAGCCGCTGTTGAACCTGCGGCTGTTCGCGGGCAACCGCTCCTTCGCCTACGGCAACCTGGTGCAGTACATCAACTACGCCTCCACCTTCGGCATCACCTTCCTGCTCAGTCTGTATCTGCAGATCGTGCGCGGTATGAGCCCCGGGGACGCCGGGCTGCTGCTGGTGGCCCAGCCCCTGCTCATGGCCGTGCTCGCGCCGTTCGTGGGCAACATGGTGGACAGGACGCCGGCGCACCGCCTGGCCGCGGCGGGCATGTTCCTGAGCACCCTGGCCCTGGCCATGGCCGCGACCCTGGGCATGGAGGCCGGGCTCTGGCGCGTGGTCCTGGTGCTGGTGGCCTGCGGCGCGGGCACGGCCCTGTTCGCCACGGCCAACATGAATGTGATCATGGGCAGCGTGGGCCCCACGCACTACGGCGTGGCCTCGGCCATGGTGGCCTGCATGCGCACCACGGGCATGACCTCGGGCCTGGTGATCATCAGCGTGGCCCTGTCCCTCATCGTGGGGCCCCAGCAGATGACCGCCGAGAGCGCCGCGCCCTACATGACCGCCATGCACCTCGTGCTGGTCTGCTTCGTGGTTCCCTGCGCCCTGGGCGTGTATTTCTGCCTGCGCGCGCCTGAGCGCGGGACGCCGGACGATGTTTCGTGAATTGAAGCCGGGCCGTTGCGGATGTTTCCTGGTTCTGCAATGATGCATCATGCTCCGGTTTCCGACATTGTCCGCACTCGTCTTCGCGGTACTGCTGGCGTCGCTTGCGCTGCTGGTCGTTCCGCCCGCGCCGTGCCTCGCCGGGGGCGGCACCCTGACGGTCTACTACTTCGAACGGCCCCCGTATTACTATACCCACGACGGACACCCCGCGGGCTTCCTGGTGCTGCGCGCCAGGGAGATGTTCGAGGCCGCGGGCGTGCCCGCGCGCTTCGAATCCACGCCCTCCAAGCGCATCCTGCACCGCCTGCGGGCCGGGGAGCCCTGCTGCTCCGTGGGCTGGTTCAGGACGCCCGGGCGGGAGGAGTTCGCCTGGTTCACGGAGCCCATCCACCGGGACAAGGAGCTGGTGGCGCTGTTCGGCCGCGGGGTCGCCTCCGCCGTGTACGGCCACGCGGACGTCGCGTCCCTGGTCTCGGACCGTTCCCTGGTCCTGGGCGTGGTGGACGGGTTTTCCTACGGCCGGGTCGTGGACGAACTCCTGCGCCGGCTGGCCCCGCCCGTGGAACGGGTCACGGCCACGCAGCGCCGGATGGTGGCCATGATGTGCCAGGGCCGCTTCGACTACATGTTCGTGGCCCCGGAGGAGGCCGACGTGCTGCTCAGCGAGGCCTCACCGCGCCTGGGCGCGTTGCTCCTGCATCTCCTCGCGGGCGTGCCCGAGGGCAACACCCGGCACATCGTCTGCTCCAAGTCCGTGCCCGCCGAGGTCCGCAGACGCTTGGACCGCGCCATCAGGGCCCTGCACCCGGACGCGCGCTGAGCCTTCCCGCCATAAACGAACAGGGCCGCCCCGAAAGGGACGGCCCTGATGTTTTTTCCGCTGCGCCGGAGGGCTACGCCTTGCAGGCGGCCTTGAGGGCGTCGACCATGTCCCTGACTTCCCAGGTGAACTCCGGACGCTCGCGGCCGAAGTGGCCGTAGCAGGAGCTGGCCTTGAAGATGGGACGGCGCAGGTTGAGCTTCTTCTCGATGAAGTAGGGCCGCAGATCGAAGACCTCGTTCACGGCCTTGGTCAGGATGTCGTCGGGGGTGTCCGCGGTGCCCTCGCTGGTGACCAGCACGCTCACGGGCTCGGCCACGCCGATGACGTAGGCGATCTGGACCTGGCATTTGGGGGCCAGGCCCGCGGCCACCACGTTCTTGGCGATGTAGCGGCCCATGTACGCGCCCGAGCGGTCCACCTTGGAGGGGTCCTTGCCCGAGAACGCGCCGCCGCCGTGGGCGCCCATGCCGCCGTAGGTGTCCTGGATGATCTTGCGGCCCGTGAGCCCGCAGTCGCCCATGGGTCCGCCGATGACGAAGCGGCCCGTGGTGTTGATGAACACGCGGGTCTTCTTCTTGTCCACGAACTCGCCGGGCAGGGTGTTGAAGATGACCTCCTCGCGGATACCGTCCACCAGGTCCTGGTAGGCCACGTTCTCGTCGTGCTGGGCCGCGATGACCACGGTGTCGATGAATTTGGGTTTGCCGTCCTCGTAGGTGAAGCTGACCTCGGTCTTGCCGTCCGGGCGCAGGAAGTCGAGGATGCCCTCCTTGCGCACGTAGGTCAGGCGGCGGGACAGCTTGTGCGCCCAGTAGATGGGCGCGGGCATCAGCGTCTCGGTCTCGTCGCAGGCGTAGCCGAACATCATGCCCTGGTCTCCGGCGCCCTGCTCCTCGGGGGCCTTGCGGTCCACGCCCTGGGCGATGTCCGGGGACTGCTTGTCGATGGTGGACATCACGGCGCAGGTGTCCGCGTCGAAACCCATCTCCGAGCTGGTGTAGCCGATCTCGCGGATGGTATCGCGCACGATCTGGGGCAGGTCGGCGTAGCCCTTGGTGGTGATCTCGCCGGCGATCATGGCCAGGCCGGTGGTCACCAGGGTCTCGCAGGCCACACGGGATTCGGGGTCCTGCTCCAGCAGGGCGTCGAGCACCGCGTCCGAGATCTGGTCGGCGACCTTGTCGGGATGGCCCTCGGTCACGGACTCGGACGTGAAGTGGTAGGTTCCCTTGCTGCAGATCATGGTTTTCCTCCTTGATTGTTGTGCTCTTCCGGCTGGATGATCCCTCCCGAGATGAGAATCTTGAAGGAGTCCTCCACGCTGATGTCCAGGGGAATGACATCCTCCTCGGGCACCAGAAGGTAGAAGCCCGAGGTCGGGTTGGGGGTCGTCGGCAGGAAGAGGTTTATGACGTGTTTGCCTGTTTTTTCCTGAAATTCCTTGTAGGTGTCGCCCGTGACGTAGGCCAGGGCGTAGACGCCTTTTCTGGGGTACTCCACGAGCACCACGCGCTTGAAGTCCTTGCCCCCGCCCATGAGCACGGCTTCCACCAGTTGCTTCACCGAGTGGTAGACCTTGTTCACCAGGGGGATGGATTCCATGATCCGTTCGCCAAGGCGCACCAGGGTCCGGCCCAGGATGTTGCGGACAAGGACGCCCAGGGCGAAGAGCAGGGCCAGGAGCAGGATGATGCCCAGGCCCGGGATCCTGAAGGGCAGGTAGCTCTCGGGCCTCAGCGCCGGGGGCACCAGGAGCAGGATCTTGTCGCCCCACCTGAGGATCAGCCCCAGCAGGAAGACGGTGGCCGCCAGGGGCGTGGCCACGAGGATGCCCGCGATGAGGTTGGCCTTGAGGGCGGCCTTGATGCGGGCGGCGAGGCCGGCGTTCGGATCCTGGCTGCACATGGCGCTAGTCCCCCGGCTTGATGAGCAGGTTGTCGATGAGCCTGGCCTTGCCCAGGCGCACGGCCACGGCGGCCAGCACCGGGCCCGCGACGAGCTCCACGGGCCGGATGGCGTCGGGGTCCACCAGCTCCACGTAGTCGATCTCGCCGTCGGGCACGTGCCTGGCGTAGTAGGCGGCGAGGGCCTCCTTGAGCCGGTCCGCGTCGCGTTCGCCGCCCTGGACCAGCCCTTCCAGGACGAGCAATCCTCGGCGCAGGCCCGGGGCCTGGGCGCGGTGGGCCGGGGTCAGGTACACGTTGCGCGAGGACAGGGCCAGGCCGTCGGCCTCGCGGGCGATGGGCCGGCCCTCGATGCGCACGGGCATGTGCAGGTCGCGCACCATGCGCCGGATGAGCGCCAGTTGCTGCCAGTCCTTTTGCCCGAACACGGCCACGCTGGGCTGGGCCAGGTTGAGGAGCATGGTCACCACCGTGGCCACGCCCCGGAAATGCACCGGGCGGCTGGCCCCGCAGAGGTGCTCGGCCAGGGGCGGCACCTGGACCCAGGTGGCGTGGTCCGGGGCGTAGAGGGTCTCGGGCGTGGGCGTGAACAGCACGTCCACCCCGGCCTCCTCGGCCAGGGCAGCGTCCCGCTCCAGGTCGCGGGGATAGGCCGCGAGATCCTCGTCCGGGCCGAACTGCGTGGGGTTCACGAACAGGCTGACGTAGACCCTGTCCGCGTTCTCCCGGGCCCAGCGCATCAGCGACAGGTGCCCGTCGTGGAAAAAGCCCATGGTCGGCACCAGCGCCGTGGTCAGGCCCTGGGCCCGATGGTCCATGGCCTGGCGCTGGAAGGCCGCGGGGTCGTTGAGGCGTTGCATGTGCGTTCCTTGCGGGCCGCGCCCGCGAAATAAAAAAACCCTCCCCGAGAGGGAAGGGTTAACGAAAGTTCGTTTTCCATCATGGTCCCTCGCGGGCTGGCGGGAGCACCTTGCCCTCATGGGGACAGGTTGCCGGGCGGTCGACGGGCCAGTTCCCTCGCGCCTCTCTGCATGATTTTGTCAAAAGTCCGGACGGCGGGACCGCCCAGGCACAAAAGTGTTAGCTCAAACTGATTCGGCGGGCAAGCAATTTTCTTTAGGGCGGCGTCAGGCCTAGGGGTAGGCCTTCTTCAACCGCCGGGCGCGTCCCGGGCGGACAGTGCGGCGCAGGGCCGGGGGCGCGGACGCCTTTCCCTCCCCCGGGATCAGCGTGATGCGCCGGCGTATCTCGCCGAGCAGGGCCACCGAGGGGTCCCGTTCCAGGGTCGTGCGGATGTCGCCCACGGCCTGGGGCGAGAGGGTCGCCGTTCCGCTGGCGCACAGTTCCGAGTTCTTGTCGTCCGTGACGGCCAGGAAGTCGAAGACGGTGCGTATGCCCCTGTCCCGCAACTCTTCCATGGCCTCCGGGGCGTGCACGTAGAGCTTGGCCTGGGTGATCCAGTCCATGATCTTCCAGGGGTTGTAGGGCGTGCGCAGGAGCATCTCCACGAAGTTGGCCTCGGCCAGGTTCTGGGCGTTGTCCACGCCCAGCTCGGAGAGCCTAGTCTTGGTGAAGAGGTCGATGCCGTCGATCTTGTCCAGGGGCAGTTTGCGCCGCCGCTGGGCCGCGCCCAGGGTGCGGGCCATTTTCTCCCTGAGCAGGCGCATGCCGCGCTGCGGGAACATGCCGATGAAAAAGGCGATGCTCGGCAGGGCGTTGACGTCCGCCGGGAGCAAATGACGCACGGCCAGGGCGATGAACGAGGCGTAGACCATGCGCGTGGCCACGGCGAAAAAGGCGTTGGGCGTCAGGTCCAGGGCCGAGAGCCTGCGCCCGATGTACTGGATGGACCAGACATAGCAGCCCAGCCCGGCCATCAGGACCACCAGCAGGCTGCCCCAGGCGTAGTTGTCGGGCCGGGTTTCGTCGTTGGCCTTTGATAAGGCCCCGGCGGTTTCCTCCGCCCCCTGGGGCGCGTTGCCCGGGGCGTCGGCCTCCGCGTTCCCCGCGCCCCGGGACAGGGTGTATGTCTCGCCGCCCAGGGTCAGCGTGATTTTTCCGGGCCCGTCCGCCCTGGACGGGGAGACGGGGGCGAGGTGCTCCACGCGCTGCAGCAGGAAGTTCGGGGTCCCGTCCCTGAGGACGTGCGTGTAGAAGGTGCTGTCGAACAGCAGCCAGATGGCGACGAAGGAGTAGATGCTGCAGAACAGGATGGGCAGGGCGTAATCCAGGATGGACGTGTCCTCGTAGGTCTTGAACAGGCCGTAGGGGCAGGACTTGAGGTTGGAGGACAGGCGCAGGGCCTGACAGATGTTTTGCAGCTCCTCGCGTTTGCGCGGCAGGCGCATGGTGGTGAAGCTGTACGCGGCGGCCGGAAAGAACAGGGCCATGGCCGCGGCCGTGAACACGGCCAGGAGCGAATAGGTGTCCGCAGGCATGGGCCATCCTCCTTTGGGTTCGATGGATTCGGCGCGCCTGTTCTGGACAGCTGGGGGCGTAATCGTCAGGCGGGAGAAGCGTGAAGAAACGGATCGTCTATTGTCGTATAGGATAGCGCGATTTCGTGGTCAAGGGGCGGCGTTCAGGAATCGAAGTCCAGGATGCGGCCGCTGTCCCCGGGAATCGGCGTGTAGCCGTCCTCCCCCTGCGAGGCGGAGGAGATGAGGTTGCTGAAGAGCGTGTAGGGGCTTTGTTCCGGGCGCGGGGCGTCGGTGGCCGCCGCCACCACCTGTTGCAGGGCGTCGAGCTTCGCCAGGCCCACGTCCCGGGCCGGGCTGGGCAGGGGCGGCAGCTGCGGCGCTGCCAGGGAGGACCTGAGGGCTTGGCCCGTGCTGGCTTCGGCCAGGGCCGCCAGGCGCGGCGCAAGGCCGCCGGGGGCGTCGTACAGGGCGGCCCGGGCCCGGGCGGGGTCCTGGACCAGGGCCTGGGCGAATTCGTCGCGTCGCACCCAGAGGTTGCCGCTGGTGTCCAGCCGCGAAACACCCAGCCAGTCCAGTTCGCCGGAAAGGTCGAGGACGGGTGCGCTCCAGGAGCGCACGAAGGCGGGCTGCAGGATGTCCGCGTTGGATTGCAGGAAGTTCTGCAGGCCGTTGTAGGCGTCGGCCAGGTCCAGGAACTGCTCGCGCGCCAGGGCGTAGCCTTGGGTCACGGACAGGGGCAGGGCCTCGCCCGACGAGGCCGTGACCTCCACGGCCAGCCGCCCCTGCTCCAGGCTGAACACGCCGGTCTCCGAGACCATCTCCCGGCCGTCCACCAGGGCCGTGGCGTCGGCCCCGGGCGCGGACGTGGCGTTGAGCCCCAGGGCGCGCGCCAGGGTCCCGGAAGGCGTTTGGGACCAGGCCCCGCCGTCCAGGAAGTAGTCCGCGCCCTCGTCCGCGTTGTACACGGCCGCCGCGTCCCCCGTCTGGGTCTCGGTCCAGGCGGAGCCGTCGTATTCGTAGACGTTGCCCTCGGTCCAGCCGTTGGCCGTGGCCGTGGCCAGATAGCGTTCGCCGCCGTCGACCCAGTTGGGCAGCCCTGAGGAGGGGTCGTGCATCCCGTCCACGTCCGCGAGCCACGGGCCGCCGTATTCGCGCACGGAGAGGCGCTGGCCGAGCTTGGGCGCGTCCAGGGTCAGCTCCAGGGCCACGGCGCGCTGCGTGGCCGGATAGAGCAGGCCCGAGTCCGCCTCGCCCTGCACCACCCGGGCCGTGACCCGCTCGTCGGCCGCGCTGATGTTCAGCGCCAGGCTCGTGAGCAGGGTCTCCCAGTCCATGTCCGCGTCCACGGCCACTTCCACTTCCACGGACTCGCCGCCCACGTCCAGGAGCAGCCTGTGGTCCCCGGGCTCCAGGTCCACGGCGCCCACGGGGTTCAGGAGGTCGGAGACGAAGGTGCTGGCCGACGCGCGCGAGGACCGCTGCACGGTGTGGCGGCCCGTTCCGGCGGCGGTCAGGGGCGCGCTGGCGGGGGTCAGGTCCAGGCCGTGCAGGAGCAGCCCGTCCGTGTCGGCGAGTTCCACGTCCTGGTCCGCGTGGGCCGGGTTCAGGGTCACCGCCAGCACGGACCCGGTCTTGGACAGGAAGTCCAGGCGCTGGCCCGGCGCGGTCTGGCGCACCACCTCGGCCTGCACGGGCAGGGCCGAGGCGTTGATGGCCCGGGCCGTGAGCTCCAGGGCCTGGCCCCAGGTGGCGTTCGTGGGGATGGAGACGTCGATGTCCTCGGTTTCGCCGCCCTGGGACAGGGTGAAGGTGTAGTCCCCGGCGGCGAGGCCGCTGTCCGCGTCGGCCGAGCGGCCGCGGGAGAAATATTTGTAATACCTTTGGGCGCTCTGGCCCGAGCGCAGCTCCGCCCTGAGCAGGCCCTTGACGTCCGCGCCGTGGGCGTCCACCTGGCGCGCGCCTTCGGTCACGGAGGACGAGGCCACGGGCCAGGAGAAGCGGGCGGCGGCGTCGGCCAGGGCGCCCACGCGGCGGTCCAGCGTCTCCAGCACCAGGTCGCCCAGGCGGGCGTAGCGGCTTTGGCTCTGGGCGTTCTCGAAGCGCCAGGACACGCGCGAGAGCAGCGCGGACCGCTCCAGCGCCGGGTTCACCGTGCTGGTGCTGCCTGTCGGCTCCCGGTCGAGCCCCTGGAATTCGATTGCGGCCATGCCTCCGCCGACGCGCGCCCGAAGCGCGCGGGGTTCCGGCGGAAGGTCAGGCCTCGGGATAGCGCACCGACTCCAGGCACAGGCCCTGGGGCGGAGCGGTGGGGAAGGCCACGTTGCGGTCGCGGCCCTGGATGATCCCGGCCACGTCTCCGGGGGAGAAGCGGCCCCTGCCGATTTCCACCAGCAGGCCGACCATGTTGCGCACCATCTGCTTGAGAAAGCCGTCGGCCGTGAAGCGCAACGTCTGTTCCCCGGGGGACATCCCCGGGACCCGCTCGATGCCCGTGACCGTGCGCACCGTGCTCTTCACCGGGGTGCCCACGTTCTGGAAGCAGGCGAAATCCCGCTCCCCGATCATCCGTCGCGCGGCCTCGTCCACGGCCTCCAGGTCCAGCGGCCCCGTGGTCCAGACGTAGTTCCGCCTTTGCGGTATATCGTATCGGCGTTCGGGCCAGATACTATAGGTGTAGCTCTTGGAGAGGGCGCTGTAGCGGGCGTGGAAATCCCCGGGCGCGGTTTCGGCGCTCAGCACGGAAACGTCGTCGGGGAGCAGGGAATTGAGGGATTTGCGCCAGTCCAGCCCGGCGCGGGAGTCGGGCACGTCCGCGTGCACCACCTGGCCCAGGGCGTGGACCCCGGCGTCGGTGCGGCCCGAGCCGTGGCAGCGGACCTCTGCGCCGCAGATGCGGCCCAGGGCCCGTTCCAGGCAGTCCTGCACCGTGCGTTCGCCCGTGGCCGCCTGGATCTGCCAGCCGTGAAAGGCCGTGCCGTCGTAGGCCAATGTCAGCTTCAGGCGGGGCACGGCTATTCGAAGGGCACTTGCAGCTTGGTCAGGGCCTCGGCCAGGCGCGCGGCCTTCTGGGCGTCCACGAAGGTCAGGATCTCGCCGGCCTGGCGGCCGCGCATGCCCGACAGAATCTTGACGGCCTGGCGCTCGTCCATGGTCTGCAGGACCTGGGCGGCCTGCTTGGCCTTCATGTTGGAGAACACGTCCACCAGGTGGCGGTCCTTCTTGTCGCGCACGGCCGTGGCTTCCTCAAGCATGCGCTCCAGCTGAGCGCGGCGCTTGTCCAGCTCGGCCATGTCCTTGTTGATCTTGCCCTCCAGGGCGTCGAGCTCGCGTTCGCGGCGGTCCAGCTCCTCCTGGCGTTTGAGCAGGGCCTCCCTGGTCAGGTCGTCGGCGGCGGGCTTGGCCACGGCCTTGGCGCGGGTGGGATCCTTGGCGTCGGGCACGGCCTTCTGCTCCTGGGCCTGGGCGGGCGCGGGGGCGGCCAGCCGGGCCACGGCGCGCTGCGGGGTCACCTGGCCCGTGGACAGGGCGTTCCAGCCCACGAAGGCCAGAAGCGCGAGCTTCACCAGGGCCAGAAGCATCAGGCCCTTGAACAGCCTAGACAGCCTCATGCCGGAAACGAACCGTGGCCATTTCATCGGATTCCCTTTGTTCCTTGAGGTTCTCTTCTTGCCGGAAGCGCAATTCCTGGTTGGCCCGCAGGCGTTCCAGGAGCTTTCTGTCCTTGGATCGCGCCACCAGCCTCTGGCGGGCCTTGGCCAGTTCGGAGGCCAGCCCCCGTTCACGGGCCTGGGCCTCTTCGATGTCCTCGGCCAGGCGCAGGCGATAGCGCCGCCAGAGCCAGAGGTCGTTTTCCGTGAGTTCCTTTCCGCTATACAACGATGCCTCGTGTTGCGCCAGTTTCGCGCTCAGGGCGTTGACGATCTGGACCTGCGCCTTGTGCGCGGCCAGGGCCCGGGCCAGATCCATTTTGGCCTGGTCCTCCTGCTGGCGGCGGAAGTCGAGGACCCGTTCGAGGGAAAAGCGGAAAGCCATGCAGTCTCCTTTGGGCGGCCGGGCGCCAAAAACACGCCGAAAGGCCGATCGTCCTGGATCATAAGCAAAATTTAGGCCGACGGTTAACCGAAGAGCAGCGCCATGGCCGCCCCGGCCAGCACCACCCAGAGGATGTCCACGCCCCGGCGCAGGGCCAGGAACGCGGCCACGCAGAGGAGCGCGCCGGGCAGGGAAAAGGGCGCGTCCACGGCGAAGCGCGCGAACACGGCGGCCATGAGCCCGGCCAGGGAGGCCAGGGAGGCGCGCACCGCGCGGCGGAACAGGGGCGAGGCCTGCATGCGGTCGAAATAGGGGGTGGCGGCGGTGAGCACGAACAGGGACGGGGTGAAGGCGAAGACCGCGCCCGTGAGCGCCCCGGCGAATCCGGCCAGATGGTAGCCCACGAAGGCCGAGGTGATGACGATGGGACCAGGGGTGATCTGGCCCAGGGCCAGGCCGTCCATGAACACCTCCGGGCTCATCCAGGCCCGGGCCGTGGTGGTCTCGTGCAGCATCAGCGGCAGGGACGCGTAGCCCCCGCCGAAGGCGAAGAGGTCCACCTTGAACATCACCCAGGCCAGCTCCAGGAGGTCCGGCCGCAGCAGGGCCAGCAGCCCCGTGGCCGCCGCCAGGCCCAGGCCCAGGGCCGCGAGCCTGCGCAGGGGGGAGCCCCCGTTGCAGCAGCCCGGGTCCGCGCCCGGGGGTTCGTGGCCGTAGACAACGAGCCCCGCTGCGCAGGCCCCGAGAATGGCCAAAATGGGGTTGCCGCGCAGGCCCACCATCAGGCCCACGCCCAGGGCGATGGCCGTGTCCGCGCGGCTGCTGACGAATTTTCGCGTGAAGTCCGCGGCCGCGTTGGCCACCAGGGCCACCACCACCAGCTTCAGGCCCTGGAAGGCGGCGGTCATGGCGGCCGCGTCCCGGGTGGCGTGGTAGACGGCGGACAGGGCCGTGATGAGCACGAAGGCGGGCAGGCCGAAGCCCAGGTAGGCGGCCAGGGCCCCGGGCAGCCCCCGGGCCCGCAGGCCCACGTAAGCGGCCATCTGCATGGCCGTGGCCCCGGGCACGGCCTGGCACAGGGCCATGCCCAGGCGGAAGACGTCCTCGGTGAGCCAGGCCCGCTTGCGCACGGCCAGGTCGCGGATGTAGGGCACCATGGCCGGGCCGCCGAAGGCCGTGCAGCCAAGACGCAAAAAGCCCAGGAACAGGTCCGCGAGGGAGGCTGGTCTGGGCATGCGTTTCTCCAGGGTTGGGGGCCGGAATTTCGCGGGCGTCAGGGGCCGAGGTGCGCGGCCAGGGTCCAGCCCAGGAGGCAGGACAGCTCGCCCCAGACGATGGCCAGGCCCAGGAAGTCGCCGTTCAGGCCGCCCATGCGCCGGGCCAGGGTCCTGATCTCCATGAGCCCCGCCAGGCCCAGGGCCAGGGCCGGGACCAGGCCCGCCAGGGGCCGCAGAACCGGGGCCGTGGCCAGGGTCAGGACCAGGGCCGCGCCCAGGGCGGGCAGGGTCGCGCCCGCCAGGGTCAGGCTGCCCAGGCCCGAGCCCCGGCTGAAGGAGCGGCAGGACCAGGCCACGGCCACGCACAGCCCGCGTCCGAAAACAAAGGAAAAGGCTACCGCGCCAACGGCCCCGGCGGCCAGCGCCTCGTGCAGCAGGATGATCTGGCCGCCCAGGCCCAGGACCAGCCCCAGGCCGCCGAAGGCCCCGAGGCGGCTGTCCTTGAGCACCTCCCAGAAGCGCTCGGGCCCGCCGCCCGCGCCCAGGGCGTCGCACACGTCGGCCACCCCGTCCCAGTGCAGGCCGCGCGTCAGCCACAGGGAGCCGCAGGCCACCAGCCAGGCCTGGACCCAGGGCCGCCCGGCGAGGACCCCCAGGTACAGGGGCAGGCAGAGCAACCCGCCCAGGACCATGCCCGCCACGGGAAAGTACTTCACCGACGCGGCGATGGTGCCCTCGTCGTGGATGCGGGCCGGGGCCAGGCGGGTCAGGAAATCCATGGCCGCCATGAGCGGCGTGATTATACGCATGCGTCTCTAGTTCTTGGCCTTGAGCGTGAAGGCGTCGCCCGGGCCGAGGCCGATTTCGGCCGCGGCGTTGGCCTTGTTCATGCACAGTTCCATGTAGCCCTGGCTCCCGGCCAGCAGGCCCAGGGTCTGGCCGGAGAGGTCCGCGTAGGTCTTGACCTGGGTCACGGGCAGGTCCGTGCCCAGTGGCGTGGCCAGGGCCAGGTCGTCCCAGTGGGACAGGAAGTCATCCAGGGCGGACGCGGGCATGTTGGTCAGGCAGTTGCCGAAGCGGTCCACGTGCAAGAGGGCCGCGTGCACGCTCTTGTGGCGCAGGTCCCATTCCGGTTCGGTCCAGGGCAGCATGGTCAGGGATTCCACGGGGATTTCCGTGCCCAGGGCGGCCGGAGACTCGCCGCTGGCCATGGCCGCGGCCAGGGGAGCGAAGATGTCGCGGCCGTGGAAGGTGTGGCTGACCTTGGGCCCGGCCAGGCGGCCCGTGAGGTCGAAGGCCCGGCTCGGCCCCGGGGTCGAGGCCACCAGACCCAGGATGCCGTTGTCCGGGGCCAGGAACGTGCGGCCGTCCTTGACCAGGGCCACGATGCGCCGCTTGGTGCCCACGCCCGGGTCCACCACGGCGACGAAGATCGTCTCCCGGGGGAAGTGGGCGCGGCTGGCCTCCAGGAACAGGGCGCCCTGGGGCAGGCCGAAGGGCGGAATTTCGTGGGTGATGTCCACCAGCATGACGTCGGGGCAGAGCGAGATGAGCATGCCCTTCATCTGCGCGGTGTAGGGATTGGCCGTTCCGAAGTCCGAGAGCAGGGCGATGACTGTGCGCATCAGTATACCTTCCTGTGTGAGAATCTGTGGCCCAGCACGTTCAGGGCGTTGCCGATGATGGTGAACGCCTGCGGGTCGATGGTGTAGATGGTTTCCTCCAGGCGTTTGACCTGGATGTTGTTGACCACTGTGAGCAGGACCTTTTTCTGCTTGCCGGAGTAGGCGCCCTCGCCGTTCAAGAGGGTCACGCCGCGGTTCACGCCGGTCATGATGGCCCGGGCGATGTCCACGCTCTTGTCGGAGATGACGATGACGAACTTGCGCTGGTTGAAGAGGCCCAGGAAGTATTCCGTGACCTGCGCGCAGATGAAGATCATGACCAGGGAGTGGAGCATCCTGTCCACGTCCAAGAAGATCAGGGCGCACAGGAACAGGATCGCGTTGAACGCGAAGGAGACCTGGCCCACGCGGATGTTGTAGCGCTGGTTCAGGGCCACGGCCACGATGTCCAGCCCGCCCGTGGAGCCCAGGGAACGGAAGGCCAGGCCCGCGCCAGCGCCCACCACGGAGCCCGCGGCGATGGCCGCGAGCATGGTCTCCTGGATGGGCGTGGTGTAGGTCACCAGCTCCATGGTCCCGGCCACCACGAACATGCCGTACAGGCTGTAGAAGAAGAAACGCCTGCTGACCTCGAACCAGCCGTACAGGAACAGGGGCACGGAGAGGATCAGCAGCCAGACTCCCGGCGAGAGAAGGCCCGTCATGTAGTAGACCATGAGCCCCACGCCGGAGACGCCGCCCGAGATCAGGCCGTGGGGCACGGCCAGGGCCTTGATGCCGAATCCCATGAGGCTCCCGCCCAGGGTGATGAGCAGGACGTTCCACCACACGGAATAGGTGAAATCGCGGTTCATGAATCTCCTTCAGCCCGGTTCCCGATGCCGCGCGCCGCGTCTTGCGGTCTGGCGCGTAGCCCCGGGAGAAATCCGGTCCTTGATGTTGGTATAGCAGATGGATCGGGCAATAAAAAGCCCGCTCCGCGCGGCCAGGCCGCGCGGAGGAAACTGAACCCGGAGCAGCCGGGCCCTACATTGGGCCCGAGATCATCTGCTATTCCGGTATGTTCAGGGACATGTTGAAGGCCACGGCGTAGAGATGGTGGAAGAAATCCACGTATTCCACGGTGACGTCGTCGGGGACATTGATGCGCGCGGGGGCGAAGTTGATGATGCCCTTGATGCCCGCTTCGGTGAGATAGTTGGCCGCCCGCTGCGCCCGTTCGGGCGGAGTGGTGATGATGCCGATCTCGATGCCCAGGTCGTCCGCTTTTTCCTTGAGGCGGCGGGAGCAGATGACCTCCAGGCCGGAGACTATTTCGCCGATCTTGAAGGGATCGCAGTCGAAGGCGCCCACGATATGGAAGCCGCGCAGGCGGAATTCGCGGTAGTTGAGGAGCGCCCGGCCCATGTTGCCGATGCCCACCACCGCGGTCTTCCAGACGCGGTCCACGCCGAGAGCCTGTTTGATGCTGGTTATGAGGTCCTGGACATAGTAACCCACGCCGCGCACACCGAACTCGCCGAAATAGGCGAGGTCCTTTCTGATCTGCGAGGGGTTGATGTTGCAGGTCCTGGCGAGGAGTTCCGAGGAGACGACGTCTTTGCCGTCGCGGGCCAGGCTTTCGAGGACCTGGATGTAGACGGCCATGCGCTGGATGGTGGCGCGGGGGATGTGTTGGCTTTTGAGGGTCATTGGTATTGCGTGTCGAGGTTAGATTTTACGGGATCAATGCCCTTTACACAGTAATTTGCCCCGCTGTAAACGTCAAGCTACATGTGAAATTTATAACAATTGATCGTAAAAAAAGGGCCGCGCCGGGCGCGGCCCTTTTTATTTAAAACTCTAATTAAACGTAGGGGTTGGCGAAGAGGAGCAGCAGGTTCACGACCAGCGCGTAAATCGCCAGGGACTCCACGAAGGCCAGGCCCAGGATCAGCATGACCTGGATCTTGCCGGAGGCCTCGGGGTTGCGGGCGGTGCCTTCGCAGGCGGCCTTCAGGCCCATGCCCTGGCCGATACCGCAGCCGGCGGCGGCGATGGCCATGCCGATGGCGGTGGCCCACATGATGTTGGACAGGACCTCGGGGGCGGCGTCGCTGGCGAAGGCCAGGGAGGCCACGGAGAGAAGGGCCACGGTGTTCAGCACGGTCAACAGAGCTTTACGCATCAGTAAACTCCTTCATTAAGGTTGTATAAGGTTGGTCTCAGACCATTTCCCCCAAATGTGCGGCGCGTTCTAATGCGCGTGGTCCAGGGAGCCCTTCAGGTAGATCATGCCGAGCATGAAGAAGATGAAGGCCTGGATGAACTTCGCCAGCACGAACAGGAAGTACATGGGCAGGGAGCCCACGATGGGTGCCAGCATGAACATCAGGATGAGGACGATTTCCTCGCCCTTGATGTTGCCGAAGAGTCGCAGTGTCAGCGACAGCGGCCTGGAGAGGTGGGAGACCACCTCGATGATGAACATCAGCGGGGACAGGGCGGGCATGGGGCCCATGAAGTGCTTGATGTAGCCGAAGCCCCACTTCTTGATGCCGATGTAGTTGTAGTAGAGGAACAGGAACAGGGCCAGGGCGGCGTTGGTGTTCACGTTGGCCGTGGGGGCGTCCAGCCCGGGGATCAGCCCGAACCAGTTGCAGGGCAGGATGAACAGGAACAGGCAGCAGATCACGGGGAATATCTGGCGGCCCTTTTCGCCGATGTTGGATACGGTGAAGTCTTCAAGCCCTCCGATGATCAACTCGAAGGCGTTCTGGATCTTCCCCGGCACCATCTGCAGGTTGCGGGTGGCCAGAAAGCCCAGCACGAAGAGCAGGAGCATGGCGACCCAGGTGTAGGTGACGTGGGTGGGGACGTGAATGCCCACGGATTCCAACGCTGCGGGAACGATAAAAAACGGATGAGGTAAACCACCGCCTGCCATTTCAGTAACGCCTCCTTAAACGTGTTTCCGCGCCATCCGGGATGCGCCCCAGATGAAAAGAGTGACCACCACCGTGGACAGACCGGCAATCAGCGCAACCGCCGAGGACCCGGCCCAGACGAGGAGCGCGTAGAGCGCCAGCCCCGTGAACAAAAGCCTTGCGTAGAAGCGCAGGAGCAAACCGGCCACGGCCGCCCGCTTCCTGGCCAGCGTTCGCTGCACGAACGACGCAAGAGAGCAGAAATTCCATGTGGCGAGCAAGGTCCCGGCCGCGAAGTCCAGAAGCTGCGGTATCACCCAGCCCCCGGCCAGCGCCGCGAGGCAGGCCGCCAGGGTCAGGAGCACCTGATTGCGCACCAGCTGCCGCGTGTCCGGGTTCTCGAACCCGCGGCGGTAGAGAGCGGCCTCAATCTTCTGGAGCATCCCGCTGGTCGTTCCTTGTCTCGTCCTCGACTCGTTTTTGCATGCGACGAGCTTGGTCGTACATGTTTTTAAACCCGGCCGCAATTCCCGCCACCAAGAAGATGAGCAGCATCACGGGCTTGGTTCCGAGCCACTTGTCGAGATAATAGCCGATGGCCAGTCCGACGAAGGTGCACGCCACCATGTGCGTGCCGATGGTGCCCACGTCGCCCATCAGGTCCAGGAGCGGCCGTTTGTCTTGCTGTTGTCTTTTTCCAAAGAGCATTGTGACGCCCGGAGCCCCGACCCTGCCGGGTCGGCACCCTTAGTTCAAACGTTCACAAACATTGCGGACCTACCATAGCCGAGTTTGCCAAGTCAACGCAAATTCAGGTTTCCTTGGTCGAAAAAACAGGCCCCCGCCCCGGGCGGGCGCGGGCTTTCGCATGTCCTGCACCTGTTTGGAATACAGGGATTTTCCACGCAGTTGAAGAGAAATGTGCAGGGCTTTTCGGGGCGGAAGAAATGTGCCGCCCCCCGCGCCGGCGGGGCGCGGGGGGCGGCGTGGTTCTAGTAGGCTTCCTCGTAGTCCAGGTCCTTGGCCGTGATCTTGTGGGAGAAGGTCTTGTAGACCCAGGCTTGGTAGCCGATGACCACGGGCACCATGACCAGGGCCACGCCCAGCATGATCTTCAGGGTCAGGGGGCTGGAGGCGGCGTTGTGGATGGTCATGCTCCAGCCGGGGTTGAGGTTCGAGGGCAGGAGCGCCGGGAACAGGCCCACCACCCCGAACAGGGTCACCCCGCCGATGAACACGGCGGAGCTGGTCCAGGCCCGCCACATGTGCCCCGAGCCCAGGGCCGGGCGGATCATGATCAGACCCAGCACCGCGCCCGCCAGGATCAGGAACAGGAGGGGGTTCCGCATGTAGTTGCCGAACAGCCGGGTCTCGATGCCCGAGTAGACCAAAAACAGCACCGCGCCCACCACGGCCACGGGCCAGGTCTTGATGGCCACGGAGCGGGCCTTGTCGTGCAGGGCGCCCTGGGCGCGGATGGCCAGCCAGATGGCCCCGTGCTGCACGAACATGACCACGAAGACCACGCCCCCGAACAGGCCGTAGGGGTTCAGGAGCTGCAGCAGGCCCTCCTGGTTCACGCCCTGGGCGTCGATGGGGATGCCCCGGAAGATGTTGGCGAAGGCTACGCCCAAGAGCAGGGCCGGGGCGAAGCTGCCCACGAAGTGGCAGGCGTCCCAGATCGTGCGCCAGGCGGGGCTGTCCACCTTGCCCCGGAACTCGAAGGACACCCCGCGCAGGATGAGCGCGAAGAGCAGGAGGAACAGGGCGCTGTACATGGCCGAGAACATCACCGCGTAGGCCCCGGGGAAGGCCGCGAAGGTCACGCCGCCTGCGGTGACCAGCCAGACCTCGTTGCCGTCCCAGAAGGGCCCGGCCGCGTTGTAGATGGTGCGGCGTTCGGCCTCGCCGTCCGCGATGAAGGGCAACAGCGTGCCCATGCCCAGGTCGAACCCGTCCAGGATGAAGTAGACGGCCCAGAGCACCCCCCAGAGGAGGAACCAGATGGTTTCAAGTATCATGACCATGCCCTCCTATTGCGGGCCCTTGCGGGCGTAGGTGAACAGCAGGTAGATGTCCACGGCGCCCAGGAGCAGGTACATCAGGCACAGGGCGGTCATGGACAGGGCCACCTGGGACGCGGCCACGGGCGAGACGCCCTCGGCCGTGCGCATCAGGTTGTAGACGATCCACGGCTGGCGGCCCACCTCGGCCACCACCCAGCCCGCCTCGTGGGCGATGTAGGGCAGGGGGATGGACCAGACCATGACCTTCAGGAACCAGGGCGCGGCCGTGAGCCGGTTGCGCAATAGCCAGCCCAGGGCGGCCAGGGCGATGAACAGGGTGCCCAGGCCCACCATCAGGCGGAAGGAGATGAAGGTCAGGGCCACGGGGGGCCGGTCCTCCTTGGGGAAGTCCTTGAGGCCCTGCACTACGGCGTTGGGGTCGTTGTAGGCCAGGATGGAGAGCAGGCTGGGCACGGGCAGGGCCTGCATCAGGTTGCCCTCGTTCTCCTCGTCGGGAATCTGCAAGAGGTACATGGGCGCGTTCGCCTGGGTCTCCCAGTGGGATTCCATGGCCGCCAGCTTGGCGGGCTGCACCAGGGCCACCTCGTTGCCGTGGAAATGCCCCTGGCCCGCAGTGACCAGGGAGAAGATCAGCCCGGCCCACATGCCTATCTTGAAGGAGCGGGTGAAAAAATCCGTCTCGTTGCCGCGCAACAGGTGCCAGGCCGAGATGCCCATGACGAAGAAGGCGCCCACCACCAGCGCCCCGGGCACCACGTGCAGGAATTCGCTCCAGCCGAAGGGGTTGGTGACCACGTCCACGAAGTCGGCCAGCTCGGCGCGGCCGTTGCGCAGCACGTAGCCCACGGGGTTCTGCATGAACCCGTTGGCCAGCAGGATCCACAGGGCCGAGAGGTTGGAGGCGACGGCCACGATCCAGATGGACGCGCAGTGCAGCCTGGGCGAGATGCGGTCCCAGCCGAAGACCCAGACCGCGATGAACGTGGATTCCAGGAAAAAGGCCACCGTGGCCTCGATGGCCAACAGTGAGCCGAAGATGTCGCCCACGTAAGCCGAATAGCGCGACCAGTTGGTGCCGAACTGGAACTCCAGGGTGATGCCCGTGACCACGCCCAGGGCGAAGTTGATGAGGAACAGGCGTCCCCAGAACTTGGTCATGCGCTTGTAGGTCTCGTCGCCGCTGGACACGTATTTCGTTTCCATGACGGCCACCAGGATGGACAGGCCCAGGGTCAGCGGCACGAAGATGAAGTGGAACATCGTGGCCGCGGCAAACTGGAGCCTGGACAAAAATAGTGCGTCCATGGAGCCCCCCTTGCGGTTGCTGGTTGAGGTCTGGAGATATGGGATCCCGGGGCCGCGGGCGCGGCCCCGGGGGTGTTTCGTATTCTAGAGCTTGGCTTTCAGGGCGCGCCCCACGCTGCGCCCCAGTTCAACGCACTCGTCGAGCACGTCCTTGGTGGGCACGTGCTTGACCTTCACCGACGGCTCCACGACCTCGACGTTCGTGTCCGTGAGCCATTGGTTGATGATGTTCACGCATTCCCCGCTCCAGCCGAAGGAGCCGAAGGCCGCGCCGATCTTGTTCTTGGGCTTCAAGCCCTTGACGTAGGTCAACAGGTCCGAGACCAGGGGCAGGATGCCGTTGTTGTGGGTGGGCGAGCCCACCACCAGGGCGCCTGCGTTGAATATCTCGCTCATGACCTCGGAGTGGTGGAAGGACTTGAGCGCCATCACGCGCACGGACACGCCCTCGTCCAGCAGGCCGTCGGCCACGGCCTGGGCCATTTTGGCCGTGGACTGCCACATGGTGTCGTAGACCACCACCGCGCGGTTCTTCCAGTCCTGGGCCGTGAACTCGCGGTAGGTCTCCAGGGCGAAGGAGACCTGCTCCTTGTCGCGGAAGATCAGGCCGTGGTCCGGGGCGATCATGTCGATGTCCAGGCCCAGGTCGGCCACTGCGTCCAGGGTCTTGTCCACCACCTGGGAGTAGGGGGTGATGATGTTGGCGTAGTATTCCGTCATCCGCCGCTTGATGAAGCCCCGGTCCAGTTCGTCCACGTAGCGCTCGGTGGAGGCGATGTTCTGGCCGAAGGCGTCGTTGGCGATGAGCAGCTTGTCCTCGGGGATGTAGGAGAACATGGAGTCGGGCCAGTGCACCATGCGCGCCTCGAGGAACTGCACGCTGCGCTTGCCCAGGCTCAGGGTGGAGCCGGTCTTCATGGTCTCCACGGGCCAGCCGTCCTGGTGGAAGTGGGCGTCCATGGCGCGTTGGCCCATGGGCGAGCAGAAGACCTTTTCGGGTTTGCAGGCCTCCACAAGGCGCGGCAGGGCCCCGCTGTGGTCGGGCTCCAGGTGGTTGGCCACGATGTAGTCGATCTTCTTCGGGTCCACCACCTGGGCGATGCAGTCCAGGAGCTGGTCCGCGAAGGGGGCCTTCACCGTGTCGAAGAGGGTGATCTTCTCGTCCATGACGAGATAGGCGTTGTAGGTGGTCCCGTGGCGGGCCAGGGAATAGCCGTGGAAGTCGATGGTGCTCCAGTCCACGGCCCCGACCCAGAAGACCCCTTCCTTTATTTCAACCGGTCGCATTGGTTCTCTCGCTTGTGTTTCAAGGTCGACGCCCCGCCGGGGCCTTGCTGGTCTCGGCGGGGCGGATGCGGTCTATTCCTTTTCGAACTGGTCCTTGCCGGCCCCGCAGACGGGGCAGACCCAATCGTCGGGAATGTCCTCGAACTTGGTGCCCGGGGCGATGTCGTTGTCGGGGTCGCCCTCGGCGGGGTCGTACTGATAGCCGCAGATGAGGCAAATGTACTTGTCCATGATATATTTCTCGCTTGGTTGATGGTTCGAGGTCCGGGGGAGGGGTTTACGCCTTCCACAGGCCGTGCAGGTTGCAGAACTCGCGTGCGCTGACCTTGTCGGCCTGGACGCAGAACTCGGCCACGGGCTCCTGGCCCGGGTTCAGGAACTGCCTGTAGGCCTTGCCGTCGGCCAACAGCTCGATCCATTCGATCCAGTGCTCGTCGGTCATGGGATGGGCCACGCTGCCCACGCTGACCTTGTAGCCCGTGGCGGTCTTCTCGATGACAGGCACGTGCTTTTCCTTGGCCGCGTCCACGGTGTTCTCCTTGAACAACCGCATGGGCTCGCCGCAGCAGACGAGTTCCCCGGCGCCGCCGTGCACCAGTTCCACGATGTTTCCACACTTGTCGCACTTATAGATTTCCAGCAGTTCAGGCATGGTCTCTCCTTGGTTTACAGGGCTTCCCGGCCCCGTTGGCTAATCGCTAACCATTCTTATTACCTTTTACCAGTTTGTGCAAGCGATTTCGAAATGCGCCTGCGGGTGGACGCAAGCCGGGCAGGTCCCGGGAGCGGCCTCGCCCACGTGGATGTAGCCGCAGTTGCGGCAGCGCCACATGACCTGCTTGCCCGGACGGCGGAAGACCCGGTCCTGCTCGATGTTCTCGATGAAGCCGCGGTAGCGCTCCTCGTGGAATTTTTCGGCCACCGCGATCATGCGCATGGTGTCGGCCACCTCGATGAAGCCCTCCTCCTGGGCGATGTCCGCGAATTCCGGATACATGTGCTCGTGCTCGTGGCGCTCGCCCTCGGCCGAGGCGTAGAGGTTCTCCAGGGTCGAGCCCAGCTTGCCCGCGGGGAAGCCCGCGGTGATGACGGCCTCGCCGCCTTCCAGGAACTTGAAGAGCCGCTTGGCGTGCTCCTTCTCCTGCAGGGCGGTCTCCTGGAAGATGTGCATGATCTGCACGTAGCCGTCATTCTTGGCGATGGACGCGAAGTAGTCGTAGCGGTTTCTGGCCTGGGACTCGCCCGCGAAGGCCGTGAGGATGTTGGCCTCGGTTTTGGTGCCCTTGATGGATTTCATGCGTGTGTCTCCATGATGTTTTGCCCGCCTGGAGCGGGCCTTGAAAGTGGGGGAGAGAGATATAAATCATATACATGCGATATGGGAGGACCGCAACCGCGTAAAAAAGGTTACCCGATATCACAGAGCAGGAAGGTCGGGGGCGGTGGAAGGGGTTTAATCCACCATGCGCTGCAGTTCCGTGACGGTCAAGGGCAGCTCCGGGCTAAAAGCCACGCCGAATTCGGGCTCGGCCACCCAGCGCACGGTGCAGCCGGGAATGGAGTCGAGGAGCGTCCTGTCGAGGAATGAGGGGTCCATGGTCAGGGTCTGGCCCTGGGGCGGGGCCGGTGGGTCGGCGTCGGCCCGCAGGCGCGCCCCGCCGGGGCTGATGTCCACGAGCCTGGCCGTGCGCTTGGAGCCGTTCGACTGGTAGCCGCAGGTGCAGTTTCCGGCGTAGGCCTTGAGAACTATGCGCGGATGGCGCCTGCGGTCGTCCTGGGTGGTGGGTTCAAGCTGTTCTTTTGACACGGGTTTCCTCCTGGGAAGGGATTTCGCCGGATTATGACGATACCACCTCCCCAGGAGGAAATCCAGGTAGGCGTGTTTTAGCTCTTGAACTTCTCCACGAGCGTGTTGAGCTTCTCGGACATCATGGTCACGTTCTGGATGGCTTCGTTGGCCTGGGCGATGCGCTGGGAGATGCTCTGGGAGAGGTCGTTGATGCCCGTGACGTTGATGTTGATCTCCTCGCTGGTGGAGGACTGCTGCTCCGCCGCCGTGGCGATGGAGCGAACCATGTCGGCGATGGAGTCGGACTGGGTGACGATCTCCTTGAGCACCTCGCCGGAGCGCTCCGCCAGTTCCTCGGTGTGGCCCACGCGTTCCCGCGTGTTGGTCATCTCCGTCACGGCCTCCTTGGCGCTGACCTGGATGGCCGTGATGGCGGAGTCCACCTCCTGGGTGGCGCCCATGGTCTTCTCGGCCAGCTTGCGTACCTCGTCGGCCACCACGGCGAAGCCGCGCCCGGCGTCGCCCGCGCGGGCCGCCTCGATGGCCGCGTTGAGCGCCAGGAGGTTGGTCTGGTCCGCGATGTCGTTGATCACGGTCATGACTTGGCCGATGGCCTCGGCCTTGGCCGAGAGCTCGTTCAGGGTCTGGGCCAGGGCCTCGGTGGTCTGGGCCATGGCCCGGGTCTCGCTGACGGTCTTGGCCACCTCGTCGCCGCCCTGCTTGGCCACGCTGGATGCGTTGTCCGAGACCTCGGAGGCCTGCCCCGCGTTCTGGGCCACCTCCAGGACCGTGGCGTTCATCTCCTCCATGGCCGTGGCCACCTGGGAGGTCTGCCCGGCGGTCTGGTGCATGCCGTTGGTGACCTCGTCCATCTGGTTGGAGATTTCCGCCGCCGCGTCGTGCAGCTGGTTGGCCACCCCGGTGACCTCGTTGGCCACCTGCAGGAGGTTTTCGCGCTGGGCGCGGATGCGCTCCTTGTCGCGTTCCTCCTGGGTCAGGTCGATCATCATGCCGATGGCGCCCACGGTGTTGTCCGCGGCGTCCTTCAGCGGCGAGATTTCGTAGTGCAGGGGGAACTCGACCCCGTCGCTGCGCCGGTATTTGATCTGGCCGTTCTTGCTGCGCTTGGCGTTGACGACCTGGGCCACGATCTGCTGCTCCGTCTCGGAGACGAAGATAGTGTTGGAGTCGCGGCCGAGGATCTCCTGCTCGGTCAGGCCCAGAATGTTGCGCAGGGGCGGGTTGATATAGTTGATGCGGGACTTTTCGTCCGTGATGAACAGGGGAATGATGATGCCCTGGAGCACGCTCCTGTTGTACTCCAGCTGGTCCTGCACGGTCTGGACCATGACCTTGAGGTTGTCGGCCAGGCTGGCCAGCTCGTCATGGCCCCGGACCTCGAACTTGGCCTCGTAGTCGCCCTCGCGGATGCGGTCGCTGATCTCGGCGATGGTCACGATCTTACCGATGACGATGCGCCGGATGAACAGGGCCAGGAGCACCAGCAGGAACACGGCTCCGGCCAGGGATATGCCCGCTGTCACGCGCTCGGAGGACGCCACGGCCGCCATCTGGGGGCTGATGTCCTGGAACAGGACCATGGCGCCCAGGATGGGCTGGGTGCCCCCGTGGCAGTGGTGGCAGGCGGGCGAGTTGGGAATGCTGTTCACGGCCACGAAGAAGTGCTTGCCGTTCAGCTTGAGTTGCAGTCCGCGCTCGACGGCGGTCTGCAGCCCGGTTTCGAGGACCGCCTGCAATTCGGGTGCCCCGCGCACCTCGGAGAGGTCCTTGCGCACGCTCTTCGGGTCCGTGGAGTAGGTGATATTGCCCTTGAAGTTGGTCAGGTATACGGACACGTCCTTGTAGTGGTCCGCGACCTTGTTCAACTGTTCCACCGTGCCCTCGTTGTCGCCGATGGCCATGGGCTCCTCGATGGCCGAGAGCAGGATGCTGGCCACCTTGGAGGAGGATTCGTTGATCAGTTCGGCCGTGGCCGAGCGGTGCTGGCGCGAGTTGGTCAGCCCCAGCACGGCGAAGGTGATGACCGTGACGATGGACACGGGCAGGATGATCTTCACGCCCAGGGACTTGCTGATGAAATTCATGGCAACCCCCTAGTGCGCGCCGCCGTAGAGCAGCGGCTTGAAGTTGAAGGCGCCCACGCGCTCCTCGTTGTGGCAGGTCTCGCAGTCCTGAAGCGCCAGGTCGCCCTTGATCAGCGAGGGGTCGCCCCCTTCCTCCACGTGCAGGGAGCCCGGCCCGTGACAGACCTCGCAGCCCGCAATAGCCAGTTGCGGCGTCTTCTCGAAGCTGACGAAGCCGCCGGGCTGTCCGTAGCCTGTTGTGTGGCAGGTGAAGCAGGTCTTGATCTCCTCTTCGGTGAGATCAGAGGCCATCAATTTCACGCTGCGGTCGGAATGTGCCTTTTTGGCGAACTTGGTGAAGTTTTCGTATTCCTGTTCATGACAGTCCTTGCAGGCCTCGGCCCCCACGAACGTGGCCTGCTGGGCTATCGCCGCATCCGGGCCGTGCTGAAGCAACGCCACAGCCACGGCCACGACTGTCAGAGACAGAACGACCCTGATGTTCATGCCAACCCTCCTGTTTATAGCCCCACGCTTGGTTCTATTGCGTTAAACCTCAGTTTTGTCAAATTATCCCGACGAAAACAGATGAAATACCAAGATCTCCAACATGCTGTAGAGACAGGAAGATTTTTGTGCCTTCCCCCTGGAGAATCAGGGATGACCACGGGCGGTCGATGTCCAATTGCGCCTCTGTGATGGGCAAATTCATAAATGCTATGCGAAAAACGATGAATATATAACACAAAATGAAAGGGTCGCTCCGGCATTGCGGAGCGACCCTTGAAGAGCAACGGAAACGCTGTCCGTCTATTTCGCGTAGCCCACTGCCCGCCGTTCGCGGATGCAGGTCACGCGGATTTGGCCGGGGTAGGTGAGGTTCTCTTCGATCTTCTTCGAAATGTCCTTGCAAAGCAGATGGGTCTGGTCGTCGTCCACCTTGTCCGAGTCCACCATGACGCGGATTTCGCGGCCCGCCTGGATGGCGTAGGCCTTGGAAACTCCTTCGAAGTCCGTGGCGATGCCTTCCAACTCCTCAAGACGCTTCACATAGTTCTCCAGGAGCTCCTTGCGCGCGCCGGGCCGGGCCCCGGACAGGCTGTCCGCCGCCTGGACCAGGACCGCCAGGATGGTGGTGGGGGGCTGGTCCTCGTGGTGCGCGGAGATGGCGTGGATGATCTCCTTGCTCTCGCCGTACTTCTTGGCCAGGTCCGCGCCGATGAGGGCGTGGGGGCCTTCCACCTCGTGGTCCACGGCCTTGCCGATGTCGTGCAGCAGGCCGGCGCGCTTGGCCTTCTTCTGGTCCAGGCCCAGCTCGGCGGCCATGATGCCGCAGAGAAAGGCCACTTCCAGGGAGTGCTGCAGCACGTTCTGGGAGAAGCTGGTGCGGTACTGGAGCTGGCCCAGGAGCCGGACCACGTCGGGATGGATGCCGTGCACGCCCACGTCGAAGGTGGCCTGCTCGCCGATCTCCCGCAGCTTGACGTCCATCTCCTGCTCGACCTTTTTGACCACGTCCTCGATGCGCGCGGGGTGGATGCGGCCGTCGCTGATGAGGCGCTCCAGGGCCAACTTGGCCACCTGGCGCCTGAGCGGCGAGAAGGCCGAGAGGACGACGGTCTCGGGGGTGTCGTCGATGATCAGGTCCACGCCCGTGGCCGCCTCGATGGCGCGGATGTTGCGGCCCTCGCGGCCGATGATGCGGCCCTTCATGTCCTCGCTGGGCAGGGTCACGGCGGCCACGGTGTTCTCGGCCACGAAATCGCCCGCGTAGCGCTGTACGGCCGAGGCCAGGACCTCCTTGGTCTTGCGGTCCGCGGTCTCCTTGGCCTCCATCTCCACCTGGCGGATCATCCTGGCCGCCTCGTGCCTGGTCTGGGATTCGATGTCCGCCAGCAGGCGGGCCTTGGCCTCCTCGGCGGTGAGCCCGGAGATCTCCTCCAGCCTGCGCTGCTGTTCGGCGGAGATCTCGTCCAGCTCGACCTCCCGTTCGCCCAGGGATCGCTCCAGGCGCGCGAGGCGCTTCTCCATGGCCACCAGCTCGGAGTCCTTCTGGTTGTTCTTCTCGATCTTGTCCTCGAGGCGCTCTTCCTTTTCCTGGACCTTGCCTTCGCGTTTCTTGAGTTCGGACTCGCGGTCCTTGTATTCGGCCTGCACTTCCTTCTTCAGGGTCAGAACCTCGTCCTGGGCCTGAAGCATGTATTCCTTGCGTTCGGCCTGGGCGTCCTTGCGGGCCTCTTCGAGGATCCGTTCGGCCAGGTCCTTGGCGCCTTCGATGCGCTTGGAGGAAATGTATTTGTGCAGGACGTACCCGCCCCCGGCGCCTGCCACGGCGCCCGCCAGGGCGATGATGATGATGAATGCCACGCTCATGGGCCTACTCCTTTATGGGCTACGGGCACCGCGGACCCGGTACGTTTCGGCGGCCTTCCCCACGCGGGGACGGCGGCCTGCGGCGAGATTTCTTTCAACGAAAGAGCGCCGAAGTCTGGGGCTGCTGGATGCGTTTCCGGAACGCCTGGGGGAAAGCCGAAGGTGCTGACGGGCGGGAAATAAGGCTGTGATAAAGGCTGTCGTCGTCTGCCGGTGCGGGTTTACGGGTTGCCGCGGTATATAAACGTTCCCCGGGAGGTCGTGTTGACGGCCATTTTGAACCTTGCTTGTGCAAGGTGGGCTCCGCTGTGCCCGCCGTCAGGCTCCCCGGTCTAGCGGGTGTGCGCACGGGCGGGTCTTGAGCAAATCCCTTTTCTCGAGTGTTGGCTCAACAATGACCGAACAATCACGAGCATCCCAGGGAGATATTGTTCATGCGCCTGTCGTCAGCTCCTCGGCCTGGTCGATCCTTGAGGCGATGCCTGCGAGCCGGTCTTCCAATTCCTCCAGCCGCCGCATGTTCTGCAAGAGGTCGTCCGCAAGGCCCAGGGCCAGGAAAGTCAGCAGCTTCTCCTTGCTTAAGCGTCTTCCGTGTTGCGTCAGTTCTCTGTATCGTTCTTCAAGAAGTTCCTTTGCCGCCTGGACGCGCTCGTGGTCCGCCTGCGCCTTGAAGGATACGTCAAGATCCAGAACGGAGAGGGTATAGCTCGGCATGGCTGCCTCTCCACTAGGGCGTATCGTCCGAGAGCTTCTTCAGCAGGCCGTCGATCCTGCCCAGGACCTCGTCCTTGGAGCCGCGCTCGCGCTCCAGCTCCTCGCGCAGGCGCGCATTGTCGGCCTTGAGGTCGAATGCGCCGCGCTCGGCCTCCTCCTTCAGGCGCCTGTTTTCGTCTTCCAGGGCCCGGTTTTTCTGGAGCAGGGACTCGATCTTGGATTCCAGTTGGCTCAAAATTTCCATAGCCGAGAATTATCCTGTTCGCCTTGTGAAATCAAGAAATGTTATTTTCTTGGTTTGGGAAGCGATTTTTGTTTGGCCCGCGTCAGCGCGAGGGTCCCGGGCTCGACGTCCTTAGTGATCACGCTGCCAGCGCCCACCAGGGCGCCCTCGCCCACGGTCACTGGGGCCACCAGGGCCGTGTTGCTGCCGATGAAGGCGCGCGCGCCGATGGTGGTCTTGTGCTTGTTCACCCCGTCGTAGTTGCAGGTGATGGTCCCTGCGCCGATGTTGGCCCCCTCGCCCACCTCGGCGTCGCCCAGATAGGTCAGGTGGTTGGCCTTGGCCCCGGGCCTGAGCACGGCTTTTTTCATCTCCACGAAGTTGCCCACGCGCGCGCCGTCCTGCACCAGGGCGCCGGGCCTCAGGCGGGCGTAGGGGCCCACCTGGCAGCCCGCCTCCACGCGGGCCTCCTCCAGGTGGCTGAAGGGGCGGATTTCGCTGCCCTCGCCCACCTGAGAGTCCTTGATCCAGACCTGGGGGCCCACCACGGCGCCCCGGGCGATGTCCGTGGCCCCGAGGATCTCGCAGGGCCCCAGGACCTCGCAGCCAGGGGCCAGGGCCGCGCGCGGGCCGATGACGGCCTGGGCGGGCTGGCGCACCAGGGCCCCGGCCGCGAGATGCGCGGCCACGATGCGCGCCCTGAGCGTCTCCTCGGCGGCCACCAGCTCGGCCGGGCTGTTCACGCCCAGGAGCTCGGGCCGGGCCCCCGCATTGTGCGCGTGCACGGTGAGGCCGCGCTCCACGGCCAGGCCCATGAGGTCCGTGATGTAGTATTCGCCGCCCGCGTTGTCGTTGGTCAAAAGGGCGAGCAGCGGCTCCACCGCGTCCAGCTCCAGGAGATAGATGCCCGCGTTGATCTCCCCGCCCCAGGGGCCGTGCGCGGCCTCGTCGAAGTCCTTGGCCTCCACGATGGCCGCCACCGCGCCGCCCGGCGCGCGCAGCACGCGGCCGAAGGCGCCGGGCTCGGCCGCCTTGACGCTCAGGAAGGTGATGTCCGCCCCCGCGGCCTCGTGGGTCCCGGCCAGGGCGTCCAGGGCGTCCACGGACAGCAGCGGGGTGTCGCCGTTGACCACCAGCACGCGGGAAATCCCTGCCGCGCGCAGGGCCGGCCAGGCCGTGGACAGGGCGTGGCCCGTGCCCAGCTGCTCGGCCTGGAGCACGAAGCCCTCCCGCCGCTGGGGAAAGGCCGCCTCCAGCTCCTGGCTGGCGTGGCCCACCACGGTGAACACGGGGCCGCCCAGGGCGCCCAGGGCGTCGTACACGTAGCTCAGCATGGGTTCGCCAAGCAGGGTGAAGAGGACCTTGGGGCGTTCGCTTTTCATGCGCGTGCCCTTGCCCGCCGCCAGGATCAGGGCCCCGGTCGCGGGGCCTGGGTTGGTCGCAGTCATACAGTCATCCGTGTTCAAGGTTTCAGCTATGCGAAAATCTCTGCCAGATCGTGGAATAAGTCATTTCCCGCAGGTCGTTCACAAATAGTGAGATGCAAGGCGCAAGGAAAATGCAAGCCCGACGCGTACCCCCGTACGCGAGGGTTTGTATTTTCCGCAGCAACGCAGCAGATCGCTGTTTGTGGGCGGCCTGCGCTGGAACTATCGCGGGGCGACGGTCCTTGTCCAGCCCCGGGGCCGCAGACGAACAAGGCGGACCGCTTTCGCGGCCCGCCTTGAATGGGGCAGTAGCCGATGGTCCCGCGCCCTAGTTGTGGGTGCAGGTGCCGGCCGCCTGGGCGCGGTCGCGGCAATTGATGCGCGCCATGGAGCGGGCCAGGGCGGCCTGCACACGCGCGCTGTTGAAGTTGTCCTGTTGCTGGGACAGGCGCTTCTCCGCGCGTTCGCGCGCCTTGCGCGCCCGCTCCACGTCGATCTCCGTGGCCTTTTCGGCGACTTCCGCCAGGATGGTCACCTTGTTGTCGGAGACCTCGGCGAAGCCGCCCGCGACAAAGACGTAGAAGGTCTTGCCGCTGGACTTGTAGTACAGGTTCCCGACCTGCAGGGCCGTGAGGAACGGGATGTGGTTGGGCAGAATGCCGAACTCGCCCTCATATCCCGGGGCACCCACGTACTCCACCTGCTCGCTCAAGACGAGGCGGTCGGGAGTCACGATTTCCAGTTGCAGCGTAGCCATACGGGCCTCCCGGGCTTAAGCTTCGGCTTCGCGCTTCTTGAACTTCTCGACGGCCATGTCGATGCCGCCGACCATGTAGAAGTCGTTCTCGCCGAGGTGGTCGTACTTGCCTTCAAGGATCTCGCGGAAGGCGCGGACCGTGTCCGCGAGGCTCACGTATTCGCCGGGGGTGCCGGTGAACACTTCGGCCACGTGGAAGGGCTGGGACAGGAAGCGCTGGATGCGCCGCGCGCGGTGCACCACCAGCTTGTCCTCGTCGGACAGCTCGTCCATGCCCAGGATCGCGATGATGTCCTGGAGGTCCTTGTACTTCTGCAGCATCTGCTGGACCTCGCGGGCCGTGAAGTAGTGTTCCTCGCCCAGGACGTTGGGGTCCAGGATGCGCGAGGTGGAGTCCAGCGGATCCACCGCGGGGTAGATGCCCAGCTCCGCGATCTGGCGGGACAGCACCAGGGTGCCGTCAAGGTGCGAGAACGTGGTGGCCGGCGCAGGGTCGGTCAGGTCGTCGGCGGGCACGTACACGGCCTGCACCGAGGTGATGGACCCCTTGTTGGTGGAGGTGATGCGTTCCTGCAGACCGCCCAGGTCGGTGCCCAGGGTGGGCTGGTAGCCCACGGCCGAAGGCATGCGGCCCAGAAGCGCGGAGACCTCGGAGCCCGCCTGGGTGAAGCGGAAGATGTTGTCGATGAACAGGAGCACGTCCTGGCCTTCCTCGTCGCGGAAGTACTCGGCGCAGGTCAGGGCGGTCAGGGCCACGCGGGCACGGGCTCCCGGGGGCTCGTTCATCTGGCCGTAGATCAGCGCGGCTTTCTCCAGAACGCCGGCGTCCTTCATCTCGTGGTAGAGGTCGTTGCCCTCGCGGGTGCGCTCACCCACGCCGGCGAACACGGAGATGCCGCCGTGCTGCTTGGCGATGTTGTTGATCATCTCCATGAGGATAACGGTCTTGCCCACGCCCGCGCCGCCGAACAGGCCCATTTTTCCGCCCTTGGGGAAGGGGATGAGCAGGTCCACGACCTTGATGCCGGTTTCCAGCAGCTCGATCTTGGTGGACTGTTCGGTGAATCCCGGAGCCGGACGGTGGATGGGCATGGTCTTGTCGGAGTTGATGGGCCCGAGCTCGTCCACAGGGCGGCCCACGACGTTCATGATGCGGCCCAGAGAGCCCTCACCCACGGGCACCAGGATGGGCTTGCCCGTGTTGCGCACTTCCATGCCGCGGACCAGCCCTTCGGTGGCGTCCATGGCGATGCAGCGGCAGACGTTGTCGCCCAGGTGCTGGGCCACTTCCACCACCAGCTCGGGCGCGTCGGTGTTGTTGGGGTTGGTGATTTCGCATGCGGTCAGGATGTTGGGCAACTGACCGGCCGGGAACTCGACGTCCAAGACGGCGCCGATGACCTGAACGATTTTTCCACTGTTTGCACTCATTGCTATCTACCCCTTGATTATCCTTTCAGCGCCTCGGCGCCGCCGACAATGTCCATGAGTTCGCCTGTAATGGCGGCCTGACGGGTCTTGTTGTAGAGCAGCGTCAGGGAGTCGACCATATCGTCACAAGCTCGGGTCGCGTTGTCCATGGCGGCCATGCGCGCCGCGTGCTCGGACGCGGACGTGGAGAGCATGCCCCGGTACATTTGGACCTTGATGAAGCGCGGCAGCAGCTCTGCGAGCAGCCCGGCCACATCAGGCTCGTAGATGTATTCGGCTCCGCCCCCGGCCTCGCCGCCTTCTTCGGCGACCTCGTCATGGGCGGACATGGGCAACAGCGGCAGGGCCGTGGCTTCCTGCTTGGCGACGCTCACGAACTCGCCGTAGAGCAGGGTCACCTCGTCCAGTTCCCCGGCCAGGTAGCCGCCGATAATCTCCATGCCCACCTCGTTGGCCAGCGTGAAGTCAAAGGTGCTCATGGCGTCGGTCTTGCCCATGGCCAGTTCGAGGTCCGTCTTCTTGAAGAAGGAGGTGGCCTTCTTGCCGATGCAGTACATCTTGATGGACTTGCCCTCGGCCTGCTTCTCGGCCGCGAGCTTTTCGGCCAGCTTGATGAGGTTGGAGTTGAAGCTGCCGCACAGCCCTCGGTCGGAGGTGACCAGGACGATGGCGGCCGTCTTGATCTCCTCGCGGACCTCCAGCAGGGGATGCGCGTCCCCGTCGGCGCGGCCGGCAAGGTCGCCAAGCATCTCGTAGAACTTGTCCGCGTAGGGCCGGAAGCGCTCGATGCGCGACTGGGCGTTGCGGAGCTTCGCCGAGGCCACCATGTTCATGGCCTTGGTGATCTGCTTGGTCTTCTTGACGCCTTGTATCTTCAGTTCAACGTCTTTGAGCGAAGGCATATGCTTCTCCTCCGCCTTAGGCCTGGAAGGTCTTCTTGAACTCGTCGATGGCCGCGCGCAACTTGGCCTCGATGTCGTCGTCGATGACAGCCTTTTCTTTGATGGCGGCCAGGATGTCAGCCTTGGAATTGCGCATGAACTCGAAGAACTCCGTCTCGAAGCGGGCGATGTTCTCCACGGGCACGTCGTCCATGTAGCCGCGGGTGGCGGCGAACATGGAGGCGACCTGCTCCTGCACGGGCTGCGGCTTGTACTGGGGCTGCTTCAAGAGCTCCACCAGGCGCGCGCCGCGGTCCAGCTTGGCCTTGGTGGCCTTGTCCAGGTCCGAACCGAACTGGGCGAAGGCCGCCAACTCGCGGTACTGGGCCATGTCCAGACGCATGGTGCCGGCCACCTGCTTCATGGCCTTGATCTGGGCCGCGCCGCCCACTCGGGACACGGACAGGCCCACGTTGATGGCCGGCCGCACGCCCGCGTTGAACAGGTTGGGCTCCAGGTACACCTGGCCGTCGGTGATGGAGATCACGTTGGTCGGGATGTACGCGGACACGTCGCCGGCCTGGGTCTCGATGATGGGCAGGGCGGTCAGGGAACCGGCGCCCAGGGAGTCGTTGACCTTGGCCGAGCGCTCCAGCAGGCGGGAGTGCAGGTAGAAGACGTCGCCCGGGAAGGCTTCGCGTCCCGGCGGGCGGCGGAGCAGCAGGGACATCTGGCGGTAGGCCGTGGCCTGCTTGGAAAGGTCGTCGTAGATGATCAGGGCGTGCTTGCCGTTGTCGCGGTAGTGCTCGCCGATGGTCGCGCCGGTGTACGCGGAGATGAACTGCAGGGGCGCGGGCTCGGAAGCCGTGGCCGAGATGATGGTGGTGTACTCCATGGCGCCGTGCTGCTTGAGCACGTCGGCCACCAGGGCCACCGAGGCCTTCTTCTGGCCGATGGCCACGTAGATGCAGTGCACGTCCGAATCTTTCTGGGCCAGGATGGCGTCGATGCACACGGCGGTCTTGCCGGTCTGGCGGTCGCCGATGATCAGCTCGCGCTGGCCGCGGCCGATGGGCGTCATGGCGTCGATGGCCTTGAGGCCGGTGTACATGGGCTCATGCACGGACTTGCGCGCGATGATGCCGGGCGCCTTGAGCTCCACCGGGCGGAGGTCCGGGGCGTCGATGGGCCCCAGGCCGTCGATGGGCTGGCCCAGGGGGTTGATGACGCGGCCCATGACCGCGTCGCCCACGGGCACGGAGAAGATCTTGCCGGTACGCTTGACCGGGTCGCCTTCCTTCACGCCCGTGTCATCGCCCAGGAGCGCGACGCCGACGTTGTCCTCTTCAAGGTTGAGGGCCATGCCCATCAGGCCGCCGGGGAACTCCAGGAGCTCCATGGCCATGACGTTCTCGACGCCATGGACGCGGGCGATACCGTCGCCCACGTAGAGGACGGTGCCGGTCTCGGACATCTCAACCTTGGACTCGTAATTCTGGATCGAATCCTCGATGATCTTACTGATCTCTTCAGCTTTGATCTGCATCGCCTACTCACCCCTTTTGATCTGTTCTTTCATAGCGTTGAGCTGTGCCTTGAGACTCGCGTCCAAGATCTTGTCCCCAACCTTCAGCACGACGCCGCCCAGGATATCGGCGTCGGCCGTGAAATCCAGAATCAGCTCTTTGCCCAGCTGCGCGGCGAGCTGCTTCTTGACTTCCTCCTGCTTGGCGTCCCCGAGCTCGATGGCCGTGACGAGCTGGCCACGGACCACGCCGTTGGCCTCGTCCAGCAGAGCGCCATAGTACGCTTCGATTTCGGGCAACTTGGACAGCCTGTCCTTGTCGGCCAGAAGGAAGCAGAAGTTCTTGGTGGTGGCGCTGGGGGCCAGATGGGCAAGCAGCTTGTCCACGATGGCCTTCTTCTCCTCGACGCTGAACAGCGGGTTCTTGAAGACCCGCAGGAGCTCGGGATTCTCCGTGAGCGTCGCGGCGATCTCGGCCAGGTCCTTGCCGTACGCCTTCATGTTGGCGTCGCCCTGGCTCTTCGCAATGGAGAAGAGCGCGCGGGCGTACCTGCGTGCAACGATGTCGGCCGTCAATTGAGCACCACCTTTGTTAAGTAGTCATCGATCAGCTTGTTGTGCTCCTCGGCGGTGAGCTTGCCGGCCAGGGCCTTTTCGGCGGCCTCGATGACCAGCTCGGCGATCTCGGCGCGCACGGCCTTCAGCGCCGCGTTGCGCTCGTTGGCCGCGGTCATGGTCGCCTGCTCCTTGATGCGCTCGGCTGCCTGGTGCGCATTCTCGATGATGGCGGCCTTGAGGGCCTCGCCCTGCTTGGTGAAGTCCGCCAGGATCTGCTCGCGTTCGGCCTCGATGCCGGCGATGCTCGCCTCCACCTCGCCCAGGCGCTTTTCGGCGGCCTGCTTGCGTTCCTCAAGTTCCCCGAGCTGGGACTGGATGTTCTTGCGCCGCCCGCCGAACATGTTGGCGATTGCGCCGCGCCCGAACCACCAGATGATGCCGATGAAAAAGAGGAAGTTCACGACCCGCAGCAGCGTGGTCGTCATGCTCTCGTGCGCCGCGTGCGCCCCGCCCTCTGCGGCCGAGGCCACCGCCGCGGCAGCGAGCACGAGAAGCATCGCGGGCAAAAGTCGTCTGAGAATTGTCAACGCGGGACCCTCCTTCTTCCAACCGTTTCTTAAGCGTCAAATAGAGCAAGGCGAAACCACGGCCGAGCCGGGTTTCGCCTTTACTGTCTTCAGCCGAGCACCTTGTCCGCGACTTTTCCGGCCAGCATGTCCACCCGGCCCTGAAGCTCGCCCATGGCGGCGGACATCTCCGTGGCCACGGCCTCGCGCTCGGCCTTGAGGGCGCCGGCGGCTTCCTGGCCGGCGGCGGAGAGGATGTTCTTCTCCTGGGCGGAGCCTTCGTCCTTCAATCCGTTGCGCCGTTCGGTGCCGGCCGCGCGGGCGTCGTGGAGCTGCTTTTCGTAGTTCTTGAGCTTCGCTTCGGCGTCGGCGGCGAATTCCTCCGCGTCGTCCACCATCTTGGACATATGGGAGTTGCGCTTGGAAATGATGTCCCGGATGGGGCGAATAAGGAGGAAATTCAGAACCGCCAAAGTGACGATGAAGTTCACGAACTGAATGAAGAACGTGTAGTCCAGATCAATCATACTCGCCCTCTCGGAGGTTGTGAATTAATGAGCAAAGTCAAACGGGCTTTAGCTAATTTAGCTAGCCCTGTCAAAGACTTTTTCCTGTCTGCCCGGCTAGTTAGCGATATAACTAACTATCTGATATAACTACAGAAATATTATTTCCCGTCGGCCTGGGCCGCCTTGGGAAAGGCCGGTTTGGCGGCCGTCTGGGCGGGCGCGGCGGCCTGGGGTCCGGGCCCTGACGCCGCCGTCGGAGCGCCGGCGCGGGGGGCCTTGGACTGGGCCTTGGTGCCCATGGTGATCTCGCCCTCCAGGACCGCGCCCTCCTCCATGACCAGCACCGGGGTGTTGACCCGGCCGAGGATGTTGGCGGTCTTGTGCAGCACGACCTTTTCCAGGGCCTGGACCTCGCCCTCCAGCTTGCCGCTGATGATCAGCTGGCCCACCTGGACCGAGCCCTCGACGTTGGCGTCCTTGCCCACCACCAGGGTGCCCTTGGAGGTCACTTCGCCCTTGAACTTGCCGTCGATGCGCACGGACCCCTGGAAGTCCAGCTTGCCCTGGTATGTGGTTCCGGTTCCGAGGAAGGCGTTTATCTCATCCCGTGCCATGTCTGGTCTCCTTGGGATCTGTGTGAAAAAAGGTTCGAGGTCGTGGTTCGAACCTGAGGGGGTCAGGACCGTTTGAACACGAAGCGGCGCATGGAGACGTTCATCACCACGCCCACGAGGCAGAGGTTCACGACCATGGCGCTGCCGCCGTAGCTGATGAACGGCAGCGGAATCCCCACCACGGGCATCAATCCGAGGACCATGCCCATGTTGATGAGGATCTGCCAGAAAAAGTAGAAAAAGACCCCGGCCGCCAAAAAGCTTCCGAATCTGTCCTTGGCGTCCTGTGCTGTGAGAAAAATTTGATACAGAAAGAGGCTGAAAAGTGAAAGCAAAATTATGCAGCCGATGAATCCCCACTCCTCGCCGAACACCGCGATGGCGAAGTCGGTGTGCTTTTCGGGCAGGAACCGGAGCTGGGACTGGGTGCCCGCCAAAAAGCCCTTGCCCCACATCCGGCCGGAGCCGATGGCGATCTGGGACTGCAGGATGTGGTAGCCGCTGCCCAGGGGGTCGCTGCCCGGGTTCAGGAAGGTCAGGATGCGCTGCTTCTGGTAGTCGTGCAGAAAGAACCAGCCCAGGGGCAGGAGCGCCGGAACCGTGATCAGCAGGGTCTTGAGCACCCCGCGCTGCAGGCCGCGATAGAGGATCAATCCGCCCAGCAGCATGAGCACGGACAGGCCCGATCCCAGGTCCGGCTGGAGCACAATGAGCCCGGCGGGCACTAGGCCCACGCAGACCACGCCGAACAGCCCGGCCCAGCCCAGGGGGCGCTGGCCCTTGGACAGCAGCTTGGCCCCCAGGAGCAGGATGCTGATCTTGGCCAGTTCGCTGGGCTGGAAATTGAAGAAGCCCAGGTCCAGCCAGCGCCGCGCGCCGTAGATGGTCTTGCCGAACAGGGGCACGCAGGCCAGAAGCCCCACCGTGATCCAGAACAGGGGCCAGGCCATGGTCTTCAAGTGCCGGTAGTCCAGGAAGATGCAGGCCAGCATGCCGCCCAGGCCGATGAACCCCCAGGCCAGCTGCTTCTGATAGTAGGGGTTCAGCGCCACGCCCGTCTCCATGCGGAACCCGCTGGCCGAGTACAGGTTCAGGACGCCCGTGGCGAAGAGCATCAGCGCCAGGCCGAACAGGGCCCAGTTGATGTGGTGGATCATGCGGCGGTCGATGAGGGTCATGGCATCTTCTCCGAGAACAGATAGTCGTAGACCTTCTTCAGCACGGGCCCGGCCGCGGAGCCGCCGTGGCCCCCGTGCTCCACCATGCACACGGCCACATAGGTCTTGCCGTCCTTTTCGCCGAAGGAGGCCAGCCAGGCGTGGTCGCGTTCCTCGTAGGCCATCTCCTCCAGCTTGCGGCGCTCGTCGCCTTCCTTGAGTTTCAGGCGCACCACCTGGGCCGTGCCGGTCTTGCCGCCCATGCGCGCGCCCTTGCGCTTCAGGCGCCTGGCCGTGCCGCTTTCAACGGTCTCCTCCATGGCCCGGACGATCATTTGGCGGGTCTCGTCGCTCATGGGCAGGGCGCCCATGGCCTCGGGCTGTTCGTCCTCCAGGAGCAGGGGCCGGTACAGGGTGCCGCCGTTGACCAGGGCGGCCACGAAGCGCGTGACCTGCAAAGGGGTGACCAGGTTGAAGCCCTGGCCGATGGCCATGTTCAGGTTGTCGCCGCCCACCCAGGGCTGGCCGAAGCGCTTGCGCTTCCACTCGGGGGAGGGCACCAGACCGGCCTTTTCGTGGGGCAGGGCGATGCCCGTTTTCTGCCCGAAGCCGCAGCCCTTGGCGAAAGGCGACATCTTCTCCACGCCCAGGCGGTCGCCCATGGTATAGAAATACACGTCGCAGGAATCGACCTCGGCCTTCATGAAGTTCACGTGGCCGTGGCCCCGCTTGCGCCAGCAGCGGAAGATGCGGCGGCCGAGGCGCATCTGGCCATTGCAGAACACGGTTTCCTCGGGGTCGATGCCGTTTTCCAGCACCGCGCCGCCCACCACGAGCTTGAAGATGGAGCCCGGCGGGAACATGCTCTGGATGACCCGGTTCTGCAGGGGATGCCTGGGGTCGTCGCGCAGGGCGGCCCACTGCTCCTGGGACAGGCCCGTGACGAACATGTTGGCGTCGTAGGAGGGTTGGCCCACAAAGGCCAGGATGCGGCCCGTGAAGGGGTCCATGACCACGATGGCCCCGGCCTGGTCCTTGAGCAGCTGCGCCGCGTGGGCCTGCAGCCCGAGATCGATGGACAGGGCCATGTCCTGTCCGGCCACGGGCTCGCGCAGGACCATCTGGTTCAGGCGGCGGCCAGTGGCGTCCACCTCCACCTGCCTGAGGCCCTTGGCCCCGCGCAGGCGGTCCTCCAGCACCAGCTCCAGGCCGCCCTTGCCGATGTCGTCGCCCAGTGCCAGCTCGGAGTTGGCCTCCAGCTCCTCCTCGTTGGCCTCGGCCACGTAGCCCAACACGTGGGCCAGGAGGTCCTGCTGGGGGTAGTAGCGCTTGGGCCGGACCACGATCTCCAGGCCCGGCCAGAACAGGGCGTTGGCCTCGATGCGGGCCAGGGTCTCGAAGGACAGGTCGTGGGCCAACAGCAGGTGCTCGAAGGGCTTGACCCGGCCCTTGCCCTTTTTGTAGCGGGCGTCCAGCTCGGCCCGGTCGATGCCCGTCCACTCGCTGACCTTGTTCAGGGTGGCGTCCAGGTCGCGCACGTCCTCGCGCACCAGGCCCAGGGCGTAGGAGGGCTCGTTCACGGCCAGGAGCTTGCCCTCGTGGTCGCGCACCAGGCCGCGCGGGGCGAACAGGGCCTCCTGGCGGAGCTGGTTGTCCCGGGCCTTGGCCGCGAACTCCTCGCCCTTGTAGATCTGCAGGAACCAGAAGCGCAGCACGAACACGCAGAACAGGCCCCAGACGCACGCCTGGAGCAGGATCAGTCCGCTGGCGGGAGGGGACTGGCCTTCCGGTTCATACTGTGCCGGCATCGGGGACCTTGCTGCGGTAGAGGTTGAAGGCCAGGGCCCAGATCAGGGGGAAGAGCACGGCCTGCTGCACGCTTTCCACGAACAGGGCGTGCTCGCCCACCTCCAGGCCCTGGAGCCCGGCCATGAGCTGCACCAGGACGAAGCGCCAGCCGCCCATGACCATGCCGATGATCAGGACGAAGACCACGTTGCGCGACTCGAACAGCCAGCGTCCGATGACGAACACGGCGGAGAGGCCCGCATACCAGAGGATCATGGAGCCGAAGGGTATGTTGCCCGCGCCTTCCTGGATCATGATCCACAGGGGCAGCAGCCAGCACAGCTGGCGCAGGCGGCGCTCCTGCAGGCAGACCACCACGGCCGGGGCGAAGAAGTCCACGCCGGGCAGGACCATTTGGGCCCAGACCCCCGCGATGGTGTAGATGAGCCAGAAGGTGACGGGGTGCACGGTCAGCCCCCGGGGGTTTCGGGCGGGGCCGCTTCCATCGCCGGGGCCCCCGGCGCGTCGTGCGTCCGGTGCAGGAGCAGGACCTCCTCCAGGTCGCGCAGGTCGACCAGGGGCGTGGCCCGCACCGTGAGGAACAGGGAAATCTCGGAGCGCTCGATGGACGAGACCCGGGCCACGGGCAGGCCCTTGGGATAGATGCTCGCCAGGCCGGAGGTCAGCAGCAGCTCGCCCAGGGCGATGGGCGCATTGAGGGGCACGTAGCGCACCTCGAGGTCCCCGGGGCCCCGGCCCGTGAGGATGCCCGTAGTGCGGTTGGTTTCGCCGAGCACGGGGATCTTGCTGTTCTGGTCCGTGAGCAGCAGCAGGTTGGAGGACGTGAACCCGGCGCGCAGCACGCGGCCCACCAGGCCTTCGGGCGTGGCCACGGGGGTGTTCACCGCGATCCCGGAGGACGTGCCCTTGTCCACCATCACCGTGTCCAGCACGGCGTTGGGGCCCAGGCGCTGGGCGATGACCCGCGCGCCCGACGTGGTCCAGCGCACGGGCGGGGGAAAGTCCAGGAGCCTGCGCAGGCGCAAGGCCTCGGCGGCCTGCTCGCGCAATCCGGCCAGCTCCAGGGAGAAGTCGTCCAGTCTGCGGCGCAGGAATTCGTTCTCCTGGCGCAGGTCAACCAGATAGATGTAGCGGTTCCAGGTCGTGACCACCTGGTCCGAAACCCAGCGGCCCGGGCGCAGGACCCAGGCCACGAATTCCAGGCCGGAACGACTGGATAGGGTATCGAGAGCGCCCGTGCGGGCGTTCCACGTATACAGGCTCAGGTACGTCGACAGAGCCAGAAGAAGGGCGATGACGACGCCCTTGGTGGAGCGGAGGCTAATCGATGGTGACCTCCTTCAGCACGTCGAGATTGTCCAGGGCCTTGCCGGAGCCGAGGACCACGGTGGACAGGGGGTCGTCGACGGCCGTGATGGGCAGTCCGGTCTCTTCGCGCAGAAGCTGGTCCAAACCTTTGAGGAGCGCGCCGCCGCCGGTGAGCACGATGCCGCGGTCCACGATGTCCGCGGCCAACTCGGGCGGGGTCTGCTCCAGGGCGATGCGGCAGGCCTGGACGATGGCGTCCACCTGCTCGGATATGGCCTTGCGCACCTCCTCGGAGGTGATGGTGATGTTCTGGGGGATGCCCGAGACCAGGTCCCGGCCCTTGACCGCCATCTCCACCTCGCTGTCGCAGGGGTAGGCGCTGCCAGCCTGGATCTTGATCTGTTCGGCGGTGCTTTCGCCGATGAGCATGTTGTACTTGCGCTTGACGTGCTGCATGATGGCTTCGTCCATCTTGTCGCCACCCACGCGCACGGACTTGGAGTAGACCACGCCGGACAGGGAGATGACCGCCACCTCGGTGGTGCCGCCGCCGATGTCCACCACCATGTTGGAGGTAGGTTCGGTGATGGGCAGGTTGGCGCCGATGGCCGCGGCCATGGGCTCCTCGATGAGGTAGACCTCGCGGGCGCCCGCGCTCTCGGCGCTCTCCTTCACGGCCCGCTTCTCCACCTGGGTGATGCCCGTGGGCACGCAGATGATGATCCGGGGCCGCACCAGGCGGCGGGAGTTGTGCACCTTGCGGATGAAATAGCTGAGCATCTTCTGGGTGATGTCGAAGTCCGCAATGACGCCGTCCTTCATGGGCCGGATGGCCACGATGTTGGCCGGGGTGCGCCCGAGCATCTGCTTGGCCTCGTTGCCCACGGCCAGGACCTTCTGGCCGCCGCGTCCGTCCTGTTTCACGGCCACGACACTGGGCTCCCGCAGCACGATTCCCTGGCCCTTGACGTAGACGCAGGTGTTGGCCGTGCCGAGGTCGATGGCCAGATCGTTGGAGAAGAAGCCTAGTACGGAATCCAAAACTCTGGACATGTGCTCTCTCTTGGGTCAACTCATTGGTGGGTCGAACAGCGTGGAATCTTCTCTGTTTCCGCCTTTGATGTCAAATAAAGTGGTGATATCCAAAACGGTTTTTCATGGCAAGCATAGCCGTGAAACGTTCAAAAAACCCGGAATTTCGGAGTGTTCAGGCACTATTCCCTGTCCGCGTATTTTCGCAGGCGGTTCGGGCGCAGAATCCGGAAAATCCCTCTTGACGCCGGGGCCAGCTGCCCCAACCGGGACGGGACCCTTTCGCTGCGGGGGTGCTCCTTCTGCAACGAGCTGGGCTCGGGCACGGGCCAGTTCGGCCGGGGCGTGGACCTGGAGGGCCAGTGGGAGGCCTGGCGCGCCCGTTCCCGGAACCCCGAGGGGCCGTTTCTGGCCTACCTGCAATCCTTTTCCAACACCCACTGTTCGCCCGAGCGGCTGCGCGGGCTGCTCGCGCGCCTGGCGGCCCTGCCCGCCCTGGCCGGGGTGGCCGTGGGCACGCGGCCGGACTGCCTGGACGAGGAGCGCCTGGACGTGCTCGCGGACGCAGGGGTGGACGAATTCTGGCTGGATCTGGGCCTGCAGTCCGCGGACGACGCGGTGCTCGCGGGCGTGAACCGGGGGCATACGGCCGGGGACTTCGCCCGCGCCGCGCGCGCGGCCGCCGGCCGCGGGCTCAAGGTCTGCGCGCATCTTGTGGCCGGGTTGCCCGGGGAGCGGGAGGGCGGCTTCGAGGCCAGCGTGGAGTTCGTCAGCGCCCTGCCCGTGGCCGGGATCAAGCTGCATAACCTCTACGTCTGCAAGGGCGCGCCCCTGGCCCGGGATTTCCTGGCCGGGGACTACGCGCCCCTGGAACAGGCCGCCTACGTGGAGATGCTGGCCCGGGCCCTGCCCCGGCTGCGCCCCGACATGGTGGTCCACCGCCTGGCCTCGGATCCGCGTCCCGGGGAGCTCTTGGCCCCGGACTGGGCCGCGCGCAAGTCCGAGGTCCTGCGCGATCTGGCCGCGATCCTCAAGGAGCGGGATGTGTGGCAGGGATGCGAGGCCGGGGCTCCGGACGCCGTCCCCGCCTGGTTCAACCCCGAGCACCCGCGCGCAACGCAAAGCAAGGAGTCGTCATGAGCGAGACCTGGAAGACCGAATGCCTGGTGGCCGGAGATCTGGCCCTGGAGCTCACCTGGCGCGGCGAGGTGCTGGCCGGGACCCACATCCTGCTGGCCGCCGGTCACAAGACCACGCCCCAAGGGCATTCCGGAGCCCACGCCGGGCTGCGGGAGGCCTTCGCGCGCTACGCGGCGGGCGAGAAGACGGAGTTCTCCGGCCTGCCCATCCCCTGGGAGGAACTGCCCGGGTTCACGGGTCGGGTGCTGCGCACCCTGCACGAGGAGGTGGGCTTCGGCCGGGTGGTGAGCTACGGGCGGCTGGCGGCCATGGTCGGTTCCCCGCGCGCGGCCCGGGCCGTGGGCCAGGTCATGGCCCGTAATCGCTGGCCTCTCGTTGTTCCCTGCCACCGGGTGCTGGGCTCGGACGGAAGCATGACCGGCTTCTCGGGCCAGGGCGGGGTGGGGCTCAAGGAGCACCTGCTGCGCCTGGAAGGGGCCTTGCCCGCCGGAAATTAGTCCTTTTCGGGATCCGGGGCGAAGGCTTCGACCTTGTTGCGGCCCGTCTGCTTGGCCCGGTACAGGGCCTGGTCCGCGCGTTTGAGCAGGGCCTCGACGTCCTGGACGTCGTCCGCCAGCACGGCCACGCCGATGCTCACGGTGATGCGCAGCTCACCGGCCGGGGTTTCCAGGGCCGCTGCCTCCACGGCCGCGCGCAGCCGTTCGGCGGCCAGGGCGGCCGTTTGGGCTTGGGCCTGGGGCAGGATGACGCCGAATTCCTCGCCGCCCAGGCGGCCCAGGATGTCGATGTCCCGGAACGTGCCGACGGCCAGATCCGAGAGGCCGCGCAGCACCGCGTCGCCCGCGTCGTGGCCGTGGGTGTCGTTGACGTTCTTGAAGTGGTCCACGTCGAACATGATCCCGGCCATGTGGGTGTCGAGACGCTGGGCCTGGCGCATGGCGCGGTGGGCCAGCTCCATGAAGTGGCGGCGGTTGTTCAGCCCCGTGAGGCCGTCGATGGTGGCCAGCTCCACGAGGCGGGTCTCGTTCTCCTTGCGCTTGGTGATGTCGCGGACGCTGCCCACGGCGTACCATTTTTCACCGCGCTGGAAGGCCGCCACCGAGAGCTCGACGGGCACCGCGCTTCCGTCTCTGCGCCTGGCGTTCATCTCGCGCGTGGTGCCCACCACCGCCCCCGTGCCGGTGGTCTGGAAATCCCTGAATCCTTCTGCGGCCTTGGCCGCGTCCTCGATGGAGGCCACCAGATCGTGCACGGGCTGGCCCATGACCTCCTCGGCCTTGAACCCGAAGAGCCGTTCGGCCGCGGGGTTCCAGAGCACGACCCGGCCTTCGGCCTGGATGGCGATGAAAGCGTCGTTGGAGGCCTGGCTCATGGCGCGCAGCATGCCTTCGCGTTCCTCGAGCTCCAGCCGGTTGAGCATGCTTTCGTTGATGTCCTGGATGGTGCCGGACAGGCCGATGATGTCGCCGTTTTCGTTCCGGCAGGCCTCGCCCCTGGCCTCCACCCAGATGGTCTGGCCGCTCTTTGTGATGAACCTGTGGCGGTCCACGTAGCTGCCGCCTTGGGCCATGGTCTGTTGCAGCACCTGGCGCAGGCGGTCTCCGTCCTCGGGGTGCAGGCTTTCCAGGTACGCTTCGGCGTCGGGGGACGCTTCTGAAGGTTCCAGCCCGTAGATGCGGTACATCTCGTCGGACCAGATGGTTTTGCCGCTGGCGACGTCCAGGTCCCAGCTTCCCAGTTTGGCGATGGCCTGGGCCTGGGCCAGATTCTTGCGGGAGATGGCCAGCTGTTCCTCGGCCTGTTTGCGGTCGGTGACGTCGGTCTGGGTGCCCACGGCGCGCAAGGGGCGTCCCTCCCTGTCGCGCTCCGCGACCCGGCCCCGGACCTGGACCCAGCGGTAGCCGCCCGCGCGCGTCGTCACGCGGTGCGTGAATTCGAAGTGCGGCGTCTTTCCCCGGAGATGCTCCTCCAGGATCGCGAAGATCCGTTCCCTGTCTTCGGGGTGGACCAGCATGGCCCACTCCTCCCGCGACCCCGGGCCCTCGTCCTGTGCGTAGCCCAGCATCTCCTTCCAGCGCGGGGAGAGGTTCACCACGTCCGTGGGCACGTCCCAGTCCCAGACCCCGTCCCGGGCCGCCTCCAGGGCGAAGCTCCAGCGTTCCTCGGAGCGTTTCAGGGCCAGGGTGGATTGCAGGACCCGGCTTCTGGCCCTGGCCAGGAGCAGGGACAGCGCGGCCATCACGGCCACGGTTCCCCCCAGGGACGCCCAGCCGACGCCCAGCCAGGAGGGCTGGAGCCTGTGGACGGGCAGCACGGAAACCAGGGTCAGAGCCTCCCGGGTGCTTGGCGAGATCGTGAGCTGCCGGTTCAGACTCAGGGTGCGGTGGGTGAAAAGGCCTTCGGAGGTCAGCGTCTGGCCCCGCCTGGAGGCGTTGATCTCATTCCAGACCTTGGGCTGGGTTTTGGCGAAGCCCGGGGCCTTGTCCCCGGAAAGCAGGAAATGGAAATCCAGGTCCCGGCTGGGGGCCAGTATCCACCCTCCCTCCGCGTTGAGAAGCTGGAAGCCGCCGGTGGCGGCGTTGGAGGCCTCGAGAAGCCGGGTCAATGTCCGGCGGCAGTCGTAGTTCAGGACCAGGAGTCCAACGGGCGAGGCCTTGGGGTCGCGGACGATGCTGGTGAAGCGCAGGGTGGGCCTGTAGGGCGTCTCCACGACGCCGCGCTCCACGTTCAGGTCCAGCCGCGACATGAAGATGCCGCTTTCGGCCGCCATGCCGCGCTTGAAATAGTCCCGCTCGGACTTGTCCTGAAGCTCGTTCCGGGGGCGGATCAGGGGCTTGCCGCTTCGCAGGTCCACGCGCGCCCGTTCATGGCCGTCCAGGCCCAGGAAACGCAGTTGGTCGTATTCGAACCGGACCCGGCCCAGTTCGGAGAAATCTCCCTGGATGACGTCCTGGGCGATGCCGAGCCCCTGGTCCACGAGGTGCGACTCCGCAAGGCGGGTCAGGAACAGGAGGTCCCGCACGGGCACGATGAGTTCGCTCTCCAGGAGTTCCGCTTCCCGATCCACGAGGATGCGCTCTTCCGTGCGCAGGGCCTGTTCGTGGATCGTGGTCTGGAGCCGGATGATGAAAACGGCCACGGAACACGCGACCAGGCATACCGGCACGAAGATCCACAGGAACTGCCTGAGCGTGGTGCTGTGTCCGTCGCGTTTCATGCGTCCGTCCCCGGGGTCGAGCGTTGCATCCGTGAAGCAGAGGGAAAGAGGGTAGGACACTGTAGCATTGCCGGGCCCCCGTTGCCAAGGAAGGGCGGCGACGATTCATCGACTCCGGGGCGGAAGGGAAAAATCGGGTCCGGGGAGCGGCCGGGAGATCACTGTTTTCCGTCGTCCTCCACCAGGTGGGTCAGGATCAGGCCGTGGAATCCGTCTCCGGAGGGGGTCCTGAAGCGCCAGCCCATGAGGGCGTCGCAGGCCCGGCAGACGGCGATCTGCCAGGTATGCCCCGGGAACCAGGTGAACTCCCAGGATGGCGCCCCTTCGTGGGAACAGCCCGGGGCCGCGGAAAAACAGCCCACCTGGTAGACGTAGCCCGCCGGGTTGACCAGCACGTGCTCGTGCTGGCCCTGGACGGTGATGCGCAGGGTTTCCAGGGTGATGGGCGCGCGGCAGCCCCGGCAAAGGAGCCTGCGGCCCGCGTCCTGGGCGTCCTCCTCTGTCCTGCCCTGGACGGCGCGCGCCGGCCGGCCCGGGGCCTCGCGCAACAGCAGGAGCGCCGGCCCGGGCGGCGGATACGGGGGCGCATGCCCGATGCGGAAGGGGGAGCCGTGCATGGTTCCCCATACGACAGCCCCGGGAAGGGGGCAAGGCCGAGGGGGGGTCGCCCTGGTTCGCCGCCCGCTAGAGGCCCAGGAGCACGCCCCCGAACAGGGACACGCCGATGACGCCGTTGACCGTGAAGAAGGCCAGGTTCAGGCGCGAGAGGTCGTTGGCCGAGATGAGGGTGTGCTCCCAAAGGAGCGCGGCCGAGGCCGCTCCCCAGGCCAGCCACCAGCCCAGGCCCAGACCCGCGTCGGCCCCGGCCAGGCCGAAGAAGATGGCCGTGCAGGCATGGCACATGAAGGCCAGGGCCAGGGCGCCCGGCAGGCCCAGGTCCGCGGGCAGGGAATGCAGGCCCTCGGCGCGGTCGAAGTCCGCGTCCTGGCAGGCGTAGAGGATGTCGAAGCCCGCCACCCAGAAGGTCACGCCGAAGAAGAACAGCCAGGCCGTGACCGTGAACGCGGGGCTCACGCCCAGCCAGGCCGCCACGGGGGCCAGGCCCAGGGTGGAGCCCAGCACGAAGTGGCACAGGGGGGTGAAGCGCTTGGTGTAGCTGTAGGCCGCGCCCACCACCAGGGGGATGGGGCAGAGGTACAGGCAGAGCCGGTTCAGGCCCGCGCAGCAGAGCACGAGGACCAGGGCCGAGATCACCACCACGGCCCAGGCCTGGCCCTTGGAGACCTCGCCCGTGACCAGTTCGCGGCCCTGGGTGCGCGGGTTCTTGGCGTCGATGCGCAGGTCCGCCAGACGGTTGAAGGTCATGGCGTAGGTGCGCATGGCCACCATGGCCACGGTGATGAGCGTGAAGGGCGCGATCCCCGGCCAGCCCCCGGCGGCCAGGACCATGCCGATGTAGGCGAACGGCAGGGCGAACACCGAGTGTTCGATCTTGACCATGCGCAGCAGGGCCGCGGCGTTGATCTTCCGGGGCTGTTCACTGTCCGGCATGGCTTGCCTCCCGGCTGGTGCGTTGGCGGTACATGTCGGCCAGCAGGCGCGCGTACTCCCTGCCGCCGACATCGTTCATGTGCGGGCCGTCCCAGAAATAGGTCTTGGTCATGGCGAAGGCCTCCAGCCTGGGGTCGTCGTGGTCCGTGAGGTCCGTGGGGCGGGCCGGGGCCAGGGCCTCGCGCAGGCCTGCGTACAGGAGCCTGTTGACGTCAAGGTGTTCCCGCACCTGGCCGTAGACCGGCGAGGAGAAGGGAACCAGTTCCACACCGAGGCGCTGGGCGTCCTCGGCGATGTCCCTGAGGGCCTGCATCGCGTCGGGGTCCAGGGCGTGGGGCGGCCCCTCGGGGGCCTTCGCGGGAGTGAGCTCGTGGTGCTGCCCCGGATACCAGGAATAGAGGCTGTCCTCCGGGGGCTTGGGGAACAGGTATTGGCGGATCATGTTGAACAGGCCGTTGTGGTGCGGGAACAGGCCCGAGAGGTATTCCACGGCCCGGATGCGGCGCAGAGTGCCCAGGCGCTGGCGCAGGTGCGCATCTTTGCGGATGCGCGGGTACACTGCCCAGAGGTGCTTGAGGGTGGGCGTCTTCAGCCCGTTCGTCAGGTCGAGGGGATCCACGCCCAGGAACACGCGCTTCAGCCGCGTGTCCTGAGGCAGGGCGCGCAGGACGGCGGCGCAGTAGAACAGGGACTGGCCGTTTTCCGCGCCGTTGCGGGTGCCGGGCAAAAACGTCTCGGGGTTGACGGCGTAGCGGGCCGTGGAGGAGCCCAGGACCAGGTTTTCGGGGTCGGCGTTGACGATCCGCCCCACGGGCGAGGCCGTGGACCGGGGGTAGATGGAGTCCATGACCAAGCCGCACGCCTGGTCCACCGCCAGCACGAAGAGCACGGTCAGGGCGATGCCCCAGAAGGCGCTAGAAGCGGAAATAGATGAAGTTTTGTGCGGCATGGTATTCATTGGAATAGGTGAAGAGCAGGATGCCCAGGGACAGGGCGGCCATGGCGCAGCAGCGCCGCCAGACGCCGGTTTCCAGAGTCAGGCGCGGCGCGAAACGCCTAGCCGCCTCCACGCCCAGGACCAGGGCCAGGAGCAGCGGCGTGTACTTGCCCAGGTCGATGTCCAGGGTGTCCGGAGCCAGGGTCAGTATCGAGTGGAGCATCTGGCCGTAGGCCCCCAGGGAGGGCGCGCGCAACAGGCCGAAGGTCAGGCAGACGAAGAGGAGCGTGGCCAGCATGCCCAGGGCCGTGCGCCAGGGCGCGGCCGAGGGGCGGCGTCCGGGGCGGGTGAAGCGCTTGAGCAGGATCATGGTCAGGGCCTGGGACAGGCCGAAGGTCACGTAGACCATGGTCGCGCCGTGCCACAGGCCCATGGCCGTCCAGACCACCAGCAGCGTCAGGGCCTCCTGCTGGAAGCGGGAGAGCCCCTTCTCCCTGACCAGCCGCCGGGCCAGGGGGCGGTACAGGTAGTCGCCGATCCAGCGCGTCAGCGAGATGTGCCAGCGCTGCCAGAACTCCACGAGGTTGGCGGAGAAGAACGGCTGCTTGAAGTTCTGGGTCAGGCGCACGCCGAACAGGGCCGCCGCGCCCAGGGCAATGAAGCTGTAGCCCGCGAAATCCGCAAACAGCTGCAGGGTGAACGTGGCGCAGCCCAAGAGGGCCTCGCCCGCGCCGAGCACGTCGATGTTGCCGTATATCTTGTCCACCTGGATGGCTATCCGGTCCCCCAGCACGAGCTTCAGGAACAGGCCGTAGAGCAGCATGGTCAGGCCCGAGAGCAGCATGTCCGGGCTGGGGCGCTTGATCGTCTTGAGTTGCGGCGCCAACTGGGCGAAGCGCTCGATGGGCCCGGCCAGAAGCTGCGGGAAAAAGGACAAAAACAGGGCCACGTGGGCCAGGTTGGCCTCGGGGTCGTAGGCCCGGCGGTGGATGTCGATGAGGTAGCCGATGGCCTGGAAGGTGAAGAAGGACAGGCCAACGGGCACCAGCACGTCGCCGTAGCCCCCGAAATAGAGGTCCGACTTGGGCAGGAAGCCGGCGGCCGCCGGGAACCAGACCAGGAGGTACTTGTAGAAGGCCAGGGGCGAGGCGGCCAGGACCACGCACAGCCCGGTGACGGTCTTGGACTGCCCGCTTCTCTGGATGGCGAACCCGCCGCCCCAGGTGACCAGGATCACGCCCAGCAAGAGGGGCAGGAAGGCCCAGTTGAAGCTGCCGTAGAAGGCCAGGCTGATGGCCAGGATCAGATACGGCCGCAGCGTCCCGGGCAGGATCGCGCTCAGGGAGGCCAGGGCGAAGACCAGGCCGATGAATTCAGGGGAAACGAGGTTCATGGCTTTTCAAGGAGTTTCTGGAACAGGATGCGGTCGTGGACCTCGCCGTCCACCGCGAAGGCCCGTTCGATGACGCCCACCTCCCGGAATCCGGCGCGGCGCATGCAGGCCAGGGACGCCTTGTTGGGCGTCCCGGCCCAGGCCGTCACCGAGGCCAGGCCCAGGGGGTTGGCGTCCAGCAGGGCGCTGATGGCCGTGTGGGTCAGGCCCCTGCCGCGCAGGCCCGGCTCGGCCAAGAGGAACCAGAAGTTTGCGATGCGGTCCACCATGTCGACGCTGTCGAAGGCCAAGAGGCCCACGGGCTCCCGGCCCTCGGACTCGGAGAACAGGAACCAGGCCTGGTCCGGGCGGCGCAGGCCCGCGGCCACCAGTCCGGGATTCAGCGCCACTCCCCGCAGGTTGGAGGTCAGGAGCCGGTTGATTTCCGGGGTGTTCAGCCAGGCGCAGATGCGCTCGGCGTCGTCCAGGGTCGCCCTGCGGAAGTGCGGGCTCAGCCCCGGGCTTAGCCCTGGAGCGGGTCGCCGCTGCGCCATGCCTCGTAGTCCTCGCGCAGTCCCCGGGGCCAGGCCGCGGGGTCCATGCCGTGCTGGGCCAGGATGGCCAGGGCCAGACGCTCCAGGCCGAAGCCCAGGCAGCCCGTGTTGATCAGCCGTCCGCCCATGGTGATGTTGAAGGCCTTGGAGAACGTCGGTCCGTGCAGGTTGGAGGACATGATGGCCAGCCTCTTGTCCTTGCCCGGGATGAGCATCCGGTATTCCATCTTCATTGCCAGGCGGTGCTGCTGGGCGCTTTTGGCCTTGTAGTCGTTGGTGAAGAAGGGATCGTTGGAGGCCGTGAGCTCGCCGTACAGGGTCCAGTCCTCGGCCAGGGCCTGCACCAGATCGAGAGTCTTGGCGCGGCAGTCGCGGATGTAGTCCGGCTCGCCCAAAAAGACCACCTCGCGCATGGAGAACTCCAGCAGCCGGCCGTATTCCTTGTGGTTGGCGGCCTCGAAGCGGTGGCATTTGGTGATCACGGTCAGGGCGGTGTTGGCCTCAAGCGTGGTGTTCTCTCGCGCGGCGTAGCAGTGGTAGCAGGTGGAGGGGTTGTTCACCAGCCTGGCCTGCGCCGGGGCCGGGATGTCCACCTTGTTCCAGCTGGTCACGCCCTTGGCGTTCTCGGCGAACTCGTCCAGGATTTCCAGGTCCTGGGGCAGGTGCGCCAGGAAGTGCAGGTGCTCGGGAAAGGAGGAGAAATGGTTGGCGCGGCCCAGGCCGTCCACGGGGATGCAGTTGGGGTAGATCTCCTCGCTGGCCCCGAAGAATCTGGCGAAGCGCCTGAGCACCATGTCGTCCAGGAATCGCAGCAGTACGCTCACGGGCTCGCGCCAGATGAACAGGCCCGGGTGGATCTCCTGGATGGGGGCCGTGCCGCCGCCCGACGCCGGGCGCGCGGGCCAGACCGCGTCCTCGGGCGGGGTCACGGCGAACACCGGGGTCACGGTGTCCGGCACCACGTCCTGGTAGCGTCCCACAAGGGTTTCCAGGCCCCCCAGCAGCTTTTCCTCGGCCACCGGGGCGTCCAGGGTGAAGATCCAGGTCCCGTCCTCGTAGGCCACGTCCGTCACGGCCGGGTCGATGAACGAGGCGGAGTAGATGACCTGCCCCAGGCCGTGGCCGGCAAAGGGGCGCTGGACCCGCACGGTGATGGCGTCAGGCATTGTCGGCGTGCTCCTCGATATACGCGGCAAGCTCCTGCATGGTGCGGAAGCCGTCGGAATAGAAGTCCACGGAATCCATGTTCAGGCCCCAGGTCTCCTTGACCATCAGGGTGAAGCCCACGATGCCGAAGGAGTCCAGATAGCCGTAGTCGAACAGGTCCACGTCGGGGGTGAAATACTTGTCGCCCGGGTCGACGTTCATGTTCTCGCGCACGAACGTCATCAACTGGTCGAGAATGCTCTGTGGCACGGAAAGGTCCTCATGAGTCTGCCCGGGGCCGCGCGCGCCGGGTCGCGGCGCGGCCAAAACCCCCGGTGTTTACAAGCCTCATCCTGTAGCCGCTTTACCCCAGGGTGACAATACCCCAGTGTTTCTTGCCTTTTTTGACAAGCAGAATCTCGCCGTGCAGGAAGTCGCCGTCCGTGGGCGCGAATCCCTGGTCCGTGACCGGGGCCATGTTCACGCGCACGGCCCCGGCTTCGATGTCCTTGCGGGCCTGGCCCTTGGACTTGACCAGCCCCAGGTCGGCCAGAATCTGCGGCAGGGCCGGGACCTCGCCCGGGGCGTAGGCCACGCTGGGCGCGGAGTCCAGGGCCGCGCGCAGGGTGGCGGCGTCGGCCGTGGCCGGGTCGCCGGAGCCGAAGAGCACGTCCACGGCGTTCTGGACCTTGGCCAGCTCGTCCGCCCCGTGCACCAGGATGGTCATGTCCTCGGCCAGGACCTTCTGGGCCTCGCGCAGGTGCGGGGCCTCGGCCACGCGCGCCTCCAGGGCCTCGATCTCCTCCTCGCTGCGGAAGGTGAAGAACTTGAGGAGCTTGACCACGTCGCGGTCGTCCGCATTGACCCAGTACTGGTAGAACTCCCAGACCGGGGTCAGGGACGGGTCCAGATAGATGGCGCCCTTCTCGGACTTGCCGAACTTGGCCCCGCTGGCCGTGGTCAACAGCGGGAAGGTCAGGGCGTAGGCCTGCCCGGCCGAGCGTTTACGGATCAGCTCCGTGCCCGCGGTGATGTTGCCCCACTGGTCCGAGCCGCCGATCTGCAGGCGGCAGTCGTATTCGCGGTAGAGGTGCTCGAAGTCCATGCCCTGGAGCACCTGGTAGCTGAATTCGGTAAACGAGATGCCCACCTCGTCGCGCTCGATGCGCTGGCGCACGCTCTCCTTGCCCATCATGGCGTTGACCGTGAAGTGCTTGCCCACGTCGCGCAGGAATTCGATGACCGTCATTTCCCGCGTCCAGTCGTAGTTGTTGACCACGCGGGTGCCCTCGCCGAACAGGGTCTGGACCTGGGAACGGATGTTGTCGATGTTGGACTCGATGGTTTCGTAGGCCAGGAGCTGGCGCTCGGCGTCCTTGCCCGAGGGGTCGCCGATGCGGCCCGTGGCCCCGCCCATGAGCACGAGGGGGTCGTGCCCGGCGCGCTTGAACCTGAGCAGGGCGAGGAGCGGCACCATGTTGCCGATGTGCAGGCTCTTGGCCGTGGGGTCGAAGCCGCAGTAGAGGGTGCGGCCCGGGGTGGAGAACCAGTCGCGAAGGCCGTCCTCGTCGGAGGTCTGGAAGATCAGGCCGCGCCATTTGAGTTCGTCGATGATATTCACGAAATATTCCTTTTATGGGGCTTGGCGCCACCCAAGGCGCGCCGTGGATGCGATGCGGGTCCGGATACGGGGGGACGAGGGGGCTTGCCCGGCGCCGGTCCCCAGGGGAGCGCCGGGCTAGCGATACGCCGCGCCGCGCGCGAGGGCGCGGGGCAAGGAAGTGGTGCGTGTGCGGATCGTCGTCATCGGTTCCCCCGGATTGGTCGCTCTGCGAAGGCCGTTTGTAGCCCCGCCCGTCGCCGGAGTCAAACCGTGGGGCCTTGCGGCGGGCCGGGGTCGCCCCAGGGCGGTTCCACGTCCTTCCTCGCGTCCGCATGCGGATTTTCCATGATGCGCGGGCCTTGGCGTGATACACTGTCTGATCATGGGGAAAGCATGGGAATGCAGTATTGGCAGCTGTTTTCCATAATGATATGGATCGGTAATCTCGTGCTCGAAAGAGCATGCCCACAACGGAGGCTTCGGATGCAGGGTCGCAACACCAGGATGCGGATCAAGATTTGGCTGGAGCAGGAGGGGCGGATGGCCTTCGGGCCGGGCTGCGCCATGCTCCTGCGCGCCATCGAGAACCAAGGGTCGCTGGCCGCGGCCGTGAAGGGCATGGGCATGTCCTACCGGGCGGCCTGGGGCCACATCAAGAAGGTCGAGGAGACCCTGGGCCTGAGCCTGGTTGCCAAGGAAGGGGGCAACAGGAAGGGCTACAGCCTGACGGACGAGGGCCGCCAGCTCATGGAGGCCTACGAGAAGTGGCTGGCGGCAGTGGAGGCCGAGTCCGTGCGCCTTGCGGACGAGCTGTTCCCCTGGCCCGTGTCGGGCTGAGATCCGCCCTCGTTTCCGTTCCCGCCGCTGCAGTTCTGATCCCACCATCCCGGGCAGATGCGCCCCTCGTCCAGGGCCACCACCCTGTCGCCCAGCTGCCTGGCCTCGTCCAGGTCGTGGGTCACGTGCAGGATGGGGATGTCCAGGGCGGTCTTCAGGTCGGCCAGCTCCGCGCGCAGGGCCTTGCGCGTGGACGCGTCCAGGGCCGAGAAGGGCTCGTCCAGGAGCAGCAGGGCCGGGCCGCTGGCCAGGGCCTGGCAAAAGGCCGCGCGCTGGCGCTCGCCCCCGGAGATGGCCGCGGGCTTCTTGTCCGCCAGCCGGGCGATGCCGAACATCTCCAGCAGTTCGCGCACCCGCGCCTTGTCCCTGGCCGCCACGCCCACGTTGGCCGCCACGGTGAGGTGCGGGAACAGGGGATAGTCCTGGAACACGAAGCCCAGGCCGCGCTTGCGCGTGGGCACGAAGGCGCCCTTTGCCGTGTCCACCCACACCGCGTCGTCCAGGGTCACGGTGCCCGTGTCCGGGCGCGTGAGGCCAGCGGCGATGCGCATCAGCGTCGTCTTGCCCGCGCCCGATGGGCCCACCAGGGCGGTGAGGCTGCCGGGCGGGCAGTGCAGCTCGGCTTCCAGGGTGAAGTGGGGCAGGCGCTTGGCCACGTTGAGTCTCAGGCCGGGCATCTAGCGCCTCCCGTTGACATGGTTGATGACCATCAGCGCGGCGAAGCTGACCGGGATGAGCGCCAGGCACATCATCAGGGCGTCGTCGTAGCGCAGGGCCTCCACGGCCTCGAAGATGGCCACCGAGGCCACCTTGGTCTTGCCGGGGATGCTGCCGCCCACCATGAGGATCACGCCGAACTCGCCCAGGCTGTGGGCGAAGACCAGCACCGAGGCCGCGCAGATGCCGGGGATGGAATTGGGCAGCACCACCTGGAAGAAGGCCCGCGTGCGGCTCATGCCCAGGACCTCGGCGGCCTCCAGGAGCCGACGGTCCAGCTTCTCGAAGGAGGCGCGCAGGGGCTGCACGGCGAACGGCAGGTTGTAGACCAGCGAGGCGATGAGGATGCCCGCGAAGTTGAACACCAGCCGTTCGCCGAACAGCGCCTCCCACCCCCGGCCAATGGGCGCGCGGGGTCCCATGGCCACCAGCAGGGCGAAGCCCAGAACCGTGGGCGGCAGCACCATGGGCAGGGACGCGAGCGCGTCCACCAGGGTCTTGCCGGGGAAGCGGAAGAAGGCCAGGACGTAGGCCAACGGTGCCGCCGCCACGGGAATGAGCAGTGTCGTCGCCAGGGCCAGCTTGGCCGAGAGCAGGAGCGGTTCGGTCATGATCTATTTGTATCCGTACTTGGCCTTGATGGCGGCCACTTCGGGGCCGGCCAGGAATTTAGCGAATTTGGCGGCGGCGTCCTTGTGCTCGGCGTTTTTCAGCACGCAGGCGGCCTGGACCACGTTGGGGGCCTCGGGCACCACGGTGTAGCAGCCCTTCTTGCCCTCGTCGGTGAAGACCGAGGAGTAGGCGCAGAATCCGGCGTCAGCCGACCCGGTGTGCGCGTACTGGAAGGCCTGGGCGATGCTCTGGCCGAACACCAGCTTGTCCTGCACCTTGTCCCAGATGCCCACGGTCTGCATGGCCTTCATGGAGGAGGTGCCGTAGGGCGCGGTCTCGGTGTTGGCGATGGCGACCTTGGTGGCGGTCTTGCTCAGCACGGCCTCGGGCCAGGGCATCTTGCACAGCTCGGGCTTGCTGGACCACAGGACCACCTGGCCCAGGGCGTAGACGAACGGCTTCTCGCACTGGCCGTCCTTGAACAGCTTGGCCGGACGCTTTTCGTCGGCGGCCAGGAAGATGTCGAAGGGCGCGCCGTTGACGATCTGGCCGTAGAGTTTGCCCGTGGAGGTGTAGGTGGCCTCGGCCTTGATGCCCGAAGCCTTTTCAAAGGCCGGGATGATCTCCTGCATGGCGGGCATGAAGTTGGCGGCCTGCGCGATGAGCAGGTCGGCCGCCAGGACCGGGGCCGGCAGGGCCAGTACCAGGACGACGAGTAAGGTGGCAAAGCGTTTCATGAAATGCTCCGGGTGTTGCGGTTGTGAGCACGATGCGGCACGTTGCTTTTTCCGAGTGAGTAGCATTACGTTCTCCGGACGGCAGGGGCAAAGGTATCACGCTTATGGTCGAAACCGTGACTTCTGGAGGCCGCATGGGTGTTGAGGACGCTGGTCAGGGCGCTGGCGGGAAACTGGACCCGTGCCAGGTGTTCACCGTGCCCGACGGGGTGCGGCACATGGACGGCGCGCAGCTGGCGCGCATGGAGACCTCCTTCCGCCATTGGTGCGAGGCCACGCCCCGGGCGGACGTGCGCCGTTCGCGCGAGCGCATGCGTTTGTTCTTCCTTCTGGTGCGCTACAGCGGCGCGCGCCTGGGGGAGGTCGTGGGCCTGGACGACGCCCGCGACCTGGACCTGGAGAGGAGGGAGGCCGTGTTCGGCGCGCCCGGGCACGAGCGCACGGTGCCCCTGCCCCAGGGGTTGTGCCGCGAGCTGAGAATCTTTTTGGAGGGGCCCATGGGCGCGAGCCTGCGCGGCAAGGCTTTCGTCATGGATTCCGGATACGTGCGGCGCGTGTTTTACGCCCGGGCCGAGGACTGCGGCGTGCCCCGGGAGCTGGCCTCGCCCCGGATCCTGCGCGCCTCGCGCGCGGTGGAGCTCCTCAGGAGCGGCGTGCCGCTGACCGTGGTGCGCGATGTGCTCGGCCAGTCGTCCACGGACCTCACGGCCGTGTTCCAGGCCTATACCAGCGAGGACGCGCAACACATCGTGCGCCGCCTGGCCCCCGACGACCTGCCCCTGCGCACCAGCGCGCGCAACACCTTCCCCTGCCGTGTGGAATCGGTGCTGCGCGACGGGGTCATGGCCGAGGTGCGCCTGGCCACCTACGGCGGGCTGCCGCTCTACGCCATCATCACGGCGGAGAGCGCCCTGAACCTGGGCCTCGGGCCAGGGGTGCCCGTGGCGGCCACGATCAAGGCCCCGCTGGTGGAGGTGGTCTGCGCGGACCGGAACACGGGCTCGGCGCGCAACAGCTTCGCCGCGGTGCTCACGGATGTGCGGCGCACCGAGATCGTGGCCGAGGTCGTGGGCGAATCCGCCGAGGGCGTGTCCCTGTGCGCCCTGGTTTCATCCGCGTCCCTGGACGAGTTGGGCGTGGGCCCGGGCGATCTGGTCCAGTTTCGGTTCAAGGCCATGGCCGTGGTTCTCAACGCCCTCTAGCAGACCGTCCCAGCGGCGCGATCTGCTTCGTCAGCGGGAAAATCCAGACCGCTCATGTATATTTAATACACAGCGCGCCCTGGATTTTCCCGTTTCCTCGCATCTCACACCTCTGGAACGGCCTGCGGGATGGGACTGGAATTTTTGTGCGGCCGGCCTAGTCCGCCCGGTGTTCCTCCAGGCATTTTTCCACGGCCAGGTTCCATTCCGTGTTGTAGCGGCCCTTGTGGAACTGGTCGGCCTGGGCCCTGCAGCGGATGAGCAGGTCCTCGTCGTCTCGGGGGCCGCTTCCGGCGGCGCAGCCCGTCAGGAGCAGGGCGGCCAGCACGGCGGCCATGCAGATAGTCTTCATCGTGTCCTCCCCGGCCATCAGTCGATGCGGTTCCAGAAGGTGCGCGCCACGGGCTGGAACCCGTCGCGCTGCATGAGGATGTCCAGGGGCAGCAGCCCCAGGGCCGTGACCTCGGCCACGGGATCCTCGTCGGCCTGCGTGGCGTCGTAGGTCGTCAGATAGCGGCCGCAGGCGCGGCAGAGGTCCGCGCGATGGCGCTCGTTGTTCTCCAGGCGGAAGTATTCCAGGGTGCCGTGCTTCTCGTTGCCGCAGTGCGGGCAGGCGTGGCGCTTGAAGCGCCATTCGGCCGCGCAGCGCGAGCAGCTCAGCCAGCGCTGTCCGCCGTGGCTCTTGAGGTAGGCGTCGTCCTGCCCGGCCTTGCGCAGGACGGCCACGCTGGGCCCGCCCCCGCACAGGGGACAGTAGCCCTTGCCCCAGGAACCCATGTCTGCGGAGGCCAGGACGTCGCGCCCGGCCGCAAGCAGCACGGGGCGCATGACCAGGGTGGCCACCAGGGAGGCCGTGGCCGGGGCGATGCCCGCCCGCAAGGCCTGGGCCTCGATCCCGGGCTCGTTGCCCACGATGTTGTCCTCCATGAGCGGGGCCGGGTCCAGGGCGTCGGATTCCAGGGCGTACATGGCCTTGCGCAGCTCCTCGGACAGGCCGGGGAAGGCCTGGGCCATGGCCGGGACGATCTTGCGCGACGCCGCCAGGAAGGCCTGGGCGTAATCCCCCATGGGCGTGTCCACGTACAGGGGCATGCCCCGCGCCATTCTGCCGTCTCCGTCCCCGGTGGGCCGCAGGCCGGCGGCCAGGAGCGCCGCGTGCATGCGCACCAGTTCCTTGTACAGCGGCTCCAGGGATTTGAGGATCGGCGTCAGGGTGGCGTCGCGGTTGCCCACTTGTGTTGTCCAGGCGTGCAAGCGCTTGAATTCTTCCGTATTCTTCATGTTTCGCTCCTCGTGGGGGGGGGCGGGGGCGCGAACGCCCCCGCCGCCGGGTTGGGGTGGAGGTGTCTACCCCAGTCTGGCCAAAGGCCTAGCCAGCCTGGCGAAGAGCGATTTGCGGGTCATGGGCCCCATGGCCGCGGCCACGGCGTTCTTGTGCAGACGCTCGGGCTTGTCGGCCAACAGGTAGATCACGGCCACGTCGTCGGGATCGGCCAGGGAGGCGTTGGGAAAGTCCGGCTTGACCTTGGCCAGGCGCTTTTCCGCCAGGGCCAGCATGTCGTCGCGCTCCCCGAACTGCATGGCGCCCATGGCGCAGGTATGCACGCAGGAGGGCAGGCGGCCGTTCTTCACTCGGTCGATGCACATGTCGCACTTGGACACCAGGCCCGTGCCGCTCTCGCGCCGGGGGATGTCGTAGGGGCACGCTTGGCGGACCTCCTCGAACTCCTCCTTGCTCAGGTGGCGGGTCAGTTCGGTGTACAGCACCGCCCCGGTGTCCTCGTCCTTGACGATGGCGCCGGGAACATAGTCCTCGGCCGTCATCAGGCAGGGGGGCTGGATGCAGTGGCGGCACTGGTCCGGGAAGAAGTACCAGCGCACCACGCCGTCGATGAGGTGCTCCGAGAAGCGCACCAGCTTGTAGTTGTAGGGATTCAGGTCCGGGGGATTCTGGTGCGTCCCCCGCTGCTTGGTCTTGACCACGGGCAGGTTGTGCCACTCTTTGCAGGCCACCTGGCAGCCGCGGCAGGCCGTGCAGCGCGTCGTGTCTATGAGGAATGCCTTGGGCATGGTTTCAACTCCTTGTCATGCCCGGCCATGGGCCGGGCCGTTGGCTACAGCTCCGTGACCTTGTGGGCCTTGCGGACGTTGACCAGGGACGCCTTGAATTCCGGGATGGTGGTGTTGGGGTCGCCCACCGAGGGAGTCAGCCGGTTCACGGCGTCGCCGCATCTGGGCGTGGTCCAGCCGAAGCAGTAGGGCATGCCCACCTCGTGGATGATGCGGCCTTGGACCTTCATGGGGCGCATGCGCACCGTGACCATGGCCACGGCCTCCACCTGGCCGCGCGCGCTCTCCACGATGACCACGTCTCCGTTTTCGATGCCCTTTTCCTTGGCCAGCTCGTGGCTCATCTCCACGTATTGCTGGGGCTCGGCCTCAAGCAGCACCGGGGTGTTGCGGGTTTCGCCGCCGCCGCACCAGTGCTCCGTCAGCGAGTAGGTGGTGAGCACGATGGGGTAGCGCTTGTCGCCGTTCCTGGCCAGGACATCGGCGTCGCTGTAGGCCACCTTGGCGCAGGGGTTGTTCATCTGCGAGGAGAACGGGTTGCTGGTCAGCGGCGTCTCCATGGGCTCGTAGTGCTCGGGGAAGGGGCCGTCCTCGCGGCCCGGGCCGAACAGTTGGCCGTGGCCCTCGGTGTGCATGATGAACGGGTAGCGGCCCTTGCCCGAGGCCAGGGGCGGCCAGCCGCCGTCGGGGATGTCGCCCACCCATTTGCCGTCCTGCCAGTCGATGATGGGCAGTTCCTTGTTCCAGGGCTTGCCGTTGGCGTCCACGGAGGCGCGATTGTAGAGCATGCGCCGGTTCATGGGCCAGCACCAGGCGAAGTTCGGGAACAGGCTGACGTTCTTCTGCATGGGGGTCTGGCTGTGGTCGCGGCGTTTGGCCAGGTTTTCGCCGGCTTCGGTGAAGGAGCCGGAATACAGCCAGTTGGCGCAGGCCGTGGAGCCGTCGTCCGCGAGTTTGGCGAAGCCGGGCACCAGTTGGCCCTTTTTGAAGGCCTTGTCGCCGATGGTCACGTCCCTGGTGAACCAGCCGTTGATGCGCTTGGCCATATCGTCCGGGTCGAAGGCCCGGGGCCAGTCCATGTTCAGGATGGGCTCGGGGAAGACCCCGTCCTCCTCGCGATAGAGCGTGCGCACGGCGTTGAAGATGTCCACGGCCATGTGGCCCAGGGAGATGGACTGGCCGTAGGGCTGCTGGGCTATGTAGTGCCACATCAGCCAGCGGCCGGAGTTGGTCACGCTGCCCGCCTTTTCGCCGCGCTGGCAGCTGGGCAGCAGGAAGACCTCGGTCTTCACGTCGCTGGGGTTCACGCCCGGGCCGTGCCAGAAGTCGCTGGTCTCGGTGTGGTGCAGTTCGCCCACCACCATCCAGTCGAGATTCTGCAGGGCCTTGCGGGCCTTGTTGGTGTTGGGCACGCTCTGGGCCGGGTTGGTGCCAAGCACGAACCCGCCCTTGATCTCGCCCTTGTACATGCGGTCGAACAGGAAGATGTAGGAGTAGTCGCCCCGGTGGTCGCCGCGCGGCAGCCAGTCGTAGCCGAAGCCGTTCTCCGCCGTGCCCTTGTCGCCGAACCAGTTCTTCAGCAGGCTGGCCATGTACTTGGGCTTGTGCTGCCACCAGTTGGCGCTCTGCGGGTCGTGGCTGACCGGGGTGTTGGCCTTGTTGTACTCCGTAAGGGAGGGCCACTGGGCCCTGGGCAGGGGCAGGTAGCCCGGCAGGATGTGGTAGAGCAGACAGTGGTCAGTGGACCCCTGCACGTTGGGCTCGCCGCGCAGGGCGCTGATGCCGCCGCCGGCCACGCCGATGTTGCCGAGCAGCAGCTGGACCATGGCCGAGAGGCGGATGTTCTGCACGCCCACGGTGTGCTGGGTCCAGCCCAGGGCGTACATGATGGTCCCGGCCTGGTCGGGCTTGCCCGTGACCGTGTAGGCCTTGTACACGCGCAGGAGGTCCTTCTTGGCCACGCCCGTGGTGCTGGACACGCGGTCCAGGGTGTAGCGGGAGTAGTGCTTCTTGAGCAGGCTCATGACGCAACGCGGGTGCTTGAGGGTCTTGTCCCGCACGGGCACGCCGTTCTTGTCCTTCTCGAAGGCCCATTTGGTCTTGTCGTATTTCTTGCCCTTCCTGTCGTAGCCCGCGAACAGGCCGCTGTTGAAGGAGAAGTCCTCGCCCACCACGAAGGCGGCGTTGGTGTATTCGACGACGTACTCCTTGAAGTACAGCTCGTTGTCCAGGATGTACTTGAGCATGCCGCCCAAAAACGCGATGTCCGTGCCCGAGCGCAGGGGCACGTGGAAGTCGCAGCGCGCCGAGGTGCGCGAGAACTTGGGATCCACGTGCATGACCGTGGCGCCCTTGTCCTTGGCCTTGAGCACCCATTTGAAGGAGATGGGATGGTGCTCGGCGGCGTTGCTGCCCATGATCAGGATGGACTTGGCGTACTGGATGTCCTGCCAGTGGTTGGTCATGGCGCCGCGGCCGAAGGACTCGGCCAGGGCCGACACCGTGGAGCTGTGGCAGACGCGCGCCTGGTGGTCCATGTGCACCACGCCCAGGCCCCGGAGCATCTGGTGGGACACGGCGAGCTCCTCGTTGTCCATCTGCGAGGAGCCGAGCTGGAAGATGGCCTCCAGGCGGTTGACCACCTGGCCCTTGTCGTTGACGCGCTTGAAGTTCTGGTCGCGGGTGTCCTTGACGCGGCGGGCGATGCGTTCAAGCATCCAGTCCCAGTCCTTCTCCTCCCAGTGGTCCGAGCCCGGGGCGCGGTACAGGGGCCTGTCCAGGCGGTGCTCGTTGACGTGCATGGACAGCAGCGCCGCGCCCTTGGCGCACAGCCCGCCCTCGCTCACCGGATAGTCCGGGTCGCCTTCCACGTTCACGATGGCGCCGTCTTTCACGTGCATCAGCACGTTGCAGCAGCAGGCGCAGAAGGGACAGATGGAGATGACCTCTTGTGCGCCTTCGATCTTCATCTCAAAGGCGTGCGCCTTGACCGGGCTGAGATCGAAGCCGAGTTGGCCCAGGGACAGGCCCACGGCCCCGGCTCCTGTGACCTTCAGGAAACCTCTTCGCGTGATCGTCATACAGCCTCCTCCGTAGTTGCCGCGCCGCCTTTCAAGGCATCTGCGTGCGCGGGTTCGCGGCCGTTCCGCATGGACCGCGAGGTCCCCCGGGACGGTCATTTTCCTGGCGGGCCGTTATTATGCTCCTTGGAGCATAGTAACGGCCGCGCAGCACGACCTGGACGGAGCGGCCACCCGGACGACCCGTCCTGTTATATAAAAATCTGATAGTGTTCTATGGATGCTGTCTATGGACGTCAAGCAACACGGGAGGTAGGCAGATTTTTACACAGGGAAAACTGAAAAATCGTTGAACAACAGGCTGGATATTAACAGGGAAAGGTTTGGGGGCGTGTGTTGGGAAAAGAGGGAAAAATGAGGAGCGGCCGGATTTTTTTACAAAGAATCAGGGGCCCGGCCGCTCCGTGTGGGGGCTTGAGAGGGCGTGGTCAGCGCGTCCGGCTCTCCCGGAGGCACTGGTCCACGGCCCGGTTCCATTTGTCGGTGTAGCGGGCCTTGTATTGCCGGTCCGCCTCGGCTTGGCACCTGACAAGGGCCTCGTCGTCGCCGCCGCCGCCCATCAGGGCGCATCCGCCCAGGAGCAGCGCCGCCAACGCCGTGGCCAGCAAGAGTCTGTTCATATCGTCCTCCCGCGGCGGGGCCGCCGGTCAGTCGACGCGGTTCCAGAGGGTCTGCGCCACGGGCTGGAACCCGTCGCGCTGCATGAGGATGTCCAGGGGCAGCAGCCCCAGGGCCGTGACCTCGGGAACGGGGTCCTCCTCGGCCTGCGCGGCGTCGTAGGTCGCCAGGTAGCGGCCGCAGGCGCGGCAGAGGTCCGCGCGCTTGTGGCGCTGCCCTTCCAGGTGGAAGTATTCCAGGGTGTCGTGCTCCTCGTTGCCGCAATGCGGGCAGGCGTGGCGCTTGAACCGCCACTGGGACGAGCAGCGCGAGCAGACCAGCCAGCGCTGGCCTCCGTGGCTCTTCAGGTAGGGGTCGTCCTCCCCGGACTTGCGCAGGATGGCCAGCCCGGGAGCGGCCCCGCACAGGGGGCAGTAGCCCCGGCCCCAGGAGCCCAGGTCCAGGTTTTCGACTATGTCCCGGCCCGCCGTCTGCAGCACGGGCCGCATGGCCAGGGCCACGGCCAGTTCCAGAGCGGCCCGCCCCGCGTCCGTGGCGCGGGCCAGCTTCTTCAGGGCCTGGGCGTCGCCGGACATGGCGGCCTCCATGAGGGCGGCCGGGTCCAGGGTCTCGTTTTCCAGGGCGTAGAGGATCTTGCGCAGGTCGTCGGCGATGCGCACGAAGGCCCGGCCCGTGACGGGCAGGACCGTGCGCGCGGCCGACACGAAGGCCCCGGCGTGGCCGCCCAGGGGGGCGTCCACGAACAGGGGCACGCCCCGGCCGAGTTTCTCGCGGTCCATGGGCGCGGGATCGGCGCCCTGGTCCAGGAGCCGCGCCCTGGCCCGGGCCAATTCCATGAGCAGGGGTTCGAAGGCGCCGAGGATGGGCGCCAGGCTGCGGTCCTTTTCGCGCAGCCGCCTGGCCCCGTCCTGAATGCGTTGGGCGTCCCGTGTCTGTTCCATGTGCGTCACCATGCTGGTATGCGGCGGCGGGGGCCTCGGCCCCCGCCGCCCGATTCGGATGGAGGTGTCCGTTGCGGTCGTCTAGCCGAGCTTGGCCAGCGGACGCCCCAGCTTGGCGAACAACGCCTTGCGGCTCATGGGCGGCAAGGCCTGGGCCACGGCGCGCTCATGCAGGCGCTGGGGTTCGTCGGCCAGCAGGTAGATGACCGCCACGTCGTCCGGATCGGCCAGGGAGGCCCTGGGGAACTCTCCCTTGACCTTGGCCAGGCGTTCCCGGGCCAGGGCCAGCATGTCGTCGCGCTCTCCGAAGTTCATGGCCCCCATGGCGCAGGTGGCCACGCACATGGGCAACTTGTCGTTCTTCACGCGGTCGATGCACATGTCGCATTTGCTCATCAGGCCGGAGGCGGTGTCGCGCCGCGGGATGTCGTAGGGGCACGACTCGCGGACCTCCTGGAACTCCTCGGCGGACAGCCGCTTGCTGAGGTCCGTGTAGATCACCGCTCCGGTGTCCGAATCCTGGATCACGGCCCCCTCCACATAGTCCGAAGCCACGGACATGCAGGGCGGAGCCAGGCAGTGGCGGCACTGGTCCGGGAAGAAGTACCAGCGCACCACGCCGTCGATGAGGTGCTCGGAGAAGCGCACCAGTTTGTAGTTGTAGGGGTTCAGGTCCGGGGGATTCTGATGCGTCCCCCGCTGCCTGGTCTTCACGGCTGGCAGGTTGTGCCATTCCTTGCAGGCGACTTGGCAACCGCGGCAAGCCGTGCAGCGCGTGGTGTCGATAAGGAATGCCTTGGGCATGGTTCGACTCCTTTTGGCTTTGCCGACGGGTCAGGGGCCCGCCGGCCTGTGGTTGCTACAGTTCCGTCACCTTGTCGGCCTTGCGGATGTTCACCAGTGACGCCTTGTATTCCGGTATGGTGGTGTTGGGGTCGCCCACGGACGGGGTCAGCCGGTTCACGGCGTCGCCGCATTTGGGCGTGGTCCAGCCGAAGCAGAAGGGCATGCCCACCTCGTGGATGGTCCTGCCCTGGACCTTCAGGGGCCGCATGCGCACCGTGACCATGGCCACGGCCTCCACGCTGCCCCGGATGCTCTCCACCACGACCACGTCGCCGTTCTTGATGCCCCTCTCCTTGGCCAGCTCGTGGCTCATCTCCACGTACTGCTGGGGCTCGGCCTCAAGCAGCGCCGGGGTGTTGCGGGTTTCGCCGCCGCCGCACCAGTGCTCCGTGAGGCAGTAGGTGGTCAGCACGATGGGGAAGCGCTTGTCCCCGGGCTTGGCCAGGGCGTCGGCGTCGCTGTAGGCAATCTTGGCGCAGGGGTTGTTGAGCTGCCCGGAGAACGGGTTGCTCGTAAGCGGCGTCTCCATGGGCTCGTAGTGCTCGGGGAAGGGGCCTTCCTGCCGGCCGGGGCCGAACAGCTGGGCGTGGCCTTCGGTGTGCATGATGAACGGGTAGCGGCCCTTGCCCGTGGCCAGGGGCGGCCAGCCCCCGTCGGGGATGTCGCCCACCCACTTGCCGTCCTGCCATTCGATGACGGCCTTGGCCGGGTTCCAGGGCTTGCCGTTCTTGTCCACGGACGCGCGGTTGTAGAGCACGCGCCGGTTCACGGGCCAGGCCCAGGAGAAGTTCGGGAACAGCCCGATGTTCTCCTGCATGGGGGTCTGGGAGTGGTCGCGGCGCTTGGCCAGGTTGCCGGAGTCGGGGTACGAGCCGCATTGCAGCCAGTTGGTGCTCACGGTGGACCCGTCGTCGGCGAGCCTGGTGAAGCTCGGCACCTGCTGGCCCTTCTTGTACGCCTTGCCGCCGATCTCCACGTCCCGGGTGAACCAGCCGTTGTTGCGCTTGGCCAGCATGTCCGGGTCGTAGGCGACGGGCCAGTCCATGTTCACGATGGGCTCGGGGAAGACCCCGGTCTCCTCGCGGTACAGCTTGCGGACGGCGTTCATGATGTCCACCACCATGGCGCCCATGGGCTTGGACTGCACGATGGGCTTCTGGGCCATGTAGTGCCACATCATCCAGCGGCCGGAGTTGGTCACGCTGCCTTCCTTTTCCCCGCGCTGGGCGCTGGGCAGCAGGAAGACCTCGGTGCCCACGGACGCGGGATCCACGCCCGGGCCGCGCCAGAAGTCGCTGGTCTCGGTGTGGTGCAGTTCGCCCACCACCAGCCAGTCGAGGTTCTGCATGGCGCGGCGCACCTTGTGGCTGTTGGGCGCGCTCTGGGCCGGGTTGGTGCCGAACACGAAGCCGCCCTTGACCTTGCCCTTGTACATCCTGTCGAACAGGAAGATGTACGAGTAGTCGCCGTCGTCGTCGCAACGCGGCAGCCAGTCGTAGCCGAAGCCGTTCTCCGGCGTGGCGTAGTCGCCGTACCAGCCCTTCAGGAGGCTGGCCATGTACTTGGGCTTGTGCTGCCACCAGTTGGCGCTCTGCGGGTCGTGGCTCACCGGGGTGTTGGCCTTGTTGTAGGCCTCGAGGCTGTCCCACTTGGCCCTGGGCACGGGCAGGTAGCCCGGCAGGATGTGGTACAGGATGCAGTGGTCCGTGGACCCCTGCACGTTGGGCTCGCCGCGCAGGGCGTTGATGCCGCCGCCGGCCACGCCGATGTTGCCGAGGAGCAGCTGCACGATGGCCGAGAGGCGGATGTTCTGCACGCCCACGGTGTGCTGGGTCCAGCCCAGGGCGTACATCACGGTGCCGGCCTTGTCGGCCTTGCCCGTGGCCGCGAAGGTCTCGTAGACTCTCTGCAGGTCCTTCTTGGCCACGCCCGTGGTGCTGGATACGCGGTCCAGGGTGTAGCGGGCGTAGTGCTTGCGCATCAGGTTCAGGACGCAGCGGTCGTTCGCGAGGGTCTTGTCCCTGACGGGCACGCCGTCTTCGTCCTTCTCGAAGGCCCATTTGGACTTGTCGTACTTCCTGCCCTTCTTGTCGTAGCCCGCGAACAGGCCGCTGTTGAAGGAGAAGTCCTTGCTGACCACAAAGGCCGCGTTGGTGTAGTCCACCACGTAGTCTTTGAAGTACTTCTCGTTGTCCAGGATGTACTTCACCATACCGCCCAGGAAGGCGATATCGGTGCCCGAACGCAGGGGGACGTGGAAGTCGCTGCGCGCGGAGGTTCTGGAGAATTTGGGATCGACGTGCATCACCTTGGCGCCCTTGTCCTTGGCCTTGAGCACCCACTTGAAGGAGATGGGATGGTGCTCAGCCGCGTTGCTCCCCATGATGAGGATGGCGTCAGCGTTGGCGATGTCGGTCCAGTGGTTGGTCATCGCGCCGCGTCCGAACGACTCTGCCAGAGCCGCAACAGTGGCGCTGTGTCAGATACGGGCCTGGTGGTCCATGTGGACGACGCCCAGGCCTCTCAGCATTTGATGCGAAACAGTGCATTCCTCGTTGTCCATCTGGGACGTGCCCAGTTGGAAGATGGACTCCACGCGGTTGACCACCTGGCCCTTGGCGTTGAGCTTCCTGAAGTCGCTGTCGCGGGTGTCCTTGACCTTGCGGGCGATGCGCTCAAGGGTCCAGTCCCAGTCCTTCTCCACCCACTCGCTGGAATGGGGGGCGCGGTACAGGGGCTTTTCCAGGCGGTGTTTGCCCGTGTGCATGGACAGAAGCGCCGCGCCCTTGGCGCACAGCGCGCCCTCGCTCACGGGGTAGTCGGGATCGCCTTCCACGCTCACGACCTTGCCGTCCTTGACGTGCATCAGCACGTTGCAGCAGCAGGCGCAGAAGGGACAGATGGAGATGACCTCCTTGGCCCCCTCGATCTTCATCCCGTAGGCGTGGGCCTTGACCGGACTGAGATCAAGCCCCAGTTGTCCCAGGGACAGGCCTACAGCTCCGGCCCCCGTGACTTTGAGAAACCCTCGTCGAGTGATCGTCATAAGCCTCCTCCGTTGTTGCCGCGGGTCCGGGGAAATCCCCTCGGGACCGCGCGGATGAACTGCGGGCGTCCGCCCGGGTTGTGTTCTGCGCCGGGCCCCGGTCTTGTTATGCTTGCGTAAGCATAACACAGGGCGGACCGGGCCGATGTCGAGGCCGCAGGGCCGCCCGAGGCGTTTAGCCCTGGCGGCCGGTCCTGGCCGGACTGCGCGGAAAACGCCGCCGGGCCTGTGGCGCAGAGTCTTTTCCCAACTCGATCCTAGTCTATGGGATAGGAGGAAGAACGAGTCAACAAATCCGTAACTAGGCAGTGTTTTACACTGCGAGAAGCCGGAAAAATTGAATAACCATCCGATATCGAAATGGAAAATATGGAATCGTGATGTTGGGGCTGATACTTTGGGGTGCTATATAGGGGACGGAATATGCCGGAATCATGTCTGAAAGGTTTCCCGCGCCGCATGCCGGAACATGCGGCGCGGGGAAAAGAGGTCGTCCGTTATTTGCCGAAGGGGCATTTGGGGAACGTGCAGGTCTTGCATTCCATGCACAGGCCGCCGTGGCCCAAGGCCGACAGCAGCTTGCGGTCGAGGGTCTGCCCGGCCAGGAGCCTGGGCAGGATCAGGTCCAGGCTGGTGGTCTTGTAGAACAGGGCGCAGGCCGGGACTCCCAGTATCTGGGCCGTGCCGATGCGCGCGGTCAGCGTCATGGCCCCGGGCAGGATGGGCGCGCCGTGCACCAGGTCCTCGGCCCCGGCGTCCATGATGGCCTGGCGGGTCACGTCGTCGGGGTCTACGGACAGGCCCGCCGTGGTCACGATGAGGTCGCAGCCCTCGTCCAGGAGCGCCCTGATGCCCCGGCTTACGGCCTCGCGGTCGTCGGGCGCGACGATGGTCCGGAGCACCTCGCAGTCCAGGGCCTTGAGCTTGCCCGTGATCACGGGCTCGAATTTGTCCTCGATGAGGCCCTGGAAGACCTCGGTGCCGGTGATCAGGATGCCCGCCCTGGCCTTGCGCATGGGGCGCACGTGCAGGACGGGCTTGTCCCCCAGGACGTTCACGGCCTTGTGGAACACGTTCTCGGGCAGGAACAGGGGGATGGAGCGCGTGGCCGCCACCCGGGTCCCGGCCTTGAGCACGCTGCCGTCGTGGCGCGTGGTCGCAATGACCCCGGTGAGGCTGTTGAAGGCCGTGAGCGCTTCCGTGTCCACGGTGAGCAGGCCGTCGCGCGTGGCCACGAGGTTGGCCTTGCCCTCGCGGATGTCTCCGGCGATGGCCACGCCGCCGCCGCACAGGGCGTCGGCGAAGGCCTGGGCCGCCGCGTCCTCGTGCACCCAGCCCGGGGGAATCTCCTGGCCGTCCTCTACGTAGACCCGGTTGCGGCCCATGGACTGCAGGCGGCAGATGTCTCCGCCCGTGATGACCTGGCCCCGGGTGAAGGCCGGGCCCTTGTCCTCGCCGGGCACGATGCGCGTCATGTCGTGCAGGGCCGTACGGCCCTCGGCGTCGGTGACGGCCACGGCCTTGAGGTTCTGGGGCCCGTCCAGGAATTCCTGGCGGGAATTGTTCTCGTAGGGAGTCTCCCCCTGGCAGAGGCGGCAGATGCGGCCGTGGATCTTGGGGTAGGGCTGGCCGCACAGGGGACAGACCGCGATGGCGCCCTTGGACTTGCGCGCCACCTTGGGGATGTGCACCAGCACCGGCTCCACGCGGCAGATGCTCGCCCCGGCCGTGCGGATGTCCTGGCGCAGCTGCACGTCGTCCTGCTCGCGCTTGGGTTTTTCCTTCATCAGCCAGACGCGGTATTCCGGGTAGTTGCAGAGCAGTTCGTAGTCCACGCTGACGCGCACGCCCACGCCGTTGGACTTGTCGTACAGGGTCACGGCGTAGAGCCCCAGGTTCAGGACCTTGAGCCAGCCGTTGCCCACAGTGCAGGGGGTCAGCATCTGCACGGCGTCGGGCAGGCACCAGGGCGTCTCGGAAATGGCGTCGAAAAGGATGCCCTTGGGCAGGCGGGCCTTGGCCGCCTCGACCATGAATCCCCCCAGGAGCAGACCGGGAGCGGGGTAGCCGTGAAATCGGCGGGCTCGCTCCACGAATTCGTCGAAGGTCTCGTTGCCGATGCAGTCGCTCAAGAAGATATCCTCCGTGCAATGGGTGCGTGGATTCATCACAGGTAGAGGAAGGAAAATACCCCGTCAAACAGAAAAAGACTAGGCAGGGTTTGACACTGGCGGGGCCGTGGGGAGCCGCGTCGGGTGGGGATTGCGGGGGGATGCGTGGAAGGCGTCCCCGGCCCGGGGCGAACCCGGGCCGGGGAGCCGGAACGATGTCGTCGGGCCTAGCGCTGCAGGCTCGGGCCGTCCGTGCCGAAGGTGCCCTTCCAGGCGGCGGTGAGCGCCTCCACGGGCTGGTCCAGCACCGGGGCCCCGTCCCTGGTCAGGATCAGGGCCTGGTTCGCGGTGACCTCGCCGATGCGGGCCATGTGCTGGCCGGCGAAGCGGGCCTCGAAGGCCTCGCGGTTCTCGGGGCGCACGCTGACCAGAATCCGCGAGTTGGACTCGGAATAGAGCAGGTCCGTGGTCTCCATGGCCGGGCAGGTGGGCACCTTGGCCAGGTCCGCGCCCGCGCCCAGGCGGCCGCCGATGCACATCTCGGCCAGGGCCACGCCCAGGCCGCCGTCGGACAGGTCGTGGGCCGCGCTGATCAGGCCGTCCTGGATGGCGCCGTGCAGGGCCAGGTAGCGCTCGCGCGCGCTGACCACGTCCACCTGGGGCACGTCGGAGAACGGGGCCTTGAACAGTTCCGAGACCTCGCTGCCGCCCAGCTCGGGGCGGGTCAGGCCCAGGATGTAGACCAGGTCGCCCGGGGCCTTGAAGTCCGAGGTCACGCACTTGTTCACGTCCTGGACCACGCCGAGGACCGAGAAGAGCACCGTGGGCGGGATGGATATCTTGGTCTCGCCGCCGGTGTAGTCGTTCTTCATGGAGTCCTTGCCGGAGATGCAGGGCACGCCGAAGGCCTGGCAGAAATGGGCCAGGGCCTGGTTGGCGCGCACCAGCTGGGCCAGCTTGTAGTGGCCGTCCGGGGTCTTCTCGGACTGCACCGGGTCGCACCAGCAGAAGTTGTCCGTGCCCGCCATGTGGCGCGGGTCCGCGCCCGTGGCCACGGCGTTGCGCACGGCCTCGTCGATGGCCGAGGCCATCATCCAGTAGGTGTCCAGGGCCGAGAACTTGGGGCAGATGCCGTGGGAGACCACGATGCCCCGGTCGGAGGACAGCACGGGCCGCAGCGCCCCGGCGTCGGCCGGTCCGTCGGCCTTGGCGCCGGTGAGGGGCTTCACGGCGCTGCCGCCCTGGACCTCGTGGTCGTACTGGCGGACGATGTATTCCTTGGAGCAGACGTTCAGGCGGCCGAGCATCTTCTTCAGCAGGTCGCCCTGGTCGGCAACGAACAGGGGCATGTAGGGCTCGTCCTCGCCCGGGCGCTCCCACACGGCCTTGAGTTCCATCTGGGGCACGCCGTCGTGCAGGAATTCCATGGGCAGGTAGGCCACGGGCTTGTCCCCGTAGGTCACATGGAAGTAGCCGGAATCCGTGAACTCGCCCAGGTGCGAGGCCTCCACGTCCATTTCCTCGGCCAGGGCCATGAACTCGGGGAGCTTGTCCTGGGGCACCGCCAGGGTCATGCGCTCCTGGGCCTCGGAAAGCAGGATCTCCCAGGGCCTGAGGCCGTCGTACTTCAGCGGGGCCTTGGAGATGTCCATGCGGCAGCCGCCGGACATCTCGGCCATCTCGCCCACGGAGGAGGACAGGCCGCCCGCGCCGTTGTCCGTGATGGCGTTGTACAGGCCCATGTCCCGGGCGCGCATCAGGAAATCGTACATCTTGCGCTGGGTGATGGGGTCGCCGATCTGCACGGCCGTGGCCGGGGAGCCCTCGTGCAGCTCCTCGGAGGAGAAGGTGGCCCCGTGGATGCCGTCCTTGCCGATGCGCCCGCCGGTCATGACGATGGCGTCGCCGGGCAGGGCGGCCTTCTCGTGGCTGGGCTTGCCCGCCACCTCGGCGGGCAACAGGCCGATGGTGCCGCAGAACACCAGGGGCTTGCCCAGGTACTGGTCGTGGAAGACCAGGGAGCCGTTCACCGTGGGGATGCCGGACTTGTTGCCGCCGTGCTCCACGCCCTCGCGTACGCCCTCCAGCACCCGGCGGGGGTGCAACAGACGCGGGGGCAGCTCCTGGGACCAGAAGGGCGAGGCGAAGCAGAAGACATCGGTGTTGCAGACCAGGTTCGCGCCCATGCCCGTGCCCATGGGGTCGCGGTTCACGCCCACGATGCCCGTGAGGGCCCCGCCGTAGGGGTCCAGCGCCGAGGGGCTGTTGTGGGTCTCGACCTTGATGCACACGCTGTGGTCGTCGTCGAACTTGATGACGCCCGCGTTGTCCTTGAACACGGAGAGGCAGAAGTCGTCCTCGCCCTTGGCCTGGCGGATGGCCTTGGTGCTGCCCGCGATATAGGTGGAGAACAGGCTGTCCACCACGCTGCGCGTACCGGTCTCCTTGTTCTCGTAGTCGATCTTGGCGTTGAATATTTTGTGCTTGCAGTGCTCGGACCAGGTCTGGGCCAGGCTCTCCACCTCGGCGTCGGTGGGGTTCTGGGGCAGGCCGGCCTTGGCGCGGGCCGCGCGCACGTCCGCGCCCCTGTAGTGCTCGCGGATCATCCGCATCTCGGTCAGCGACAGGGCCAGGGTGTTCTCGCGGGAGAAGGCCATCAGGCCCTCGTCGTCCATGGCCTCCAGGTCGATCTCGCGCACCTCGTCCATGGCCTCGCCCGTGACCTGGGCCGCGCGGGCCGTAAAGCCCGGGGCCGCGGCCCAGTCCGCCGCGCTCTTGACTTCGAAGCGTTGGATCAGCTCGTTGGCCAGGTAGTCACGGCCGATGCGCTCGGCGTCCGCTGCCGAGAGGTCGCCGGAGAGCAGGTACTGGGTGGAGGTGTACACGGCGATGGACTCGGCCTTGGCCTTGCCCAGGCCCAGGACCAGGGCCACGGATTCGCGGGCCGTGCGGCCCTCGTTGTCCGTGACGCCGGGGCGGAAGCCCACCTCGATGATCCAGTCGAAATCCCTGGCCGCGGGCGTGAGCGACGCCTCGTGCAGCACCGGGTCGTGCAGGGCCCCGTTGTCCAGGATGGCCTGGATGCCCGCGTCGTCCACTCCCTGGACCGTGAAGACCTTGACGATCCGGCAGCTGTCCACGCCCAGGGCCAGGGCGTGGCCGATGCCTTTCGCCACCTTGCGCCCCACGCTGTCCGTGACGTGGTCCTTGAGCCCCAGTTCGATACGCCGCAACATGTCCCAGCTCCTGTGTTCTCGGATGCGGAAAAAAAGGAAGGCGGCAAAGCCGCGCCCGCGCGACTGTACCCCAGTACGCTGAAAATACAAAGACCTCTTGCCTCGATATAAATATGCTTTTATTTCAGTGAATTAGTGAATGTTTTGACCCTGCGGCCGCAGCCTTTCGCGGCCGCGCCGGGGCCGTCAGAAGGAGTGGACGATGTCGTCCCCGCCGCCGGTCTTGGCTTGGTAGCAGGCGTTGTCCGCGCGCTTGAGCAGGGATTCCGGGCTCTCGCCCTGCTTGAGCATGGCCACGCCCATGCTCAGCCGGACCTTGCCCAGCAGCGAGCTGTCCACCGCGGCCTTGATGCGCGAGGCCAGGGAGCCCAGCCCGCCGGGGTCCACCTCCGTGGCGATGACCGCGAACTCGTCCCCGCCGTAGCGGCAGGGGAAGTCCGTGCCCTGACGGACCTGTTCGCGCAGGGCCGCGGCCACCTTGCGCAGTACCGCGTCGCCCATCTGGTGGCCCTGGGTGTCGTTGACTTCCTTGAACTTGTCCAGATCGAAGAAGATCAGCCCCACGGGCCGGGTCGTGCGCAGGGCCCGGCGGGTCTCGCGTTCCAGGAGCATGTGGAACTGGTGATGGTTCAGGAGGTTGGTAAGCCCGTCGTACACGGCCTGGCGCCTGACCTTTTCCTCCAGCCTGCGGACCACGCTCAGGTCGCGCCCCACCACCAGGAAGGCCGGGGGCTCGCTGCGCCTGCCGTGCAGGGGCGAGATGATGCATTCCATGGGTTTGTGGGAGCCGTCCGGCCCCAGGATGGAGATTTCCAGGGGCGCGTCCGTGGAACCGAGCATGTCCGGGCCCCAGGAGCGGGCCGCGTCCTTGGTGGGCCGGGAGACCTCGAAGAGGTTCGCGTCCTGCAGGCGGTCGCGGTGCGAGGGGGAGACGAAGGTGATGTTGCCCTTGGCGTCCACGGTGAGCACTAGGTCGCGCATGGAGTCCACCAGGCGCTCCAGGAATTCGCTGTGCCTGAAGGCCTGCATCTCCAACTCCGTGACGTCGGAGAGGTCCTCGGCCAGGAACAGGATGGAGTCGTCGCCCGGGGCGGACTCCTTGTGCGCGGACACGAACAGGCATTGCCCCGGCTCCTCGGGGCCCGGGGTCAGGCAGGCGATTTTGTTGAAGGCGGGCTTTTCCGTGTCCGCCAGGAACAGTCGCCATTCCGCGTCGGTGCCGCTGCCCGCGTCCACGTGCAGGCACTGCATGGCGTCGCGCCCCTTGGGCGCGGCCGGGGCCCCGAGCATGCGGAACAGGGAGGCGTTGAGCTCCTGGATGCGGCCCTCGCCGTCCAGGCGGGCCACGCCCACGGGCAGCAGGTCCAGGGTCCGGGCCTTGGACTCCATGACCGCCTGGCGCAGGCTGTATTCCTCGAAGGCCCGGGACAGGAAACGCACGTACATGGCCACCTGGGAGGCCTGCTGGTCGCTGAGGCCCGAGGGCAGCCGCAGCTCGCCCCACTTGTCCCCGGAGGCCAGGAGCAGCAGGCGCAGCTTCTTGAGGCGCCAGGGCAGGTCCGTGTCCACTTCAGCGGAGCCCTTTTCCTCCACCGGGCCGCCCGTGGACCGGAACAGGGCCCAGGTCCCGTTGAGGGGCGAGCGCAGGGACAGCTCCCAGCCCGAAAGCTCGAAATTCCAGCCCAGGTGCCTGGCCACGGCCCGGGCCACGGCGGCTAGCCCCCCGGAGGTGGAGGGGATGTCCAGGCACTGGAAATGATACTGCTGCATGGTCTGTACGGAATGCTCGTACAGGCGCTGGTTGGGCGCGGCCTCGTCCAGGTTGAGGATGGCCAGCAGGGACCGGAACTTCTGTACGCAGGTCTGGCGCAGTTCCTCCACTTCCTCGGGGCCGATGCCCAGGCGGCCGCGCAGGGTGTGGTCGAACTGCATGTACAGCAGGGGGTCGCGGTCGCAGCCGCCCGTGAGCTCGGACCAGTGCGTGGCCAGGATCACGGCCTGGGTCAGGGCCGGATGGTTCTCCAGCTCGGCCATCGCGTGGTGGTGGGCGATGCAGCCGCAGCCCAGGTCCGGGATGTCCCACTGCTCCAGGGCCAGGAGGGTCAGCTCCGGATGGGTCCTGCCCCAGGCCTCGGCCTCGGCGTTCAGCTGGCCGGGCTGCAGGCAGATCAGCTGTTCCGGGTTCAAGGGCGCGAGGGCGTCGGGCTCCGTGCGCGTCAACAGCAGCAGGGAAAGGTCCTTGAGGAGCGTGCAGAGATAGGCCAGGTCGGCCTGGTCCGGGCAGATGCGCTCGGCGATGAGCTCGGCGGCGATGGCCGCCCAGACGATGGTCCGCCAGGTGGCGAAGGAATTTTCGTCGCCCTTGTCCGTGGTGTCCTGGCGCAGGTAGGACACGGACAGGGCGATCTTGAGGATTTCCTTGGTGCCCAGGACCACGGCGGCGCGCTCCAGGGAGGTGACGCGTTGGGTCAGGCCGTAGAAGGGCGAGTTCACCAGGTTCAGGACCGCGGCGGACATGATGGGGTCCATGCCGATGACCTGGGCGATGTCCGTGAAGTCCGGCGCGGGCTTGACCAGTTCGCGCAGGAGCTGGGCCATGACCGGGGGGAAGGCCTGCTCAAGGCCCTGTCGAACCGAGGAGAGGAGGCGCGCCTCCCAGGAATTGCCCATGGCGTCCGCCCTTGGTGGGAAGAATTACCTGTCGCGTCGGACCACGTAATCCAGCACGGAGTCCAGTATACCTTTTTCCGGACACTCGGGAAAGAGCGCCAGGGCCTCGCGAGCCGCGTCCACGTGGCGCCGGGCCTCGTCCAGGGCGTCGGAAACCAGCCCGCCCCGCTCCACGCCGGCGGTGACGCGGGCGATTTCCTCGTCGTCCAGGGTTCCGGCGGCGAATCGGGCGCGCAGGGATTCGCGGCTGTCGGCGTCCAGGCTCTGGAGGTAGGAGATGAGCGGCATGGTGACCTTGCCTTCGCGCAGGTCGCCCCCCGAGGGCTTGCCCGTGACCTCGGCCGGGGACACGTAGTCCAGGGCGTCGTCCACCAGCTGGAAGGCGATGCCCAGGCTCAGGCCGTAGTCGTGGGCGGCCTGCTCGATCCCGGTTTCGGCCTCCGCCAGGATGGCCCCGCACTGGCAGGCCCCCTGGAACAGGTAGGCGGTCTTGCCGGTGATGATGTCCATGTATTCCTGGTGGCTGAGGGCGGTGTTGCGCACGTTGGCGATTTCCATGACCTCGCCGGTCACCGTGCGCATGATGGCCTCGGAGAGCACGGCCGTGAGCCGGGGCTTGCCGTAGTCGGCCACCAGGCGGTTGGCCAGGGCCAGGAGCACGTCCCCGGCCAGGATGGTGGTGGACTTGCCGAAGGCCAGGTGCGCGGCCTGGCGGCCCCGCCTGAGCTGGGCGTCGTCCAGGATGTCGTCGTGCAAGAGCGTGGCCGAGTGCAGGAGCTCCAGGGAGCAGGCCAGGGGGTAGACCTCGTCCCCCGCGCCCAAGGCGCGGGCCGTGAGGATGGTCAACAGCGGCCTGAGGCGTTTGCCCCCGGCGGCCAGGACGTGCTCCACGGACGGGCGCACCACCGGATCCAGCGCGGCGGCCTGCTCGTCGAGGAAGGCGTTGATCCTTGGCAACTCGCCCTGCAGGTATCGCATGATGTCTTGCATGAGGGGTCTGTATCCGGTTTTTGCCCGGGAGGGCAAGTGGTTGAGCCAATTCTTAACATGAAATCATGCGCCGCGGACCATGGCCTCCAGGTGTTTCAGGGCCTCGCGTCCGCGCCCGCCCATGTCCAGGCTGAGGTCGTTGACGTAGGCCTCGATGTGCGCGGCGAGGATGGCCTCGTCCAGCTCCTGGGCCAGGATGCGCACCAGGGGCAGGATGGATTCCGGGGCCGTGCGGGCCTGCTCCATGCTGGCCCGGATGGCGCGGGCCGCCCCCTGGCGCACGTCGCCGGGCAGGTCGCGCCGGGCCGCGATGACCCCCAGGGGCAGGGGCGCGCCGTTCGTCGCGTCGGCCCACCACGCTCCCAGGTCCAGGCGGATTTCCAGGCCGTGGCGCTCCGGGGCCAGGGCTGTCTCGTGGATCAGCAGCCCGGCGTCGGCCCGGCCCGCCTGCACGGCGGCCACGATGTCCGAGAAGAGCATGGGCTTGGCCTCGAAGGGCTCGTCCATGGCCGCGCGCAGCACGGCCAGGGCCGTGGTGCGCAGCCCGGGCACGGCCACCACCCTGGGGCGCGCGGGGGCGTCGGGCCGGGCCACGAGCTTGGGGCCCGCGCCCAGGCCGAAGGCCGCGCCCGAGGGCAGGATCTCGTAGCTGTCCGTGAGGCCCAGGGCCGCGGCCGCGCTCAACTTGACCACGTCGAAGCGCCGGGCCTCGGCGGCCTGGTTGAGTTCCTCCACGTCGGCCCAGGTGAAGCGCGCGGGAATCCGGGCCGCTTCCGGGGCTAGGCCCAGGATCCAGGCCGCGAAGATGAAGGAGTCGTTGGGGCAGGGGGATATGGCCACGCTCAAAGAGCCGTTCATGATTTATTCTCCGTCAGCAGGGCGCGCGCGGCGCGGCCCAGGGCCGCCAGGGCGCCGGGCAGGTCCCAGCCCCCGGCCTCGCGCGGGCCCACGATGTTGGACACGGTGCGCACCTCCAGGAAGGGCAAGCCCGCCCGCAGGCAGCCCAGGGCCAGGGCGAAGCCCTCCATGTTCTCCATGTCCGGGTCGTAGGTCCGGGCCATGGACCGGGCCACGGCCGCGTCGGCGCTTACGCCGGACACGGTGAGGCTCGCCGCCAGGGGCCAGTCCCCGGGCAGGGCCAGGCCCAGCTCGCGGGCCGCGCCCCCGGGGTCCAGGCCGATGCGTTTGTACACCGGGCCCCCGGGCGTCTCGGCCAGGGGGAAGCCCAGGCCGCGCGCGTCCACGCCTTCCTGCGTGCGCAGTCCGTATTCCGGCCAGATCTCCTCGCGTACCACGGCCGTCGTTCCCAGGGCCAGGCGGCCGGAAAACGCCCCGGCCACGCCGAGGTTCACGACCCCGCGCGGGGATTGTTCGCCCAGCAGCCGTCCCAGGGCCAGGGCCGCGCTCAGCGGGCCGACCCCGGTGACCAGGACCAGCGCCTCGCGCCCGGCCACGGCCGCGCGCGCCCAGCCTCCCGGCTCGGGGGGGGCGGTGTCTAGGGCGGCGGCGCATTCCCGCGCGGTGGCGAAGGCCAGGACCAGCATGAGGGTGCTCGATTCGCTGTCAGTTTTGTTCGGATTCGGTTTTTTCCAGGGTCAGGAGCACATGGCCGGAGGGGGCTGTTTCGCGCGCGGCGATGCGCGCCGAATGGTGCCGGGCCAGGATCTCGATCTTGAACACGGAATCCCCGTCCACTTCGGCTTCGATGCGCCCTCCGGGGGCCAGGGCGGCGAGGTGCGAACTCACCTCGCGGAACCCGCTTCAGCAGTCGCGCCAGCAGACGACGCGCGCAACGTCCTCGGCCATGCCTTCTCCTACAGCCGCCAGTAGTCCACGCCCAGGTTCCTGAGGCTGGTCCCGTCGAGGAAGCCCTTGATGTCCAGGACCACCGCGCCCCGGGGCCGGGCGAAGAACCGGGCCAGTCCCGCGAAGCTCATGTCCAGGCCGCGGTAGGCCTCGTGGCCCACGGCCAGGATCAGGCCGTCCAGGTTGGTCATGCGCTCCAGGGGGGTCAGGTCGATGCCGTATTCGGCCTTGGCCTCGGCCGGGTCGGCCATGGGGTCGTGCACCAGGACCTCCACCCCGTACTCCTCGAGCTCGGAGATCACGTCCACCACCTTGGTGTTGCGCAGGTCCGGGACGTTCTCCTTGAAGGTCAGGCCGAGGACGCCCACGCGCGCGCCCTTGACCAGGCATTCCTTGTGGATCAGGCGCTTGACCGTCTTCTCGGCCACGTGCTTGGCCATGGAGTCGTTGGTGCTGCGCCCCGCCAGGATGACCTGGGGGTGGAAGCCCATGGCCTCGGCCTTGAAGGTCAGGTAGTAGGGGTCCACGCCGATGCAGTGGCCGCCCACCAAGCCGGGCCTAAAGGGCAGGAAATTCCACTTGGTGCCCGCGGCCTCCAGGACCTCCTGAGTGTCGATGTCCATGCGGTCGAAGATCAGGGCCAGCTCGTTCATCAGGGCGATGTTCAGGTCGCGCTGGGTGTTCTCGATGACCTTGGCGGCCTCGGCCACCTTGATGCTGGTCACGCGGTGCACCCCGGCCCGGACCACCGAGCCGTAGACCTGGGCCAGGAGGTCGGCCGTGGCCTTGTCCTGCCCGGCCACCACCTTGACGATGGTCTCCAGGGTGTGGACCTTGTCCCCGGGGTTGATGCGCTCGGGCGAGTAGCCCACGAAGAAGTCCCTGCCGCAGGCCAGCCCGGAGTTCTGCTCCAGGAGCGGTACGCAGACCTCCTCGGTGAGCCCGGGATAGACCGTGGATTCGTAGCAGACCACCGTGTCCGGCGAGAGGTGCTTGCCCACGGTGGCGGACGCCCCGCGCACGGGGCCGAGGTCCGGGCTGCGGTAGGCGTCGATGGGCGTGGGCACGGCCACGATGACCAAGCCCGCCTTTTCGAGTTCCGCCGGGTCGCAGGCATAGGCGGCCGTCGACGCCGTCAGGGCGGCGGCGTCCACTTCGCCGGTGCGGTCCCGCCCCTCGGCGAGCTCCTTGACGCGGCTTTCGGAGATGTCGAATCCGATGACCTGGAAATGGTGCGACAGGGCCACGGCCAAGGGCAGCCCCACGTATCCGAGTCCCACCACGGCCACGGGCTTGCGGCCGCTTGCAAGGTCCTCAAAACTGATCATTTCTTCTTTGCTCCTTTGCGCGGCACTCCGGGGTGGACACAGGCCCGCGCCTGCGGGTAGGAGTGTCGCATGTTCGATTGGAAAACCTTTCTCGCGGCCCTGGGCCTGGCTTTCGTCCTGGAGGGGGCCGCGTATTTTCTCGCTGCGGACAAGCTGCCCGCCATGCTCAGGCTGCTGGCCGAGCGCCCGGCCCGTGAAATCCGCTTCATGGGCGGCGCGGCCGTGCTGGCCGGGCTGTTCCTCGTCTGGCTGGCCAGATCCTGAAACCTTCGCTAGCTACTTCGTCGTTTTCTTCGCCGCTGTCTTCTTCGGGGTAGCGGGCTTTTTCGCCGTGGCCTTGGGGGCGGCCTTTTTGGTCGTCGCCTTGGCCGTCCCGGCCTTTGCGGCCGTCTTTTTTGCTGTCGCCTTTTTCGCCGCCCCGGGCGCGGCGGGCTTCTTGGCCGCCTTGGCGGCCGGGGCCTTTTTCGCGGGGGCCTTTTCCGTCCCGGCAGCGGCGGTCTTGGTTTTCGCCTTGGCCTTCGGGGCCTTCGCCGCAGGGACTAGGGCGGCCTCCATGGCCTTCAGCCCGGCCGCCGTGTTGGCCGCGCAGCGCGCGGTGATGCCCACGGGGTCCTCCTCGGGTTCGGGTCGCGGCGCGGCCTGGGCGTCCCGGGGCGCGCCCATAACGTAGAGCCCGTTGCTCAGGGGGCGCTCCGCCACGTGGATGTTCACGATGCCCGAGAGCAGGGACTCGTGGTCCACGCGCACGAAGCCCGCGTCGCGCAGTTCCCGCTCCAGGTCCGGGGCCGTGGGAAAGTCGGCGATGGTCTCGGCCAGGTAGGAGTAGGCTTTGCGGTCCCCGGAGATCAGGCGTCCCACCAGGGGCAGGATACCGTTGAGGTAGAAATTGTACAGGCCCTTCCAGATGGGCCGCCGCGAGGAGCCGAACTCCAGGATGGCCAGGCGGCCGCCCGGCGCGAGCACGCGCAGGATCTCGGCGTAGGCCGCCTGGCGGGGGCGGATGTTGCGGATGCCGAAGGCGATGGTCACGCCGTCCACGCAGGATTCGGGCAGGGGCAGGGACCGGCCGTCGGCCAGCACGGGCAGCACGTCCCGGGCCTGATGGCTGACCTTGGGCAGGCCGCGCTCCAGCATGGGCCGGGCGAAGTCCATGGCCAGCACGCGCGCGCCCGGATGGGCGTCGAGCAGGGCGCGCGTCACGTCCATGGTCCCGGCGGCCAGGTCCAGGATGCGGCCCGTGCGGCCTGGGCGCACCGCGCGCACCAGCCGCCGCCGCCAGACGATGTCCAGGCCCAGGCTCAGGAAATGGTTCAGGAAATCGTACCAGCCGGCGATGCGCCCGAACATCTGGCGCACGCGGCCCGCCTGTTCGCGGGGATCGTTTTCAAGCATCTGTCGCGGGCCTTATTCGGCGTCTTGCGAAGCCGCGTTGCGCGGGTCCGCGCTGATGGTGCGCAGGACCTCGTTGTAGATGCTGGAAAAGATTTCCGGGAAGTTGCCGGGCGAGATGCGGCCGATCTCGATGAACTTGACGGTGATTTCCTTGGCCACCTGCAGGGCTTCTTTCTGGACCTTGTCCACGGGCATCTCCGCTTTGAACAGCCTGGGAGGGGGTTTTTCACCCTGTTGCGTCGGGGAAAACCCGCCCGGGGGGAAACGGCCTGGACCCCATGGTCTGGCGTACCGGGCGGGAAACGGGAAAAACCTGTCAAGCCCTCCCCGTTTTTCGCTTCGTGTAGCATGGGCCGGGGGTGGAGTCGAGAGGCCTGAAACGGCGAAAGGTCCGCGGACCCCCGCGAACCTTTCGGAAAGATTGATGTCTCCCGGGCCTATTCGCCCGAGCCCATGAGCGCGGCGATCTCCTCGCGGATGACCCGCGCCGCGGCAGCCGCGATTTCCTTCTCCAGGTCGGCCATGATCTCAGCCTTGATCTCGGCCTTGAGGGCTTCGATGTCCGGCCCGGCCTGCGCGTCGCCCGGGCCCATCTTGGCCAGGATGTCCTTGACGTGGTCCTGGAGTTCCTTGGACACGGTCTTCTCCACCTTGTCCAGGCGCGCGACCAGTTCCTCCACGGCCTGCTGGGGCAGCACGGCCGGAGGCCCGTCGGCCACCCGGGCGGAAGCCGGCTCTTGGGCGGCGGGCTCCTCGGCGGGCTCGGCCGCTTCGGCCTCCTCGGGTTCGTCCAGGTCTTCCAGGCCGTCCAGGGTGTCGTCCAGGTCCTGGATGGAGGCCTCCAGATCGTCCAGGCCATCCAGATCGTCGTCCAGGTCCGGGAAGGCCTCTTCCTCGCTGGGGGCCTCGGCGCTCTCGTCGGGCTCGTCGGCTACAGCGTCCGTGGCGTCCGCGGCCTCTCCGTCCCCCGCCTCCAGGAGGTCGTCGAGGTCCGAGAGGTCGTCCAGGTCGCCCAGATCGTCGTCGCCGGAGTCCTCGGCCTGGGCCGTTTCGGCCGCGTCGTCTCCGTCGTCGCCGAGCAGGTCGTCGAGATCCGAGAGGTCGTCCAGGTCGTCGTCGCCCCCGGCGTCGGGCGCGGGCGCATCGTCCTCGTCGTCGCCCAGCAGGTCGTCAAGGTCGGAAAGGTCGGCTTCCTCGGCGCTGTCTTCGGCGTCATCGCCGCCCAGGGCGTCGAGTTCCTCGTCCAGGCTGGAGAGGTCCAATTCGTCGTCGTCCTTGCCGCCGTCCTCGTCGTCGCTGTCCGCGAAGAGTTCCTCGAGTTCCTGCTCGAAGCCCAGGTCGACGTCGTCGTCCCCGCCGTCCTCGCCGCCGGAGGCAAGATCGCCCTTTTTGATGATGTCGGTGAGTTCGAGGACTTCATCGTTGGGGTTGTCAGGGACCATGGAACACCTCGCGGTTGTGTGAAGGAAAGGGGCCGCTTACGCGGCCCCGGAATGCCATTTGGGGCCTACGGATGGCAGGCGGACTTGTTGCAGCCGGTGAGCAGCTTCTTCTTGTCCTTGTCCGCACCGGCGACGTCCTTGTGGCAGGACACGCAGGTGGGCTTGGAGGCCTTCTTGCTGTGGATGGCCTGGTAGTAGCTGTTCTTGCTCTTGTCCTTCTTGTCGAACTTGTCGTGGCAGCCGGCGTCGGAGCACTTCTTGATGGGCGCGGCTCCGTCCCAGGTGTGGTGACAGACCTTGCAGTCCTCGCCCTTGTGGGTGGAGTGGTTGAAGGTGACCGGTTTCTTGGTGTTAGCCATTTTCAGACCGTCGGCGGGCGCATCGGCGGCGTTCAGGGCGGGCAGCGCGCAGAAACAGACGAGTGCCGCGCAGACCAGACCCATGGTCAGGAATCTCTTCATCTCAGACTTACCTCCTCATAAGGTATGATAAAGTATTCATTGAGCACCACTATTGTAGCTTGCCCATCGTGTCAAGACGTGCGGGCGGGCGCGAACGGGTGCCGGGCCTGGAAATACGCGCTGTTTTCGCCTCTTGCCGGAGCTTTCGCGAACCGGGGACGCATCTGACCTATCGGCGCGGCGCGTTGAAATGTTTAGCTTGTGCCGTAACGCTCCAGATAGCCCCGGGGCGTGACCATGCGCCCGCCGGACAGGCGCGTGGCCGAGTTGCCCACGAACACGATGGACAGCATGTCCGCCTCGCCGGGGTCGAAATCCGCCAGGGCGGCGGCCGAGACCTCCTGCCCCTGGCGGTAGGCCGAGCGCACCAGGCCCACGGGGGTTTCGGGCGCGCGGTGCGCGGCGATGATCTCCAGGGCCCGGGGCAGCTGCCAGTCCCGGCGCTTGGAGCGCGGGTTGTAGAGCACGATGACGAAGTCGGCGGCCGCCGCGTGGTCCAGGCGTTTCTCGATGGCCTCCCAGGGCGTGAGCAGGTCCGAGAGGCTGACGACCGCGAAGTCGTGGGTCAGGGGCGCGCCGAGCAGCGCGGCTCCGGCGGCCAGGGCCGGGATGCCCGGGACCACGGTGAAGTCCGGGTCCGGCAATCCGTCCCCCGCGGTTTGCTCCAGGATTTCCAGGGCCAGCCCGGCCATGCCGTAGACCCCGGCGTCCCCCGAGGAGATGAGCGCCACGTCCTCGCCCGCGCGCGCCCGGTCCACGGCCTCGGCCACGCGCCGCATCTCCTGCTTCATGCCCGTGACCACCACATCGCGGCCCTCGCGCAGGACCGGGTCCAGGAGGTCCATGTACGTGCCGTAGCCCACCAGCACCCGGGCGCGCGTGAGCGCCGCCAGGGCCATGGGCGCCAGCAGGGACGCGTCCCCCGGGCCAAGGCCGACCACGGTCAGGGAACCAGGGCCACCGCCACCGTCACACCGTTGCATCTGGTCTTCTCCACCAGGAGCGCCTCGGCTCCCGCGCATGCCAGGGCCGCCGCCTCGCTCACCGAGGGCGTGCCCATTGTCTGAAGCACCTTGTCCGAAGGGTTGGGCGTATCAAATCCGGCCAATTCCCCGGCGTCGTAGAAAAACAGTCCCCGGCCCAGGCGCGCCGCGGCCTCCAGCAGGCCTTGCTCATTGCGCTTGGCCTCGATGCTGGCCAGGGCCAGCACGGCCTGCGGGGCCAGCCCGGCGGCGGCCAGGGTCTCGTGCACCGCCGCGAGGATGGCCTCCGCGTCCATGCCCCGGCGGCAGCCCACGCCCACGGCCAGGCAGGGCGGGTGCAGCAGCAGCATGTTCTCCTCTGGCTCCCTGGCCAGGTGCGTGACCCAGACCCCCGGGGCCCCGGGAATCCAGCCCGCCGCGTCGGCCACGGGCCGGAAATGCGCGCTCCACGGATGCTCAACGCCCGCCTCCGGGGCCAGGCGCAGCCAGCCGTCCGGGTCGTGGACCTGCACGGTCTCGCCCGCGAGCAGGGCCACGTTCACCGCCTTCACCGCGTCCAGATTGAATATGGCCAGGCCGCGCTCCTGGGCCAGCACGTCCAGGCTGGGCAGGTCCTCGGTGTCCGTGGCCGTGGTCACCACGGCCTGCCCGGCGGTGATCCCCGCGATCCTGCGGGCCAGATCGTTGGCTCCGCCCAGGTGCCCGGAGACCAGGCTCACGGCGAAGCGCCCGCGCTGGTCCAGGGCCACCACGGCCGGGTCCCGGTCCTTGCCCAGGAGCAGCGGCGCGACGCAGCGCACCGCGATGCCCGCCGCGGCCACGAACACGTGCGCCGCATAACTCGCGAACACCGCGCCCACAAAGGGCGGCAGGCTGTCGAAGGTCCCGGCCTGGCCGAAGCCTCCGTCCGCCAGCCGCGCGCTCACGAACAGATCGCCGCCCAACTCCCGCGCCAACACGCGCCCCAACCGCGCCCCCTGGGGCGTGAGCGCGTACACGGCAGCGTCCTTGCGCTGGCCCGGGCGGGCTGTGGAACCGGGATCGGGTTCGAACATGGAGGCCTCCGGCGGCCGGGGGTCGCTGTCCCCCGGGCCCCCTGGCAAGGGGGTAACCCCCTTGCATCCTTCTATTGGGGTAGGCGGTTTACCTCCCACACCAAATAGGGATTCCCAAGGGGATTATCCCCTTGGGCGGGGGCGTGGGGGCAGCGCCCCCACATTGCCTTTACAGTTCCGCCTTGCGCACGGCGGAGAGGAAGCGGTCGTAGTCGTCCTCGGTGTGGGCGAAGGAGGTGAAGGCGCATTCGAAGGCGCTGGGCGCGAGGTTCACGTGGGCCTCGCGCATCTGGCCGTAGAACCGGGCGTAGCGCCCGGTGTCGCCCTTTTTGGCGTCCTCGAAGTTGTTCACCGGGCCCTCGCAGAAGAAGACGGTGAAGATGGAGGCGATGGTGTTGATGCAGGCGGGCACGCCCTTTTCCTTGAAGATGGCTGCCAGCTCCCCGGTCAGGGCCTTGGTGCGCGCGGCCAGGGCCTTGTAGTCCGACGCGGCCAGGATCTGCAGGGTCTTGAGGCCCGCGGCCATGGCCACGGGGTTTCCGGACAGGGTTCCGGCCTGGTACACGTCGCCGCTGGGGGCCACGCGTTCCATGAATTTGCGTTTGCCGCCGTACGCGCCCACGGGGTAGCCGCCGCCCAGGATCTTGCCCAGGGTGGTCAGGTCCGGCTGTATGCCGAAGGCCTTCTGGGCCCCGCCGCGCGCCACGCGGAAGCCGGTGATGACCTCGTCGAAGATGAGCAGCGCGCCGTATTCGTCGCACAGGACGCGCAGGCCCTCCAGGAATCCGGCCGCGGGCAGCACGCAGCCCATGTTCCCGGCCACGGGCTCCACGATGACGGCGGCGATGTCCTGGCCCTGGGCCTGGAACAGGGCCTTCACCGCCTCCAGGTCGTTGTAGGGCGCGAGCAGGGTGTGGGCCACGGTCTCGGCGGGCACGCCCGGGGTGCCGGGGATGGACAGGGTGGCCACGCCCGAGCCCGCGCTGGCCAGGAAGCTGTCCGCGTGCCCGTGGTAGCAGCCCTCGAACTTCACGACCTTGGAGCGGCCGGTGCAGCCGCGCGCGAGGCGCAGCGCGCTCATGGTGGCCTCGGTGCCGGAATTGACCATGCGCACCATGTCCACGGAGGGCACCATGTCCACGACCATCTCGGCCATTTCCACCTCAAGGGCGCAGGGCGCGCCGAAGCTCGCGCCGCGCGCGGCGGCCTTGGCCGCGGCCGCGGCCACCTCGGGGTGGGCGTAGCCCAGGAGCATGGGCCCCCAGCTCATGACGAAGTCCACGAATTCGATGCCTTCCACGGAGGTCAGGCGCGACCCGGAGGCCCGGCCGATGAACATGGGGTCCGCGCCAACGCTTTTGCAGGCGCGAACCGGGCTGTTCACGCCGCCGGGAATGACCTTCTGGGCCCGCTCGAATAGCTGCTTGGAATGGATCATGCGTCGTTCTCCTGAAAATAGACCATGGAGGTTTTCTTGAGTTCGCGGACGCTCTCCAGGACGTCGTAGTCCGTGAGGCCCGTGGCCTCGGACAGTTCGGCCACCACGCGCGCGTGGTCCCCGGGGCTCTGCCCGTGGATCATGGTGTAGAGATTGTAGGTCCACTCGGGGGTGGTCCGCCGGATGTAGCAGTGGGAAATTTCCGGGCGAGCGGCCATGGTTTGGCCCACGGCGTCCACGTCCGCGCCCTCGGGCACGCGCCAGGCAACCATGGCGTTGTGCGCGTAGCCCGCCTTCTGGTGCCGCAGCGTCGCGCCGAAGCGGCGGATTTCGCCCGAGGCCTTCATGCCCCGCAACAGCTCCAGGACCTCGTCCTCGGTGGCGCCCGTCCGGCGGGCGATCTCGGCGAAGGGCTCGGGGCCGTCGGGCAGGTCGGCCTGCACGATGGCGAGGATCCTTTGCTGTGTGGGACTGAACTGCTTGGCCATGGCTGCTCCGGTGGGCTTGGGGTCTGGTTTTGCGCGGACCCATGAGAGATACCCGAGGCCGGGCCGCGATGCAACCGGTGCGGGGCTTTGGCGGCCTTGCCATGGGCCGGGGCGCGGGGTACACAGCGGGGGCGAAACGACACCAACCAGGAGACGATCCATGAAGATAGCGGTCATCGGCGGGGGCGCGTGGGGCACGGCCCTGGCCAACGCCTGGGCCACCAAGGGCCTGGACGTGCGCCTCTGGGTGCGCGAGGCCGAAGTGCTCGAGGCCGTGAACCAGCGCCACGAGAACGAATGGTATCTGCCGGGCTCGGCCCTCGATCCGGGGCTCGTGGCCACCACGGACATGGCCGAGGCCGTGGCCGGGGCGGCGTACCACGTGTTCGTGGTGCCCAGCCAGTTTTTCCGGGCCGCGCTCAGGGAATTCAAGCCGCTGTTGCCCGGGTCCCCGGTGATAGTCTGCGCCAACAAGGGCGTGGAGATGGACACCCTGGCCACCATGAGCCAGATCGTGGCCCAGGAGCTGGCGGACATGGGCCCGCGCTTCGCCATGATCTCGGGCCCGTCCTTCGCCAAGGAGGTGGCCGCCGGGGTGCCCACGGCCGTGGCGCTCGGCTGCGCCGACGCCGCCCTTTCCGAGGAGTTGCGCGCCGCGTTGTCCTCGGAGGCGCTGCGGGTCTATTCCAACCCGGACTACAAGGGCGTGGAGCTGGGCGGGGCGCTGAAGAACATCATCGCCCTGGCCGCGGGCTGCGCCGACGGCCTGGAGTTCGGGCACAACGCCCGCGCCGCGCTCATCACGCGCGGCTTGGCCGAGATGGCCCGCCTGGGTGTGGCGCTGGGCGCGGACGCGGCCACCTTCCAGGGCCTGGCCGGGCTGGGCGACCTGGTGCTGACCTGCACGGGCGACCTGTCGCGCAACCGCCAGGTGGGCTTGGCGCTGGGGCGCGGCAAGAAGCTTCCCGAGATCCTGGCGGGCATGAAGTCCGTGGCCGAGGGCGTGAAGACCACCCAGTCCGTGCACCTGCTGGCCAAGAAGCTGGGCGTGTCCATGCCCATCACCGAGCAGCTGTACGCGGTGCTCTACGAGGACAAGGACCCGCGCGAGGCCGTGCGCGAGCTCATGACCCGCGAGCTCAAGGACGAGTAGGCCGCCCTACAGTTCTTCCAGAATCCGTGCCGTGGCGCGTCGGCGGCAGTAGCCGGACAGGGCGCGCAGCGAGCTTTCGTGGCCCAGGGCCGTGCGCGCGGCGCAGGCGTCCGTGGCCAGCGTCACCAGATAGCCCCGGTCGCAAGCCTCGCGCACCGTGGACTCCACGCACTGGTCCGTGAACACGCCGGCGACCACCAACTGGCGTACGCCCAGGTTGCGCAGCACATAGTCCAGGCTGGTGGAGGCGAACACGCCAGAGGATGTCTTGGGCAGGCGGATATCGTCGGGGCCCGGGGCGAGCTGGTCCAGCATCTGCGCGTCCCAGGAGCCCCGGGGCACGTCGATGCCCGAGATCTTGTAGTCCAGGCCGCGGTCGCGGCCGTCCAGGGTCAGGTTTTCGATGACCGCGTAGAGCACCTCGCAGCCGCGCCCGCGAAAGCCCGTTTGCAGGGCCCGCATGTTGGGCAGCACCGACGCCTCGAACCCACGGAAGAATTCCCCCCAGCGCTCCTCCTTGTATTCCGGCGCGAGCCCCCTGAAGGCGCCCCCGTCCGGGTGGCAGCAGTAGTTCTGCGCGTCCACGAAGAGCAGGGCCGAGGCGGCCGGGGCCAGGGGAATCTCGCGGGATGTCGGGGTGGTGGTCGGCATGGCTAGGTGGGTGGGTTGGATCAAGAGGCTCAACCGGTCGTCGCCGAGAGAGGCGCGTCAGTCCTCGACCGTCTCGCGGTGCTGGAGCCAGTGTTCGTAGGTCGGCAGGCAGTAGGCCGTGATGGCCATGTTTTCCTGCCTGGTCAGCTCTTGCTTCCAGCGCTGCAGATGCGTTTTCGTTGATTCCACCCGTTTCGCGCACTGGGCGACGTTGGCCTCGTCGTGGTCGAGACCGGAGAACCGGAAGAGCTTCTCCGTCATCTTGCGGGGATTCGCGGCGAGGTCGGCCAGATCGAAAGAAAAATAGCATTCTGCGGGAACCTGGGCCCGGCTCGCCCACGCGTTTTGCATGGTGGTCGTGTACCAGGGGATGAATTCCTCCACCGTGTTCGGCCCCCAGTCCATGGGGCGCACGGAACAGAATATGTCGCGGGGGTCGCGGAAGCTGTGGATGTATTTCATGTCCGGGAAGATATCGAGCAGGACGTGGCAGACTTCGACCGTGTTGGGGGTCTTTTCGACCCATTTCGTCAAGTTTTTGGCCGCCACGGCCTTACCGAAGATGAAGGAGATGAACGCCTTCGCGTCCGCCATTCTGTCGGCGTGCGTGAAGCAGTCCCGGAAGGCCTTGTCCATGAACTCCTGGTTGTAGAACTCCGTCCAGAATTCGATCTGGACGGGATGGACGCCCCTGATCAGGTATTGAAGGAATTTGGTTCTGAATTCGGCCCGCAACGCGGCGAGGTCGCATTTGCCCGAGATATAGTCGGTCAAACCATTCTTATCGTTGATGAAGCGCGGCTCCATGAACATCAGGACATCGGGGTGCTGGGTGAAGATATGGCAGGTGACGGTCGTGCCGCTCCGTCCGGTGCCTCCGATGAAAATCCTCATTGTTGGTGCTCCTGCGTCCGCAATGGAATGAATGACTGCACGGTAGTGGATGTCATCCGTCTTGTATATGAAATTTGATTGGTTGCGGCCAAGGCCGCCGCGCTAGGCCGGCAGGAACTGGACCCACAGCCTGCGCGAGCGCGGGCCGTCGAATTCGCAAAAATAGATCTTCTGCCAGGCGCCCAGCTGCACCTGCCCGCCTTCGACTATCACCATCTGGCCGCAGCCGAACAGGGACGATTTGATGTGCGCGTCGGAGTTGCCCTCGGCGTGGCGGTAGTCGCCCCTGTGGGGCACCAGGGTGCGCATGTTGACCACGATGTCGCGCACCACGTCCGGGTCCGCGCCCTCGTTGATGGTCACGGCCCCGGTGGTGTGTGGGCAATAAAGCAGCAGCGCGCCGTCGGACCAGCCCTCGGCGCGGACCAGGGCCTGCACCTCGCCTGTGATGTCCACCAGCTCTTCGCGGGTGCGGGTGCTGACGTTCAGCGTTTCCATGTGTGTCGTCCTTGTTGGCTGGCGTGAACCGGGGGAGGGAAAGGGAACCTTTTCTTGAGGAGAAAAGGTTCCCTTTCCCTCCCCCGGACCCCCTCCCATCCCCTCCAAAAGACCTTTTTATATGGGGGAAAGTCCCTCTATAGGGATTCTCAGCCTCCAGCCCTTGGGCGGTGTGGAACGAAGTGAACATAGCGCCTTAGGGATGGGGACAGCAGTGCTAGGGGATTATCCCCTTGAGCCGCCGGAGGCGAATTTCTTCCTACTTCGCGGGCTTGTCCGCGATGATCACGAACACGGGGTTGTCTCCGGCCAGGCGCAGGCGTCCAGCCAGGGGTTTGGTTTCGGCGGCCTGCACCAGGGTGATGGAGAATTCCCAGTCCAGGGCCTCGAAGGTGGTGCGCGCCTTGGTGAGGGTGTCCAGGAGGATGGCGTTGCACACCAGCCGTCCGCCCGGCGCCAGCCTCTCGCAGGCCGTGTCCAGGACCTTTTCCTCGGGCAGCCCGCCGCCGATGAAGACGCGGTCCGGGTCGGGCAGCTCCGCGAGGCAGGTGGGCATGTGGCCGTGCACGGTCTCCACGGGATAGGCCCCGGCGCGGCGGATGTTCTCGCGGATCATGGCCACGCGGTCGGCGTTTTTTTCCACGCTGAACACGCGGCCCTGGTGGCAGATGCTGGAGGCCTCGATGCCCACGGACCCGCAGCCCGCGCCCAGGTCCCAGAGCACGGAGTCCTTGCGCAGCCTGAGCGCGGCCACGCTCACGGCGCGCACTGGGCCCTTGGTGATGAGGTCCTTCTCGCGCATGAACAGGTCGTCGGGCGTGCCCAGGGCCAGGGGGATTTCCGGGTCCCGGCGGCGCTCCAGGAGCACGAGGTTCTTCTTGGAGAAGGACTTGCGCCGGGCCTCGTCCAGGGCGAAGCGGCCCACGCGCTCGTTTTCCGTCTCCAGATTCTCCAGCACCCACATGCAGTGGGTCTCGCCGCCCTTGTCGAAGAGGTCCTGGGCGATGGCCGAGGGGATGGATTTGGCGTCGGTGAACACGGCCACCCACTGGTTGCTGATCAGCGCGGAATACAGGGGCGCGTAGTCGCTGCGGCCGTGCAGGGACACGGCGGCCACGTCCTGCCAGGGGATCTTCACGCGCGCGGCGGCCTGCTGCAGGGTGGTCACGTTGGGGTAGATGTGGATGTCCTCGGGCCCCAGGCGGTCGATGAGGATCGCGCCGATGCCGTAGAACAGCGGGTCCCCGTCGGCCAGGACCACCACCATCTTTTTGTCCGCGTAGGCCTCGGCGATGCGCTCGATGACCCCGTCCAGGGGCACGGTGATGGGGATCTTCTCGGCCGGATGGTCCTCGAAGTGCGCCAGCTGTTCGTGGCCGCCGAACAGGCATTCGGCGTGCTCCACGACGCTTTCGGAATAGTCGGGCAGGTTGCCCGGATCCTGGCCCAGGCCGACCACGTGGATGGGCATGGCTAGTCTCCCTTGCGGTGGATGAGCGGGGAGCCGTCGAACCCGTAGACCCTGTAGTCGAGCCTCGGGCCGGGCCCCGCGAAATTCCTGGCCGATTTCAGTGCCTTGTCCGTTACCAGCTCCAGCATAACATCCTTTGCCGGGTCGTCCCAAGCGATTTCCAGGGCGTGGCGCGCGGTGTTGGCCTCGGCGGCCCGAGCCGCGCAGGACGGGGCCAGACCCGCGTCCGCGAACCAGCGGGCCAGGAGCGCGAAGTCGATGCGCGTGTCCTTGGCGTGGGTATAGGGAAAGCTCTGGGCCATCTTCACCAGCTTGCCGAAGTAGCAGCCCACGGTCAGGGACTCGAAGCCGCGCGCGGCGGCCTCGGAGAGCGCCAGGGAGAAGAAGTCCGCGAACTGGGTGAAGGCGACGGGGGGCAGGTGCGGCATGTCCGCGCGCAGGAGGGCCTCGGTGCGTCCGCCCGTGGCCAGGCCCATTTCCGCGAGGCCCTGGGCCCGGGCCACGTCCAGGGCCTGACGGATGGACGCGGCGTAGGACTCATGGCTGAAGGGCTTCACCGTGCCGCGCGTGCCCAGGATGGACAGGCCGCCCTTGATGCCCAGGCGCGGGTTCATGGTGCGCTCGGCCAGGGCCTCGCCGTCGGGGATCTCCACGGTGACGCGCGCCGCGCCCGCGTAGTTCTCCCGGGCCAGGGCCTCGGCCACGGCGGCGCGGATCTGCTGGCGCGGGGCCGGGTTGATGGCCGCCTCGCCCGGGGGCACGGGCAGGCCCGGCAGGGTCACGCGGCCCACGCCCCGGCCTCCCCGCACGATGATCTCCCCAGGCGCGCCGTGCGGGTCCAGCTCCACCAAGGCCTCCACGGCGTGGCCGTGGGTCACGTCCGGATCGTCGCCCGCGTCCTTGACCACCCGACCGCGCGCGGCCCGCGGGCCTTTAAGCTCGGCCCGGTCCAGGGGTACGGGGAGCCGCCCGCCCGGGGGCAGGGGCGTGTCCACGTGCTCCGGGGCTGAGCCTGCCAGGAGCAGGAGGGTTGCGGCCTTGGCCGCTGCCGCTGCGGCCGTGCCCGTGGTGAAGCCTTCGCGCAGGGGGGCGGCCATCAGCGCGCCTCGGCGCAGGCGGCCACGAAGGCGGCGGCCGCGTCGGGGTTGGAGGTGAAATGCGCGTGCACGTAGGTGCCCAGGGTCTTGTTAGCGAGCCAGCCTTCGCGCTGCCCGGTCCAGCCCGTGCGGTCCATGACCTTGTACACGCAGGGCGCGTCCTCGCCGCCGCTGACGGACGAGTAGTGGAATTCGTGGCCGCGCAGCATGGTCCAGGCCGGGCCCAGGGGGCAGGGCTCCTGCGTGACCACCTCGCGGTAGCCCAGGGCGCGGAAGCGGTCGTTCATGGCCGCGCGCAGGGGGAAGACCCCGGCCATGGGGTGCTCCGCGCCCGCCTGGTCCGCCAGGGACTCCATGAGATACATGAACCCGCCGCATTCCGCGTACACCGGGCGGCCGGCCAGGGAAAAGGCGCGCACGGCGCCGCGCATGGAGGCGTTGGCCGCGAGCTTCGTTGCGAACAGTTCGGGGTAGCCGCCGCCCAGGTACAGGCCCGCGAGATCCGGGGGAAGGTCCGCGTCCGCAAGGGGCGAGAAGGGCACCAGCTCGGCCCCGGCCGCCTCCAGGAGGCGCAGGTTCTCGCGGTAGTAGAAGCAGAAGGCCGCGTCCCGGGCCAGGCCGATGCGCACCGAGGGCGGCTTGGGTGTGCGGCCGTAGGGCGGCGCGCAGGGCATGACACACGACATTTCTGGGGCCAGTGAGAGAACTCGGCCCACCTCGGCCCCGGCCTCCAGCCAGGCGGCAAGCCGGTCTGCGGCTTCGCGGCCCAGGGGATGGTCCTCGGCCGTGACCAGGCCCAGGTGCCGCGAGGGCAGGGCCAGGGCCTCGTCGCGCGGGAGATACCCCAGGGCCGGGACGTGGGGCAGGGCGAGCATGGCGTCGGCGATGAGGGCGCGGTGGTTGTCGCTGCCCGTGCGGTTGAACAGCGCGCCCGCCACGGCGAGGTCCGGGTCGAACTCGGCGTAGCCCTTGACCAGGGCGGCGGCCGAGCGGGCCATGGAGCGCGCGTCGACCACCAGCACCACGGACGCGCCGAGCCACTTGGCCAGCTGCGCGGTGGAGCCGTCTTCGGTCGTGCCCGAGAACCCGTCGAACAGGCCCATGACCCCTTCCACCACGGCCACGTCCGCGTCGGCCGCGTAGCGCGCGAAGACCTCGCGCACCCCGGCCTCGCCCATCATCCAGCCGTCCAGGTTGTGGGAGGGGCGGCCCGTGACTGCCTCGTGGTGCCCGGGGTCGATGAAGTCCGGCCCGGCCTTGAAGGGCTGCACGGTGAGGCCCCGGCGCACCAGGGCGGCCATCAGGGCCAGGGCCGCGGTGGTCTTGCCGCATCCGCTGTGGGTCCCGGCTATGACGATGGTTCTGGGCATGGCCGGACCTTAGCGGATGCCCCGGGGAAAGAGAAGGCCCGGACGCGCGGGGCGGGCGGGCGCAAAAAAGCCCCGGCAAGGGGGCTTGCCGGGGCTTGGCTATTCGCTGGGAAAATGCGGCTAGTGCATGGCCTGGCTGCCCTTGCAGGCGCAACCCTTCTGGCCCACGTCCGTGAGCCGGGAGAGGTAGTCCTTGACCTCGTCGGTGCCCTTCCAGGACTCGTAGCCCTCGATCCACTGCACGAATTCCATGAACTCCTCGTCCAGCACGGACTCGTGGCCCTGCATCCAAAGGCCGAAGAGATACATCTCGACCTTGAGGTCCTTGGAATCCCAGACCTCGGCCACCATGCCCGAGGGGTATTTGGTGCCGTCGTAGAGATGGGCCACGTGGGCGCAGGTGTCGTTGCAGGACTTGTGGTAGTCGATGAGCTCGCCGTCGTACTTTTCGGCCAGGGGGTAGAGGTGCTCCTGGGTCTTTTTCAGGTAGGCCAGCTGCTCTTCGGGGATTTGGATGCGCAGGGCCTCGTTCTCCTGTGCGCCCTCTTCCTCCACGACGAAGTAGAAGCGCAGCCAGTTCTCGAACTTCATGACCTCGGCCACGTCGGCCACGGCCTTCTGCAGGGTGGTGCTCATGGTCTCGCTCCTCGGGTTTCGGCCGCGGGCGCGGCCCTGGGGTCCCCACAACTAGGCATCCCCGGCCCCGGCGTCAAGTGCGGGCTTTGTTCACAGCCTGGGGATGTCGGATTCCGGGGACCCGTGGCGCGCGAGCATCTCGTCCAGCCGGGCCTTGGCCGCATGGCAGTCGCCCTGGATGAAGACGCCGCGCACGGTGATCCGCTTGTGCGCGCCGGGCATCCCGGCCCCGTGCGCGTCCGTGACGCGGGCCCCGGGCCTGGGGGCATCCTTGAGGATGATGCGCAGGCTCTGCACCCCGCGCCTGGTCCAGGTGGGGCTGGCGCATTCCAGGCGCGCCACGGCGGCCCAGGGGATGCGCACCTCTTGCCGCCAGCAGCCCAGGCAGATGCCCCGCTGGTCCGCGCGCAGGCAGTAGCGCGTGCGCAGGGCCGTGGCCAGCTCCGGCCCGGCGAAATAGCCCACCCCGGCCAAGAGGGCCAGCAGCAGGCCGGATTCGGCGTCCAGCCCGCCCTGGCGGACGAGGAGAACGCCGATGCCCGCGACCAGGGCGGCAAGGCCCAGGATGTAGGCCAGCACCCCGCTGCGGTTCAGGGGGATGATCAGGGGAGTGGTGAGGGGCGCGTGCTCGTCGTGTTCGGGCATGGGGCCGTCCTCGGCGTTCGGGCGTTATTCCGGGCGCAGGCCCAGGGCGTGCAAGTCCTCCAGGTCCGAGGCCGCGTCCTCGCCCGGGGTGGTCAGGTAGTCGCCGATCATCAGCCCGCTGGCCCCGCAGGCCAGCAATTCGGCCTTGCGCGCGCCGAACACAGCGGGCCTGCCCCCGCAGATGCGCAGGTGCGCCGCGGGCAGGATGAAGCGCATGAGCGCCACGATCTTCAGGGCCTCTTCCGGGGCCATGACCGGGCGGTCCGCCAGGCGCGTGCCCGGGATGGGGGTCAGGAAGTTCACGGGCACGGAGCCCACGCCCAGGCTGCGGAGCTCCAGGGCCAGCTCCACGCGGTGGGCCCAGGTCTCGCCCATGCCGAACAGGCAGCCGCAGCAGACGTCCAGCCCGGCGGTGAGCGCCGCGCGCACCGTGTCCACGTCCTCGTCGTAGGCGTGGGTGGTGCAGATCCGCGGGAAGAAGCTGCGCGCGGTCTCCAGGTTGTGGTGGTAGATGGCCAGCCCGGCGTCGGCCAGGGCCTTGAATTGTTCCGGCTTGAGGATGCCCACCGAGGCGTCGGCGGCCAGGCCCAGGGCCCGGATGCCGCGCACGGCCGCAAGCAGCTCTTCGAAATCCCTGCCCGTGAGGGCCTTGCCGCTGGTGACCACGGAAAAGCGCGCGGCCCCGGCCTCGCGCATCCTGCGCGCGGCCTCCAGGATGCGCGCGGCGCCCAGGAAGGGATATTCCGCGCAGCCCGTCTCGTGGTGCGCGGACTGGGCGCAGAAGGCGCAGTTCTCGGAGCAGCGCCCGCTCTTGGCGTTGACGATGGCGCAGAGGCTGACGACCCCGGGAAAGGCCGCCTCCTTGATGCGCAGGGCCGCCGCGCAGATCTCCCGGGCTTCGCCGTCTCGGGCGTCGCCCACGCGCCCTCCCAGGTCATAGGCCTCGTCGCGGCTCAGGGGCTCGCCCCCGATGATCCGCGCGGCCAGGTCGTCGTAGGATATGGTCACTTCCCGTCCTTCCAGTTCCACCATTTGAGCTTTTCCGCGTCGCGCCCGCCCTGGGCGAAATACACCGCGCAGCGGAACACGTAGAGCACGCAGCGGTCCACGTGGCGGCCTTCCAGATCCATGAGCGCCCGGTACAGGGCCTCGGGGTCCTGTCCGCGCAGGCTGTCCACGGATGCGTGGCCGAGGCGCAGGAGGTCGCCGGCGATGCTTGGGCCCACGCCGGGGATGCGTTGCAAATCGCTTGAGCCGTCGTCGTGCATGCCGAAGCAGTAGTCCCTTTCCCGGCGGAAGAAAAGGGCGGGGCCGGGGCTAGGCGAGGTGGCAGGCCGCGAAATGCCCGGGGGCGTGCTCGCGCCAGGCCGGGCGCTCGCGGGCGCAGATGTCCAGGGCCCGGGGGCAGCGGGGATGGAAGGCGCAGCCCCGGGGCGGGTCCAGGGGGCTCGGCGGGTCGCCCTGCACGTGGAGCTGGATCCTGCCGCCGTCCGGGTCGGGCACGGGCACGGCCTTGAGGAGCGCCTGGGTGTACGGGTGCAGGGGGCTGGCGTACAGCTCCCCGGCTTTGGCCAGCTCCACCAGCCTGCCCAGGTACATCACCGCCACCCTGTCGCTGACATGGCTGACCACGGCCAGGTCGTGGGAGATGAACAGGTAGGTCAGCCCCAGGCGTTCCTGCAGCTCCCGCAGCAGGTTCAGGACCTGGGCCTGGATGGACACGTCCAGGGCGGACACGGGCTCGTCGCAGATCACGCAGTCCGGGGCCAGGGCCAGGGCCCGGGCGATGGCCACGCGCTGGCGCTGGCCGCCGGAGAATTCGTGGGGGTAGCGCGCGGCCTGCTCGGGCCTGAGGCCCACCCAGTCCAGGAGCTCGTGCAGTTTTTGCTCGCGCTGGGCCTTCCCCACGCCGTGGATGGCCAGGGGCTCGGTGATGGTGGCCCCGATGGTGCGCCGGGGGTTCAGCGACGAGAACGGGTCCTGGAAGACCATCTGCATGGTGGACGGGAAATTCTTCAGAAAGTCGGCGGGCGCGTCCCAGATGTCCGTGCCGCGCACGGAGATGGTGCCCGAGGTGGGCCGCTCCAGCCTCAGGGCCAGGCGCGCCAGGGTGGACTTGCCGCACCCGGACTCGCCCACCAGGCCCACGGTCTCGCCGCGCGCCACGTCCAGGCTGACCCCGTCCAGGGCGTGGACCACGCCGCCGTCCGCGCCCAGGAGCCCCCGGGATACGGCATAGTGCCGGGTCACGTCTCGTATGCTCAGGAAGGTTTCGTTCATGGCCGTCCCTGTATAGCGCAGACCATCGCGGGCTGAAAGAAAATAGCGGACGGGCGGTCCGGTGGGGACCGCCCGTCCAGGGAGGAGGCGCATCATGATTGTATGTGAACCCTTGAGCGGGCCCTTGCCCGCGGGGGGATTGCCGCGTTCGATGCTCATAGAGCAAGGCCCGTGCCTGGACCGGGCCGGGAACGGGGAAAATTTTTTGGGCCTTGAACCATGGGGCCCGAGGCGCGCCGACCCGGGCGAGGGGTCGGGCGCCGGACGAGGCGGGACGCGCGGCTTGTGCAACGGACTGCCCAAATTTGTGCAAAATGATTGCACAAATCTGCACGAGGGCTTGCACAAGACGGGGTTATTTGGGGTTGCGCTCGTGTTCCAGGATGATCACCGGGATGGCGAAAAGCAGGTAGGGCAAAAAATTCAGGCCCATGCGCAGGAGCGAGGGCCCGGCCTCGGGCGCGGGCAGGCCCAGGAGCTCGCCGTGGACCCCGGCCAGCACGTGCAGCGCGCCCAGCCCCAGGCAGCCCAGGTACGCCAGCCGCCATTGCGAAGGCCTGAGGCGCGCTAGGCGCAGGCCCCAGCCCAGCTCCAACGCCCCGGCCAGGCAGAGGGTGAAGAGCACCGTGGCCCCCACTGCGCGCACGGCGAAGAACACATGCTGCGCATAGGCCAGACTCCAGATGTCGCGGAACACGGTCACGGCCCAGAGCACGGCCAGGAGCAGGGAATAGCCTTTCATGCGCTTGTCCCGGGTTGCGGTGGCGGAGGTGGGCTAGAAATACCATCTCCAGCTGCGCCCGGCCAGGTACAAGTCGCGCAGGGTTCTGACGCCCCCGGAGTCCAGCTTCTTGACCAGATACAGGAACAGATAGGCCGTCTGCATGGCGTCGTACAGGGCGTTGTGCTGGTTGAAGGCCGGGAGGTTGTAGCGCCGGGACAGGTCGTACAACTGGTAGGAGACCTGGCCGTCGTATTGGTCGTAGTAGTTCTCCCACAGCTCCTGCTGGTGGATCTGGGCCAGGCGCATGGTGTCCACGCAGGGGATGCGCAGCCTGCCGCCCAGGATGCGCGTGGCCGCCCGGTTCAAAAAGCTCATGTCCAGGCCCACGTTGTGCCCCACGATGAGCGAGTTGCCACAGAAATCCAGGAACCGGGGGAACACCGCGCGCAGCCTGGGGGCCTCCACGAGCATCTGGGGGGTGATGCGGTGGATCATGGTCGAGACCTTGGGCAGGCCCCGGCGCGGGGCCACCAGGGAATAGAAGGATTCCGCCGTGATGGACAGGTTGCTCACGCGCACCGCGCCCAGGGACACGATCTCGTCCCGGCGCGGGTTGAGCCCCGTGAGCTCCGTGTCCAGCACGCAGAATTCGTAGTCCGTGAGGGGCCGGTCCTGGTCCAGGCGGGAGAACACGGCCCGCTGGCGCTTGAGGTACAGGTTCCCGGGCGCGCCTCCCAGCAGGCCCAGGAGCCATCCGAGCGGCCCCCCCGTGAGCCCCGCGTGCGTGGCGATCATCATTCCCGTCCTTTTTAATACCTGGCTGTTTTATTATGATATTTTGTTGTCCACCGCTTTCGCAGACCGCTCAGAAATGTGCGAGTGCAAGGCGCAAGGGAAATTCAAGACCGATGCGTATTTGAAATACGTGAGGGTTTGAATTTTCCGCAGCAACGCAGCAATCGTGCGTTTATGGGCGGTCTGCCTATCCGACGTTCAGGCTGAAAACATCCTTGATAAACGCCTGTAATCCATTGACCACCCCGAAGGCCTCCTTGAGGGTCTGCTTTTCCAGGTCCGAGAGGTGGGCCGGGTTCATGCGGTTGTCCGGGGCCTGGCCCCGGTTGATCTGCCCCATCTGGTGCACCAGGCGCAGCTGCATCAGGAATTCGTAGGCCTCCACCGCCTCCACGGCCAGGTCCGGGGCCACGTGGCGCTGTTCCCTCAATATTTCCAGGCGGTCCAGGGTGTTGGTCTCGCGTATCCCGTGGCGCAGGGCGAAGAGCCGCGCGAAGTCCACGAAGGGCGTCAGCCCCTGGCCCTTGATGTCCAGGGTGTCCTTGTGCTCGCCGTCCTTCTCCACGATGAAGCCCCGGAAAAAGGACAGGGGCGGCCGCACCGTGAGGCAGTCCCGCGCCAGGAGCCGCAGGAAGACCTCCTCGCGCGCCGCGTGCGCGGTGACGTGGTTGCGCAGGGCGTCGCCCAGGCTCGCGGCCCCGTACCCGGGGCGGAAGTCGAAGAAGATGGTGGAATGCAGCACCTCCCGGGGCTCGGGCCTCATGATCATCAGTTCGAACTTGTCGCGGAACACGGAAAAGGGCTGCCGCCACTGCGGGTTGGAGGCCATCATCCCGCCCGGGCACGGGGGGTAGCCGCACTGGGCCAGATGCTCCATGGCCGCCTCGGTGAAGGCCTGGAAATACTCCCTGGCGCGCGCGGCCTCGTCCTCGCCCGTGGGGTCGCGGTAGACCAGGGCGTTGTCCTGGTCCGTGTGGAAGGTCTGTTCCTTGCGGCCCTCGGAGCCCATGAGAATCCAGCAGAAGGCCACGGGCGGCGGGCCCATTTGCTCCTGGAGCATGTTCAGGAGCTTCTCCAGGATCAAATCGTTCAAGACCGTGATCATGCGCGTGATGTTCCCGGCCTTGGCCCCCTCCTCGATGAGCCCGCCCACGGTGAGCGGCACCTTGCGCGACAGGGGGTGCAGCTCCTCCAGGCTGCGCACGGACAAAATTTCGCGGAACAGGGACACGGGCGAGCGGCCCGAGAGGAGCATGATGTCGTGGGACGTGACCATGCCCGTGACCCGGCCTTCGCGGGTCACGGCCAGGTGGTGGATCTGCGCGTCCATCATCTTCAGGAGCGCGTCGAAGCAGGACTCGCGCCCGCTCACCGAGGCCAGTGGCGAGCTCATGACGTGCTCCACCGGGGCCTCGTAGGGTTCGCCCTCGGCCACGGCGCGCCTGAGATCCTTGTCCGTGACGATGCCCTCCTCGCTGCCGTCCGGGGCCGTGACCAGGATGGAGCCGATGCCCTCGTCCTCCATGAGCCGCGCGGCGTCGCGGATGCTCTTGCCGCTCTGTATGCTCACGGGCGCGCGCTTGACCACCTCGCCCACGCGCGTGGAAAACAGATACAGGGGGCTCGCCGCGCAGAGGTCCGCGTGCTGCCGCCGCAGCTCCGAAAAGGCCTTGGAAATGTAGTCCTCGGAAAAGCTGTGCAAATAGAACTGGGCCACGGCCGGGTGGTCCTTGATCAGCTCGCGGAATTCCGGGGCCGGGATGCGGAAGAAGAAGCTGTCCTCGATGGTCACCGCAGACAGGCTGGCCGGGGCGTCGCGGATGGCCCCGAGCGCCCCCACGGCCTGTCCCTCGCCCCGGTAGTCGATGGGCTTGTCCTCGCCCTGGCCTCGGGACAGATACAGCTTCACCGCGCCGCTGCGGATGACCAGCACATGGCTGATGACCGTTTCCCCCTGCACAAGCAGCCGTGTGCCCCCGGGCTGGAAATCGATGCTGCACGTCCCGGCCAGGCGCATCAGCACCGCATCCGGCAAATCCGAAAACGGCAGCGTGCGCTTCAAAAACGGCACCAACTCCGAAGCCTGAGCCGTGAACACGTCGTTGTGCGTCATTTGGCCTCCGGCGGGCAGGGGCGCTGCCCCTGCACCCCGCCCAAGGGGGTAACCCCCTTGGGAATCCCTGTATGGTGTGTTTTTTTTCGTCTGCTTCCCGGCCAGGGGCCGGGAAGCAGACGATGAGTTTTATTGTCTCAAGGTCGTTCCACAACGCACGATTGCTGCGTTGTGGGGCGGCCGTTAATGGTCCACCGCCATGCCTGCGCCTCTGGGGAAGCGCACGCTTTCGACCATGTCCTGGACTTCCTGGGGCGGCGCGGGGGTCAGGTACGAGACGGTGATGGTGACGGCGAAGTTCAGGAGCATGCCCACGAACCCGATGCCTTCGGGACTGATGCCCGCCAGCCACCAGCCCATGCCCAGGAATTTGGTCTGCACGATGTAGAGCATGGTGAAGCCGATGCCCGCGATCATACCGCAGATGGCACCTTCGCGGGAGGTCCGTTTCCAGAAGATGCCCAGCACCAGGATGGGGAAGAAGCTGGACGCGCCGAGGCCGAAGGCCAGGGCCACGACCTGGGCCACGAACCCGGGCGGGTTGATGCCGAAGTATCCTGCCACGCACACGGCCACGCCGATCATGGCCCGGCCCACGGCCAGGCGCGATTTCTCCGAGGCGTTGCGGTTGATGAGCCGGTAGTAGAGGTCGTGGGAGATGGAGGAGGCGATGACCAGCATCAGCCCCGAGGCCGTGGACAGGGCCGCGGCCAGGCCTCCGGCGGCCACCAGGGCCACGACCCAGGCGGGCAGCCCGGCGATCTCCGGGTTGGCCAGGACCATGATGTCGCGGTCCACGTAGAGCTCGTTTTCCGAATCCGTGAGGGCGTTGGTGATCAGGCGCTGGCCCAGCGGGCCCTGCTCGCCGGTGAAGGAGGGCTTGCCCGCGAAGGGCGCGCCCGCGCGGTACTGGATGATGCCGTCGTTGTTCTTGTCGGCCCAGGCGATGAGCCCGGTGCCCTCCCAGTTGGAGAACCAGGACGGGGCCTCGGCGTAGGGCTTGTCGTTGATGGTGCCGATCATGTTGTAGCGCGCGAAGCTGGCGACCGCCGGGGCCGTGGTATAGAGGATGGCGATGAACAAGAGCGCGTAGCCCGCGGAAAGGCGCGCGGCGCGCACGCTGGGCACGGTGTAGAAGCGGATGATCACGTGGGGCAGCCCGGCGGTGCCCACCATCAGGCTCATGGTCAGGGCGAAGACGTCGAGCATGGACTTGTTGCCCGCGCCGAAGGCGGAGGTGTATTCGCGGAACCCCAGGTCCGTGCCGATCTTGTCCAGGGTCTCCAGGAGGTAGGCCCCGGCGTCCGGGCCGGAGACGATGGTGCTGCCGAACCCCAGCTGCGGGATGGGCAGGCCCGTGATCTTCAGGGAGATGGCCACGGCCGGGATGAGGAAGGCCACGATGAGCACGCAGTACTGGGCCACCTGGGTCCAGGTGATGCCCTTCATGCCGCCGAGGCCCGCGTACACGAAGACGATGACCATGCCGATGACGACCCCGGTGTTCACGTCCACCTCAAGGAAGCGCGAGAACACGATGCCCACCCCGCGCATCTGCCCGGCCACGTAGGTCAGGGACACGAAGATGGCGCAGATGAGCGCCACCAGCCGCGCGGTGCGCGAGTAGTAGCGGTCGCCCACGAAGTCCGGGACCGTGAACTTGCCGAACTTGCGCAGGTACGGGGCCAGCAAGAGGGCCAGGAGCACGTAGCCCCCGGTCCAGCCCATGAGGTACACGGCCCCGGTGTAGCCCAGAAACGAGATCAGCCCGGCCATGGAGATGAAGGACGCCGCGCTCATCCAGTCTGCGGCCGTGGCCATGCCGTTGGCCAGGGGCGGCACCCCGCCGCCCGCCACGTAGAAGCCCTTGGTGTCCTTGACCCGCGAGAGCCAGGCGATGGTGATGTATATGCCGAAGGTCAGACCCACCATGATGTAGGTCCAGGTGGTTATGCTCATGACTGGTATCCCCTATTCGTGCACGTCGTGTTTACGGTCCAGCCTGCGCATCAGGAAGTGGTAGACGAAGATGAGCAGGACGAAGACGTAGATGGAGCCTTGCTGCGCGAACCAGAATCCCAGGGGGAAGCCCCCCAGGCGTACTGCGTTTAGGGGCTCGACGAAGAGGATGCCGCAGCCGTAGGAGACCGTTGCCCAGATGGACAGCAGCACGACCATGTAGCCGAGGTTGGTTTTCCAGTAGATCCGTTTTGATTCCTGCATGCCTCTACCCCCTTGTCTGTTGGTGGGCCCGTCCCGGCCGCAGGCTGCGGCGGCGGAAACCCGTGACTTGGAGCCGTTGTAAGCCCCGGGCGCAAGGCGCGCATCTTCTTTTCGGTGAACGGCGGAAGGGTGGAAACCCGAATGCGGGGCCGCCGTTTGGCGGGTCTTGGCCGCCGCTCACTTGTATCTGCAACCGTTCGACTGGTTTTGCCGGTGCGGGGCCGGATTTCGTCCCGGGCGGCGGGCGCGGGGGGCGGGCTGCCTTGCGGGCTGTTCACCTTTGTTCTGCAATCTGCTACACCTCTGTGGAACAGTCGCGCAGAGCAGTCTTGCAACCATTTCCCAAGTTCGGCGAAAGCCGACGGCCGAGGATGTGCCTGATGTTCAATTTTCTCGACATCGTTTTCGCCGCGATCGCCTTGTTTTTCCTTATTCGCGGGGTGTTCCGGGGGCTGTTCAAGGAGGTTGCCTCCACCGTGGGCGTGGTGGCCGCGTACGTGGTGGCCAGCAACTACAACGAGGTCCTGGTCCCGTTCTACCAGACCTGGTTCAAGAACCCGGGTTTGTTGCATTTTTTGGCCTACGTGACCCTGTTCGCCGGGGTCATGGTGGGGGTCATGTTCCTGGCCTGGCTGCTGGCGCGCATTCTGCATATCACGCCCGTGTTCTGGTTGGACATCCCCGGGGGCGCGGCCGTGGGCCTGGTCAAGGCCTGGCTGATGTGCTGCGTGATCCTGGTGGGGCTCAATTCCTTCATGCCCGACGCCAAATTCCTTGAGGAGTCGGCCACGGTGCCGTACCTGAGGCCCGGGGCCGGGTTCCTGGCGAAGGTCCTGCCCGACGACATGAAGGACTTCGACCCCGCGTCCCTGGCCAGGACGATGAACGAGCAGAGCCAGGAGGCCGTGCAGGGCCTCGTCGGCGGCGAGGACTCCGAAGCCCGGGGCGAGGATTCCCCCGGGATGAAGGAAAAATCCATGGAATTGTTGCAGAAGATGGGCGACGTTCTGAAAAATCTCAAAAAAGACGACAGCAAGTAGACATGACCGCAGCAAAGGATGAATCGGCCCCCGAGGCCGGGGCCGCCCTGCAGAAGCTCATGGGGGTCATCGACTCCCTGCTGGGCGAGGGCGGCTGCCCCTGGGACAGGGAACAGACCCCCCAGACACTTACCGACTACATCATCGAGGAAGCCTTCGAACTGGTGGAGGCCATCCGCGCCGACACCCCGGAGCGCTCCACCGAGACGACCCGCGCCGAGGTCATGGAGGAGCTGGGCGACGTGGCCTTTCTCCTGTTGTTCGTGGCCGCGCTGCACGAGCGGGCGGGCTCCTTCACCCTGGCCGATTCCCTGCGCTACGGCGCGGCCAAGATGATTCGCCGCCATCCCCACGTGTTCGCGGACCTGCATCTCAATTCCCAGGAGGAGCTGCTCTCCAACTGGGAGCGCATCAAGCGCAACGAGAAGACCAGCGAGGACGAGGCGCCCAAGCGCGTGTACGGCAGCCTGCCCAAGGGCCTGCCGCCCATGCTCAAGGCCTACCGCATCCATTCCAAGGCCGCGCGCGCGGGCTTCACCTGGGAGAACGATCAGGACCAGGAGGGCCAGCTGGCCGACGAATGGCGGGAATGGAAGGAGGCCGAGGCCTCGGGCGACGCCGCGCGCATGCAGGAGGAGTTCGGGGACTACCTGTTCAGCCTGGTGGAATACGGGCGCAGGCGCGGGCTCAAGGCCAACATGGCCCTGGACGTGGCCAACAACAAGTTCCTGGCCCGCTTCAACGCCATGGAGGAGATCGTGCGCGCCCGGGGCAGGGACGTTGCCGATCTCAGCCTGGACGAACTCAACGCCGTGTGGGACGAGGTCAAGGCCGGTTGACCCGGCCGGAACCTGGTTCGCACTCCCGGAGACCGCATATGAAGCTCATGAGCTCCTCATTCGACGAGGGCCAGCACATCCCCCTGCAGTACACCTGCGACGCCAGCGACTTTTCCCCGGCCCTGGAGTGGGATGACGCGCCCGAGAACACGCGCTCCTTCGCGCTCATCTGCGACGACCCGGACGCGCCGGGCGGCACCTGGACCCACTGGGTGATCTACGGCATCCCCGGGGTGGTCTTCCAGCTGGCCGCCAAGATGCCGCGCATGGACGCGCATCCCTCGGGCCTCAAGCAGGGGCTCAACTCCTGGGGACGGCTGGGGTACAACGGCCCCTGCCCGCCGCCCGGGGCCCCGCACCGCTACTTCTTCACCCTCTACGCCCTGGACGCGGACCCGGGCCTCAAGCCCGAGGCCTCGCGCGAGGAGCTGGAGGCCGCCATGCAGGGCCACGTGCTGGCCACGGCCCAGACCATGGGCACCTACAAGCGCTGAGCAAGGCGCGAGAGAAAACGCAAAGGCCCCGCCGCGCGATGCGCGGCGGGGCCTTTTTGCGCGGAAAATGCCGGAAGACTCAGTCGGCCAGGGCGAATTCCACGGCGGCCAGGGCGTGCTCGCGCGTGGTGTCGATGAGCGGCAGGCACGAGTCCCCGGGGCCCACCAGGAGCGGGATTTCCGTGCAGCCCAGGACCACGGCCTGGGCACCGCGCCCGGCCAGATCCGCTATGATCTCCACGTAGCGGGCGCGGGAGTCGTCCCTGAGTTGGCCCTTGACCAACTCGCCGAAGATCACCCGGTCCACGAAGGCGCGATCCGCGTCGTCCGGGACGAGCACCTCCATGCCGTATTCCTTGGCCAGCCGCCCGGCGTAGAAGTCCATCTCCATGGTGAAGCGGGTGCCGAGCAGCCCCAGGCGTTCGTATCCGGCCGCCCTGGCCGCGGCCCCGGCCGCGTCGGCGATGTGGATGAGGGGCACGGAGAGCGCCGCCTGCACCGCGGGGGCCACGTTGTGCACGGTGTTGGTGCAGATGAGCACGCAGTCGGCCCCGGCCCGCTCCAGGTCCCGGGCCGCGTCGGCCACGCGGTCGGCCAGCCCGTCCCAGTCCCCGGCGTGCATGGGGTCGTAGATGGTCTGGAAGTCGAAGGAGCGCATCAGGATGTCCGCCGAATGCACGCCGCCCAGGCGCGCGGCCACCTCGCGGTTGATGATGCGGTAGTATTCCACGCTGGATTCCCAGCTCATGCCTCCCAGGAGTCCGATGGTCTTCATGGCTGCTCCTTGGTTTGCGGATGCTCGTTCTGCACCACGTCCACCCATGTGGCGTCGGCCAGCTCGGCCAGCCGGAGGGTCTCGATGCGCACGGCCGCGTTGGGCGCGCCGCCCGCCGGGAAAACCTCCTGGAAATCCTTGAGGGATTCGTCGCAGTAGATGGCGAAGGGCTCCTTGAGGCCGAAGGGGCAGACCCCTCCCACGGGGTGCCCGGTCCTGTCCTCCACTTCCGAGGCCTCCAGCATCTTGGCCTTGGCGCCGAATTGCTGCTTGTACTTGCGGTTGTCCAGGCGGGCGTCTCCCCTGGTCACCAGGATGATCACGTCGTCGCCCAGGCGCATGGACAGGGTCTTGGCGATCTGCCCCTCGGCCACGCCCAGGGCCTTGGCCGCCAGGGGCACCGTCGCGGTGCTGGCGTCGAATTCCACGACCTCGAGGTCGGGCGCGTTCTCGGCGAGATAGTGTTTCACTGATTCCACGCTCATGAATCGTCTCCGGCGAAGTGTACGGTTTCAGGTGGCGGCGGAGCGGAGTGCGCAGCCGTGTGGCCCCATGTCATCCCAGGAAATAGTAGGCCGCGCCCACCACGATGATGGTGGCCACGCGCAGGCTCTGGTTGGCCGCGATGAGGCGCACGGCCACGCGCGGGCGGAAGATGCCCGCGTAGTAGGGGAACTGGTGGCGGAAGGCGCGCATGGGCGAGGACAGCACGTTGCCCAGGAGCAGCGCCAGCACGATCTCCCGCGTGCCCAGGCTGCCGTCGGCCAGAAGCGCCCCGGCCGTGGCCAGCCCGGCGGTGAACTCCGCGGCCACGTGGAAGACCACGATGCCCAGGGCCTTGGGCGGCAGCCAGGAGAACACGGACACGTGCTCGGCCATGAACCGCTCCAGGAACGAGAACGCGCCCAGATCGTTCAGGAAGAAGATCAGGATGTAGATGGGCACGGTGATGCGCAGGATCTTCCTGATGCGCTTGGTGAAGCGCTCCCAGGTGCGCGTAAGCGCCTCGCGCCAGGTGCGGGACTGCTGCTCGTCCAGGCGGCAGACCACGCAGCCCGGCTCCAGGGGCGGCAGCAGCGCCCGGGACAGGACCACGATGCAGGCCGTGCGCAGGAACGCCGCGCCCAGGGTCAGGCCCACGTAGACCACGGCCGCGTGGCCGATGAAGGGCGCGGTGATGAAGAACATGGTGGGCAGGTGCAGGAAATAGGTGGGCAGGCTGTTGAAGAGGTTGGACAGGGTCAGCTCCCTGTTGGTCAGCGTGCCCTGCTCGTGGGCCTCGGCCAGCATGGTGTTGGCCGTGACGCCGGAGAAGAAGGCGATGGAAAAGGCCGCGCCCGTGACGTCCTTCAGGCGCGCCACGCGCGTCAGGGGCTCGGCCACGCGCGCCACGGCGCGGGTCCAGTTCAGGGCCTCGATGAGGTTGCCGACCATGAGCCCCACGGAGATGAAGAAGATCAGGCGCAGAAGCGGCCAGCCCAGGCCGTGCCACAGGGCGGGAAGGGAGAGGTCCATGGCCGCCTAGTCTTTCTTGGGTTCGGGTTGGCCGGGCATGGGGAAGCTGTGCTCCGGGCCGGGGAACACGCCGTCCTCCACCTCGCGCTTGTAGGCCTGCATGGCCTGGATAGCCAGTTCGCCCAGCTCGGCGTAGCGCTTCACGAAGCGCGGGGTGAAGCGGTCGAAGAGACCGAGCACGTCCTGGGCCACCAGCACCTGGCCGTCGCAGTGCGGCCCGGCCCCGATGCCGATGGTGGGGATGGACAGGGCCTCGGTCACGGAGCGGGCCAGGGGCGCGGGAACGGCCTCCAGCACCAGGCTGAAGCATCCGGCCTCCTCCAGCATGCGCGCCTCGCCGAGCAGGGCGTCGGCCGCGTCGCCGGTCCGGCCCTGGACCTTGAAGCCGCCCAGCTTGGCCACGCTCTGGGGCGTGAGGCCCAGGTGGCCCATGACCGGGATGTCCGCCGCCGCGATGGCCCGGATGCGCGACAGCACGCGCGCCCCGCCCTCCAGCTTCACGGCCTGGGCCCGGCCCTCGGCCAGGAAGCGGCCCGCGTTCAGGACGGCGGCCTCGTCGCTCTGCTGGTAGGACAAAAAGGGCATGTCGCCCACCACCAGGGAGTCGCCCGCGGTCGAGGCCACGGCCTTGGTGTGGTGGATCATGGCCTCCATGCCCACGCCCAGGGTGTCGGGCTGGCCCAGGGCCACCATGGCCAGGGAATCGCCCACCAGGATCATGTCCATGCCCGCGGCCGAGGCCAGGCGGGCGAACACCGCGTCGTAGGCCGTGAGCATGGTCAGCTTGCGGCCGCCCTTGCGCGCGGCCACGCCGGGCACGGTCATTTTCTCGCCCATGGCTTCCTCCTTGGTCTGGATGGTAGCAGCGGCGCGCGGCTTCCGGCAAGCCGGGGCGCGTCAGTCCGCCCGGGTCACGGCCATGATGGCCTCGAACACCCCGTCGATGTCCAGGGCGCCGGTGTCGATGATCTGGGCGTCGTCGGCCGGGCGCAGGGGGGCCACGGCGCGGGTGCGGTCCTGGTGGTCCCGGGCGCGGATCTTCTCGGCGATCTCGTCGATGTCGGCTTCCAGGCCCATGTCCCGCAACTGGCAGGCCCGGCGCTGGGCGCGGATCTGGGCGGCGGCGTCCAGGAACACCTTGCAGCGGGCCTCGGGGAAGACCACGCTGCCCATGTCCCGGCCTTCGGCCACCAGGGAGGTGTCCCGGCCCACGGCGCGCTGCGCGTCCTTCAGGTACGCGCGCACCACGGGCATGGCGCCCACGGCCGAGGCCAGGGCGGCCACCTCCTCGGTGCGGATCTCGTCGCCCAGGGCGCGGCCGTTCATGGACAGCACGCTGTCCGCGCCGGAGCCGGACAGGGAAAAGGACAGGCCCGCCAGGCGGCGGGACAGCTCGTCCTCGGGCAGTTGGTCCGCGCCCGGGCCCAGGAACAGGCCCACGGCCCGGAACATGGCCCCGGTGTCCAGGTAGGAGATGCCCAGGGCCTCGGCCACGCGCTTGGCCAGGGTGGTCTTGCCCACCCCGGCGGGGCCGTCCAGGGTCACGATGTACGGCGCGCCGCTCATGCCAGAAGTTCCTTCATGGCGGCGATCAGGGCGCTGTTCTCCGATGCGTCGCCCACGGTGACGCGCAGGGAATGGGGCAGGCCGTAGCTGGTCAGGGGGCGCAGGATGATGCCCCGCTCCAGGAGCGACTGGAACAGCTCCCCGGCGTCCGGGCCCGTGCCCGGCAGGTCGAAGAGCATGAAGTTGGCCCCCGACGGGTGCACCGTGCAGCCCAGAGCCGCGAGCTCGTCCGCGAGGTAGGCGCGCCCCGCGTCCACGGCCTCCAGGGTGGCGTTCACGTAGGTGGCGTCCGAGAGGGCGGCGATGCCCGCCAGCTCGGCCAGCACGTTCACGGAAAAGGGCAGCTTCACGCGCAGGCAGTAGTCCGCCAGCCATTCGGGCAGCACCCCGTAGCCCAGGCGCAGCCCGGCCATGCCGTAGAGCTTGGAGAAGGTGCGCAGGATGGCCACGTTGTCGAATTCGCCCAGGCGCGGCAGCAGGGAATAATCCTGAAGGGGCCGGGCGAAGTCCATGTAGGCCTCGTCCACCACCAGCAGGCACTGGGGCGGCAGGGCCCGGGCCAGGGCCTCCAGGTCGGCCACGGGCGGGGTGAAGCCCGAGGGGTTGTCCGGCGTGGTCACGAAGCACAGGGCCGTGTTTTCGTCGGCCAGGGCCAGGAGGTCGTCCCAGGGGAAGGAGAAGTCCGGGGCCACCGGGGCCTGGCGGAATTCCACCCCGCAGAGGCGGGCCTGGATCTTGTAGATGGAGAAGCACGGGGAAAAGGCGATGATGTTGTCACTGCCCGGGCGCGCCTTGATGCGCACCAGGAGGTCGATGATCTCGTCGGAGCCGTTGCCCGCCACCACGCGCGAGGCCGGAACGCCCAGATGCGCGGCGATGGCCGCGTTCAGGCGCGGGGTCCCGGCCTGGGCGTAGCGGAAGGCCAGGCCCGCGTTGTCGCGGATGACCTGCTGCACCACGGGCGAGGCGCCCAGGGGGTTCTCGTTGCTGGCCAGCTTGATGACCTTGCCCAGGTTGTATTTCTCCTGGATTTCCTCGATGGCCATGCCGGCGGTGTATTTTTCGAAGTCCGGAATCTCCGGGCGCACCGTGCGCAGGTCGTTCATGGGGGCGCTCCTTGTATCGTCAGGGCCCCGGGCCGTGACCCGGGGGAAATTTATGTGGCTGTCGGGTGCGAAGGGTCTCCCGACATCATAATTCATTCTTCAGGCTGTTCAAAAATGTGCGGGCGCAAGGCGCAAGGGAAATTGTCGGTCAGCCTTCCTGGCTGGCTGCCCTGCGGGCGACGCGCTACGCCGCGTCGACCAATTTTTCTTCCTCCGAAAAATTGTCAAGTCCGACGCGTATCCCAACACGCGAGGGTTTTAATTTTCCGCAGCAACGCGGCGAACGTGCGTTTTTCAACAGCCGGCTACTTTTCGCGTAGAATTCCATGCACGTGGGTGGCCATCCAGTCCATGACCAGGGCCGGATTGGCCGGGGTGGACAGGCTCAGGGCGTCCTGGGCGTGGGCCAGGGTCAGGTCCACCTGCTTCAGGGGCCCGGGGGCCATGCGCGCGAAGCCCCGGCTCATGTCCGTGGCCGCGTGGCCGGTGAGGGCCCGCGCGTATTCGCGCTGGCAGGAGAGCACCAGGCGCATGGCCAGGGTCTTGTCCAGGGCGCCCTTGGTCCCGCTCAGCTTGAACCAGCCCTTGCCCGTGCGCCAGAACTGCATCAGGGCGTCCTTCCAGCGGGCCACGTCCTCGGGCTCCCCGGCGGCCCGGGGCCAGGCCAGGGTCAGGACCCAGCTGCGCGAGACCAGGGTGGGCAGCAGCCACTCGCGCTGCGGCGTGAGCAGCATGAACACCGTGCCCTGGCAGGGCTCCTCCAGGGATTTGAGCAGGGCGTTGGCAGCCGACGGGGTCAGCTCCTGGGCCTCGTGGAAGATGACCACCCTGCGGCCGTCGCCGCGCGGGGGCTGGCCGAACAGGGGCTTGAGCTCGCGCACTTCCTCGATCTTGATCTTGGCCTCGCGGCCGTCCAGGATGCGCAGGTCCGTGTGCGCCAGGTCGCGGATCTGCACGCAGGACGGGCACGTGCCGCAGGCCCCGTTCCCGCACGTGCAGTTCAGCAACTGCGCCCAGTACAGGGCCAGGGCCTCGCGCTCGTCCGGGGTGCCGCCCTCCAGGAGCAGCACCTGGGGCGGGTCCTGGGCCAGCCTGTCCATGAGCGTGGCCACGCGGGCCTGGTGTTCGGGTATCTGCATGGGTTTGTCCTCGGCGCGTTCCGCCTTCCGGGAATTACCCCAGCCGGGGTTGTATGGCAAACCCGGGATTGATAGGTTGGGGGCATGACGGATGCCCTGAACGAACTGATTGCGGACCTGGGCCGGTCGCTTGCGGCGCGCGGCCTGTGGCTGGGAACCGCGGAATCCTGCACCGGCGGGCTCATCGCCGCGTCCCTGACGGACGTGGCCGGGAGCTCGGGCTGGTTCAGGGGTGCGGTGGTGGCTTACGCCAACGAGGTCAAGCAAGGCCTGCTGGACGTGCCGCCCGGGGACCTCGCCGCCCACGGGGCGGTGAGCGAGCCCGTGGTCCTGGCCATGGCCCGGGGGGCCTGCGCGGCGCTCGGCGTGGACTGCGCCGTGGCCGTGTCCGGCGTGGCCGGGCCCGGCGGCGGCACTCCCGACAAGCCCGTGGGCACGGTTTGGATCGCCTGGAAGGCGCCGGGCCGGACCTGGGCGAGGCGTTTTTCCTTTGCCGGGGACCGGGCGGCCGTGCGCCGGGCCACGGTGGAGGCCGCGGTCAGGGGGCTGTGCGGGGCACTGGAGGTGGAGCATGGGGACCATGCGCCTGTTCACGGGGCTGGGGCTGCCGGGTGAGTACCAGGAGATCCTACGGAACATGACCGGGCGCTGGGATCCGCGCCTGGAATCCCGGGTGACCTGGACCAGGCCCGGCAACTGGCATCTGACCTTGAAATTTCTGGGCGACGCGCCCGAGGAGGCCGTGGCGGACATCCGCGCGGCCCTGGCCGGGGTGGCCTTCGGGCCCTTCAGCGTGCGCGCCGGGGGCGCGGGGTATTTCCCGCCCCGGGGGGAACCGCGGGTCTTCTGGGTCGGCCTGGCCCTGGGGGCCGAGGCCGTGGCCGGGCTGGCCGGAGAGGTGGAGCGGGCGCTGGCGCCCCTGGGCTTCGAGCCCGAGAGCCGGGCCTACAGGCCGCACCTGACCCTGGCGCGGGTGCGCCGGGCGCGCGGCGACGACTGGAGCGGGATGTCGCGGGAGGCCTCTGAAATGCGATGGCCCGCATTCGAGGTGCGGGCCTTCACGTTGTGGCAAAGCGTTCTCGGACCCTCCGGGCCCTCGTACCGTGTGATCGCCGACTTCGGGGCCACGTCCCTGTAGTCCCCGCGCCGGCCGGCCGGTCCTGCCCCGCCGTCCTGGAGGGGCGGTCCGGGTTTGCGGGCTAGATGTAGTCTCCGCGGTTGAACTTGATGCGTTCGGTGACGGCGAGGATCTCCACCTCGTCCAGGACGGCCTTGAGTTCGCCGTCCGCGTCCTTACCGGACATGGTCTCCTTCAGGGAAGCCACCTCGCTCTCGATGTTCTCCAGGGCGCCGTTGGCCTGTCGCAGGCTGGCGCCGCCGGCGGAGCCGAGGCTGGAGGCGTAGGTTTCCCAGTCGCCCAAGAGACTCTCCAGACGTTCCATGACTTCTTGCCCTGATTCCGAAGGTTCGCCCGAGGCTGCCTGCGCCGCAAGGATGTTTCCGGAGAGCGCCGTTCCTCCCAGTGGCGGGAGGGCCGCGCTCCGGGCCGCGTCGCCCGACGCGCTTCCTTCGACTTCCCTGGCGAGCAGCTCCCCGAAGCCCTTGTCGGCCTGCTGGGCAGACTTGGACTTGGCCTGCTCCTGTTCCAGGGCCTGCAATTGATCAGGATGGATCTTCATCTTGCTACTCCTATCCTGCTGGTTTCCAGAGGTGCTGCAAAAGCCTTGCCAAACGTCTTGAGTTTTTATGACAGCGAAATTCTTTGCTTTTTCATTTCGGCCCCCGGCATTTTTTACCGGCCTGCCCGGGGGGCCTCGTGCGTGCAAAGCAAAACATACGTGAGAAAAAACCCCTTGTCTAATGAGCCCGGCGGCGGTACAGATTGGCTAGGAGAGGAGAATTTTGTTCATGGATTATGGGCATATTCTAGGTGGGAAGCGGACCGGACCAAGGTCCGGCCAAGGAGGACAGCATGGCTGAGATCAAGAAGATTCTATGCGCCATAGATTTTTCCGATTCCAGCGTCCAGGTCGCGGAATACGCGGCCCATCTCGTGACCAAGCTGAATGCGGAATTGGTGGTCCTGTACGTGGCGCCGTCCCTGAACCAGTACGTGGGCTTCCACGTGCCGCCGTCGAGCATCGAGAACTTCGTGGGCGGCATCGTGGACGGAGCCGAGCAGACCATGGAGGTGTTCATCCAGGACAATTTCCAGGGCCTCGGCGTCAGTGGCAGGGTGGCCACGGGCTACGCGGCCGAGGAAATCCTGGGCATCGCCAAGGAGGAAGGCGCGGACATGATCGTCATGGGCACCCACGGCCGCAGGGGCATCGACCGCATCCTGTTCGGCTCGGTGGCCGAGAAGGTGGTCAAGAGCGCGGAGATTCCCGTGCTCACCATCCGCCCCAGCTAAGGGCGGAGGTTGGTTTCGCACGCAGGGCCGCCGGTTTCCGGCGGCCTTTTTCATGGCTTTTCGGAGGGCGCGGACGCATAGACGCAGGCCGGGGGGCCGTCCTGGCGCGGCCTGGGGGCCACGGTGCCGTAGCAGTGGTCCTCGCGCAGGCCGATGTCCATGCAGAGGATGAAGTCGTGGCCCTTGGCGTCGGTAAATGGCGAGGAGATGGTGATGCACAGGTTGCCGCTGGCCAGGGAGATGTAGGGCTCGGTGGTGAAGCGGGGCAGCCCCGCGCGCAGGGGCAGGTAGTATTCCTTGAGGGAATGGTCCGCGCCCTTGGGGGCCGGCTGGTAGAAGAAGCGGCGCTGGAGCGGGATCGCGTCCGGGTTGCAGAGGGTGGTGCTGACCTGGCGGCCCTGGGTGTTGAGCACGTAGAGGCATTCCAGGTCCGGGTGGCTGCCCAGGGCCGAGGCCAGGCAGGCGTCGAACTGCGGCGGGCGCGCCCGGCCCAGCTCGCCCAGCACGTGGGCCAGGGCCTTGCCGTAGGCCGTGTGCATCTCGCCTCTGCGGCTGATGGCCTCGATGGTCAGCTTGCGGAAGCGCTTGGCCACGTCGGCCAGGCGCGGGGGGCGGACCGGGGGCAGGCCGTCGGACACGGCCGGGGGGCTGAAATAGAATCCCTGGAAGGTGTCCACGCCCAATTCCAGGAGCCTGAGGACCTCCTCCTCGCGTTCCACGCCCTCGGCCACGATCATGGCCCCGATGCTGCGGCCCAGGCGGGTCAGGGCGCGGGCGATCTCGAACTTGTGGTATTCCTTGTGGATGTCCTTGATCAATCCGCGGTCGATCTTGATGATGTCGGGTTTGATGACGAAGATGCGGTCCAGGTTGGAGTGCCCGGCGCCGATGTCGTCCAGGGCGATGAGAAAGCCCTTGGCCCGGTGGGCCTTGATGAAGTTCACCAGCGCGCCCATGTCCCTGACCCTCGACTCGATGATCTCGATGACCACGTTCTCCGGGGGCAGGCCCGCGCCCCGCGCGGCCTGGGAGAAGCGGCCGGACCCCAGGGCCCTGCGGTCCACCAGGGACATGTCCAGGTTCACGGTGAGCAGCAGGTCGCGCCGGGCGGTGTGCATGGGCGCGAAGCGCAGCATGGCGGTTTCGCGGCACAGGCGGTCCAGCTCCAGGGCCTGGGCGGCGTCCTCGGGCAGGCTGAAGAGCTTGTCCGGCGTGAGCACCGCGCCGTTGCCGGGCAGGTAGCCCCGGGACAGGGCCTCCACCGCGATAACCCGTCGGTTCTTGATGGACACGATGGGCTGGAACAGGGTCTGGATGTGCTCCGGCCTGGCGATGGTCTGGTAGTCGATGGCGAGTGGGGGCATGGCGTTGGCGGGTTTGTGTGGTTCGCCCCCGAAAGGGGGTCCGGACCGGCGGGTGGGGTCGCCGGTCCGGACCGGGGTGGGGTATGGAGTGTTAGGGAGCGGTCCTGGTGGCGCCCACGGCGTCGATGTCCGTTTCACCCGTGCGGATGCGCAGGGAGCGGCCGATGTCCAGGACGAAGACCACGCCGTCGCCTTCCTTGCCGGTCTTGGCGCCATCCTGGATGGCGGCCAGGGCGGGCTCGAGGAAATCCTCGTTGACGCCGATCTCCAGGCGAATCTTTTTCAGGAGGTTCACTTCCATGACCACGCCGCGGTAGGTCTCGGTAAAGCCCTTCTGGCGGCCGGAGCCGAGCACGTTGGTCACGGTCAGGCTGTAGATGTTTTTGGCGTACAGAGCCTGCTTCACCGCGGTGAGGCGCTCGGGCCTGATGTATGCAATGATGAGTTTCATAGTTCTTGTCCCTCGCTTACTCGTTGGAGAAGATCTGGAAGCCGCTGTAAGCCTCCATGCCGTGTTCCGTGATGTCGAGACCCTTGAGCTCTTCCTCTTCGGTCACGCGCACGCCCATGATGGCCTTGACCACGGAGAAGGCGATCCAGCCGGCGCCGAAGGCCCAGACGAAGACCGCGGCCACGCCGATGAGCTGGGTCACGAGCTGCCCGGCGCCGCCGCCGTAGAACAGGCCGGTGATGCTGCCGAAGCCCGGGGCCGCGAACAGGCCGACCATGATGGTGCCGTAGGCGCCGCACACGCCGTGCACGGAAATCGCGCCCACCGGGTCGTCGATCTTCAGGACCTGGTCGACGAAGACCACGGACAGGACCACCAGGATGCCGGCGCCGAGGCCGACGACCAGGGAGCCCATGGGGGACAGCTCGTAGCAGCCCGCGGTGATGGCCACCAGGCCGGCCAGGGCGCCGTTGAGGGACATGGACGGATCGGGCTTCTTGAACTTGATCCAGGAAGTGAGCAGCGCGCCGAGCATGCCGGTGCAGGCGGCCAGCGAGGTGTTCACGGCGATGTAGCCGATGGTGCCGTCGGCGGTGGTGGTGGAGCCGGGGTTGAATCCGAACCAGCCGAACCAGAGGATGAACACGCCCAGCGAGGCCATGGGAATGTTGTGGCCGGGAATGGCGTTGGCCTTGCCGTCGGGGGTGTACTTGCCGATGCGCGGTCCCACGACCATGGCGCCGGCCAGGGCAACCCACGCGCCCACGGAGTGGACCACGGTGGAACCGGCGAAGTCGGCGAAGCCCATGGCTTCGAGCCAGCCGCCGGACTCGCCCCAGAGGCCGCCCCAGCACCAGTGTCCGGAGATGGGGTAGATGATGCCGGTGACGATGATGCTGATGATGATGTAGGAGCCGAACTTGGTGCGCTCGGCGATGCCGCCGGACACGATGGTGGCCGAGGTGGCCGCGAACACGGACTGGAAGAACCAGAAGGTCAGGGTCCACATCCCATCGGCCGTGGTGGCGTCGGCGCCGCCCAGGCCGAAGCCCGTGCCGCCCACGAACCCGCCGATGGAGTTACCGAACATCAGGGCGAAGCCGAACAGGAAGAAGGCCACGGCTCCGGCGGAGAAGTCCAGGAAGTTCTTCATGATGATGTTGCCGGCGTTCTTGGCGCGGGTGAAACCGCACTCGACCATGGCGAACCCGGCCTGCATGAACATCACCAGGACGGCGGCGAGCAGGGTCCAAAGAATGTTGGCGTTGTCCTGCGACAGCATGGCAGGGGCGTCCTGCGCCAGGGCATAGCCCGGGGCGGAAAAAAGGGTGGCGAGGGCTGCGGCCGTGAAGAACGGCTTTGACAGCGGCCGGTTCCAATGAAAACGTTTCTTGAGCATCTGAGACCTCCTCATGCTGGCGACAGCGTGGATTTGAAATGTGCTGGGCACGGCAGCCAAGAGGCAAGACCAGTGCCAAACAGCGCAAAAGGCTGTTTTTACAGGACAAGGTGTTTCAAATGTCGGAACGTGACTTGCAAAAGTATTAAAATTGGCAAAAATGTAGCTATTCATTTTAGGTTTTCTCTTCAAAAATGTTAATTATATGCTTTTGACAAGCCGAAAGCTTGGGGTTGTGTTGCCAGTTTTATCATATTTGTTAATCTAAGGCCTTTTTTCGGGCTCAGATCCAGGGACTGGCCCAACCTGCCCGCTACGCGGGCCAACATATGTGTCCGGGAAAAAGAACTTGACAGCACATGGGGGCGGCGGATAGTTCACTGCCCATGATGAGCTTCACCCTGTCCGTCACCCGCTTTGCGACCTCCGAAAACACCGGGATCTTTTCCTGGCTGTATTTTTGGTTTTTTATGCGGGCCTGCGGTCAGGGTGCGGATCGTCCGTAGTTTACGGATACAAAAAGAGATTCCACCAGGGCCGCGGGCAGACAAGCTCGCGGCCCTTTTTGTTCTTCGGCCGCCTGCTGACCGACCGCCGCCCCCGGTGGGCAAGGGAACCAAAAGGAGAACAGCAATGATCCTGGGCAAAGTCGTTCGATCGGAAAGGATATTCAACCGCAACACCGGCCGCACCATCATCGTGCCCCTGGACCACGGCGTCACCGTGGGGCCCATCTACGGCATCATCGACCTGCGCGACACCGTGAACCAGATCGCCGAGGGCGGGGCCAACGCCGTGCTCATGCACAAGGGCATGCCCCGCTGCTCCCACCGCGGCTCGGGCAAGGACGTGGGCCTGATCATCCACCTTTCCGCCAGCACTTCCCTGTCCCCGTTCCCCAACGCCAAGACCCTGGTGGGCACGGTGGAGGACGCCCTGCGACTGGGCGCGGACGGCGTGTCCCTGCACATCAACCTGGGCGACGAGACCGAGCGCGACATGCTGAGCGCCCTGGGCGAGGCCACCACCCAGGCCTCCTATTGGGGCATGCCTGTGCTGGCCATGGTCTACGCGCGCGGCCCGCGCATCAAGAACGAGTACGACCCCGAGGTGGTGCGCCACTGCGCCCGCGTGGGCCAGGAGCTGGGCGCGGACGTGGTCAAGGTGCCCTACACCGGCGACATCGAGAGCTTCTCCACGGTCACCGAGAGCTGCTGCATCCCCGTGGTCATCGCCGGCGGCCCCAAGCTGGACTCCACCCGCGACCTCTTGCAGATGGTCCACGATTCCATCCAGGCGGGCGGCTCCGGCCTGTCCGTGGGGCGCAACGTGTTCCAGCACAAGAACGTCACCCGGCTGCTCAAGGCCCTGAACGGCATCGTGCACGAGGACTGGGACCTGGACCAGGCCGAAGACTTCATGGGCGAGGACATGTAGCCATGAAGGAAGTTTTTGTTCAGTGCATCCCCTTTGACAAGAAGGTCGTGACCCTGGCCCTGGAGTCCGGGGTGGACGGCCTCATCGTGGAGCCCGGGGACGTGGACAAGGTCCGCGCCCTGGCCAAGGCCCGGGTCCTGACCCCGGCGGACTTCGCGGTCGTCGCGCTCGCGTCCAAGGACGACGAGGCCGCCGCAGTCAAGGAACTGCAGGCGGGCCGCCGGGTCATCCTCAAGAAGGGATGGGAGATCATCCCCGTGGAGAACATCCTGGCCCAGGGCGAGGGCCTGGGCCTGGAGGTCGCGGACCTGGACCAGGCGCTGCTGGCCGCGGGCATCCTGGAGCGGGGCGTGGATTTCGTGGTCGCCCTGCCCGAGGCCGTGGCCGACGTGAAGGCCATGGTGGCGCAGCTCAAGCTCAGCCAGGGAGTCCTGGAGATGGAAAAGGCCGTGATCACCGGCATCGAGAACGGCGGGCTGGGGCACCGCGTGTGCGTGGACACCACCAGCATGCTGGCCACGGGCCAGGGCATGCTGGTGGGCAATTCCAGCGCCTTCACCTTCCTGGTGCACGCGGAGACCGAGTCCAACCCCTACGTGGCCGCGCGCCCCTTCCGCATCAACGCGGGCGCGGTGCACGCCTACGCCGCCCTGCCCGGGGACAAGACCTGCTACCTGGAGGAGCTGGCCGCGGGCCGCGAGGTCCTGGTGGTGGGCGCGAAGGGCGAGACCTCCCTGGCCGTGGTCGGCCGGGTCAAGGTCGAGGTCCGGCCCATGCTGCTCATCTCGGCGCGCGCTGAATCCGGCGCCGAGGGCCGCATCTTCCTGCAGAACGCCGAGACCATCCGCCTGGTCAGGCCCGACGGGTCCCCCGTGTCCGTGGTTTCCCTGGCCGAGGGCGACGAGATCCTGGTGCGCACGGACCAGGCCGGCAGGCATTTCGGCATGCGCATCACGGAAGACATCAAGGAAGGCTAGGATGGGCAAGGATACGAACAAGGCGGCGCGCATCGAGGACCTGCGCGGGGAGATCGACAGCATCGACCTGCAAATCCTCGAATTGCTCAACCGCCGCGCCAACTGCTCCCTGGAGGTCGGCCGCACCAAGGCCGAGGCCAGGGACCTGATATTCAAGCCCTTCCGCGAGAAGGAGGTCCTGGCCGGGCTGCTCAAGGCCAGCAAGGGGCCGCTTCCCGAGGAGCACCTGCGGGTCATCTACCGCGAGATATTCTCCTCCTCGCGCCGTCTGCAGCGGCCGCAGCAGGTGGCCTACCTGGGGCCCGAGGGCACGTTCTCGTATTTCGCGGGCGCCGAATTCCTGGGCCACAGCGTGGACTTCCTGCCCATGCCCGGGTTCCCGGAGATCTTCGAGGCCGTGGCCCACGGGGACACGGAGCTGGGCATCGTGCCCCTGGAGAATTCCCTGCACGGCACCGTGGGCCAGAGCCTGGACCTGTTCCTGCGCCACGAGGTCTACATTTTGTCGGAGCTGTTCTGCAAGATCAGCCACAACGTCCTGTCCCTGGCCCCGCGCCTGGCGGACGTGAAGCGGGTCTACTCCCACCCGCAGCCCCTGGCCCAGTGCGAGCGCTGGCTGCGCAACAACCTGCCCAGCGCCACCCTGATACCGGTGGAGAGCACGGCCGCCGCCGCCCTGCGCGTCACCGACGACCCCGAGGCCGCGGCCATCGGGCACAAGAGCCTGGCCGCCATGTTCGGCCTGGGGGTGCTGGCGCGCGGCGTGGAGGACCTGCCGGACAACTGGACCCGCTTCGTGGTCATCGGCCGCGCCCCGGCCACCGAGGGACACCGCGACAAGACCTCCATGGTCTTCACCCTGCCGGACAAGCCCGGCTCCCTGGTCAAGGTGCTCTCGGTCATCGCCTCGGGCGACATCAACATGAAGAAGCTGGAATCCCGTCCCCTGCGGGGCGAAAAATGGAAATACGTGTTTTTCGTGGATGTGGAGTGCGACCTCGGGCTCACGGAATACGCCCGCGCCCTGGCCGAGGTCGAGGCCAATTGCCATACCCTGCGCATCCTCGGCAGCTATCCGGCCGGGCCGTCCCTGGACGTGTCCGCGGCCGAAGCCGAATAATTCAACAGGCCCAGGCCGAGCCGGGGCGCAAAGGAAACCACTGATGCAAGTGCATTACGACCCCGCCAACGACGTGCTCAAGATCGTGCTCTCCTCCACCCCGGTGAAGAAGTGCGAGTACGACATGCCCGGCGTGATCCTGGGCTACGGCGGCGACGGCTCTCTGGTGAATTTCGAGATCCGCGAGGCCTCGCGCCGCGTGGACGACCCCAAGACCGTGGACCTGTGCGTCAACGGGCGCAGCGTCCAGGGCATGAAGCTCCTGTAGGCGAACCATGAACAGCGTCGTCACCATCCAGGCCCCGGCCAGCAAGTCCATGTCCCACCGCGCGGTCATGGCCTCGGCCCTGGCCCGTGGCCGGAGCCTGCTCTCGGGCGTCCTGGACAGCGACGACCTGACCCGCACCATGGGCTGCCTCGCGGCCTGCGGCGCGGGTTTCGAGCGGCGGGCCGACGGCCTGCTGGTCACGGGCGTGGGCGGCAGCCCACGGGGCGGAGCGCCCGGGGAGGAGCCGGCGGACCTGTACATGCACGAGTCCGGCACCACCTGCCGCCTGATGACCGCCGTGGCCGCGGCCGGGACCGGTTCGTTCCGCGTGCGCGGGGTGGCCCGCCTGCACGAGCGGCCCATCGGCGCCCTGGCCCGGGCCCTGGAGGCCCAGGGCGTGGTTTTCCAATGGGAGGGCGGCGCGGGCTTCCCGCCCTTCGTGATGCGCTCCTCCGGTCTTTCCGGCGGCCAGGTGGCCGTGGACGTGGGCGAGTCCAGCCAGTATCTTTCGGGCCTGCTGCTGGCCGCGCCCTGTGCAGCGGCCGAGACGGTGATCGGCATCGTCGGCGACAAGGTCGTGTCCTGGCCCTACGTGGCTCTGACCCTCGCGACCCTGGAGGACTTCGGCATCGACTTCGCGGTGCGCAGCCTGGAGTCCGGCGAGCCCCGGGAGGTCCCCTGGAGGGACGTGACCTGCGTGCGCCCGGGCAGCCATCAGTTCCTGGTGCGCCCCGGGGCCTACGCGGCCGGGCCGCGCCGGGTGGAGGGCGACTGGAGCAACGCCTCGTATTTCCTGGCCGCCGGGGCCGCGGGCCTGAGGCCCGTGCGCGTGGAGGGCCTCAGGCGCGACTCCCTGCAGGGCGACATGGCCATCCTGCTTATCCTGGAGCGCATGGGCGCGGGCGTGGAGTGGGACGGCGACGCCGTGACCGTGTCCTCGGGGGCCGGGCTTCGCGGCGTGGACGTGGACATGGGCGCCTGCCCGGACATCGTGCCCACGGTGGCGGCCCTGGCCGCCTTTGCCGAGGGGCCCACGCGCATCAGCGGTGCCGCGCACCTGCGCATCAAGGAATGCGACCGCCTGGAAGGCACGGCCGAGACCCTGCGCCGCGCCGGAGCCGGGGTGGACGTGACAGCCGACGGCCTGGTGGTGCATCCCGCCCCTCTGGACGGGCAAGGCGAGTTGGCCGTGGCCACCCAGGGCGACCACCGCATGGCCATGAGCGCGGCCCTGTTCGCCCTGGCCGGGCGCACGGTGGTCTGCGACGATCCCGGGTGCGTGGCCAAGTCCTTCCCGGGGTTCTGGGACGAATGGAACAAGATTGTTTCGTAACTTTTAATGACATTACGAATGGTTGAAGGTGTTATGAACATTGGCGACATGGTCATAGTGGGCTCGGAGGGCCGCATGGGACGGATGCTCGGTGCGCGCGCCGAGGCCGCCGGACTCGCCGTGCGCGGCGTGGACCGGCCCCTGACGCCCGAGTCCGTGGCCCGGGCCGTGCGCGGCGCGGACCTGGTGCTGTTGGCCGTGCCCGCCGAGGTCCTGGGCGAGGTGGCCGACCTTTGCGCCTCGGCCATGGAGCCTGGCCAGGTGCTGGCGGACATTTGCTCGGTGAAGGCCCTGCCTCTGTCGCAGATGCTGGCCGCGCATTCCGGGCCCGTGGTGGGCACCCATCCCCTGTTCGGGCCCGAGCCCCAGGGCGACGACCTGCGCGTGGCCGTGGTGCCCGGGCGCGACGACCATGCCGCCGAGGCCGTGGCCGCGCTGATGCGCACCCTGGGATTCACGCCCTTCGCCGCCGAGGCCAAGAGCCACGACAAGGCCATGGCCCTGATCCAGGGCCTGAACTTCGTGACCACGGTGTCCTACCTGGCGACCCTGGCCAACCATCCCGAGATCGTGGACTTCGCCACCCCCAGCCTGCACCGCCGCCTGGACGCGGCGCGCAAGATGCTGACCCAGGACAGCGAACTCTTTTCCGGCCTGCTGGAAGTGAACCCCTACACCCAGGAGGCCGTGCGCGGCTTCCGTTCCATGCTCAACATCGCCGCCGGCGGAGACATCGAGCTCCTGGCCGAGCGGGCCAACTGGTGGTGGCAAAACGAGCATACGAGGGGAGACGTGTAACCAAAAAACACGCCGGTCTAGGTCTTGAAGCCGCGTCTCCCCCAAAGGAGGCGCGGCTTTTTCTTTTATAATGTTATAAAAACCTTATTCCAGGTGGTTCCAAAATGTGCGGATGCAAGGCGCAAAAGAAATTCAAGGCCGACGCGTATATGGACATACGCGAGGGTTTGAATTTCTTGCAGCAACGAAGCAGACGTGCGTTTTGGGGCCGCCTGCGGTGAAAACCGGATCTTAGAAGGAGGAACCCATGGAACCGGTGAGACTCAAGCAGCACGGCACGTGGCTGCCGGCGGACATCCAGACCCCCATCAGCCTGTTTCTGGGGCTCGTGGGGCACAAGCAGGGCATCCTGTTGGAGAGCGCGGAGGTGGACGGGCGCTTCGGCCGCTATTCCATCATCGCCTACAACTTCGCCCTGCGCCTGTCGTGCAGGGACGGCAAGCTGGACGTGGGCGTTCGCGACGCGCGCCTGGAGGGGCTCAAGGCCTTCAAGGACATGCCCTTCATGGACGGGGTGCGCGAGGTCATGCGCCATCTGACCATCGAGCCGGGCGAGGGCTTCGAGGACCTGCCGCCCATCACGCGCAGCCTGGCCGGGTACTTCGGCTACGGTGTGGCTGGCATGTTCGAGCCCAAGCTCTCCAGGCTGCTGGACCCCAGCGACGCCGAGGCCTGCCTGGTGCTGCCGGGCAACGTGGTCATGTTCGACCACCTCTACCACAAGCTCTGCTTCCTGACCCTGAACAAGGGCGTCAAACCCCAGGCGGACCTGGGCAGCATCACCCGCCAGCCCGTGCCCACGGACATCGGCGAGACCAAGGCCGTGACCGGCGAGGCCGCGTACAAGAAGGCCGTGGCCGACGCCATCGAGCTCATCCGCCAGGGCGAGTGCATCCAGACCGTGCTCTCCACGCGCTTCAGCGCGCCGTTCTCGGGCGACTCCTTCACCCTCTACAGGCGGCTGCGGCAGATCAACCCCTCGCCGTACATGTTCTACATGCGCCTGCCCAAGGTGGAGCTGTTCGGCTCCTCGCCGGAGATGCTGGTGCGCTGCCGGGGCGGCGAGCTGACCACCTGCCCCATCGCGGGCACCCGGCCCAGGGGCGAGAGCCCGGCCGAGGACGAGCGCCTGGCCGAGGAGCTCTTGGCCGACCCCAAGGAGCGCGCCGAGCACGTGATGCTCGTTGACCTGGGGCGCAACGACCTGGGCCGCCTGGCCGAGCCGGGCAGCGTGACCGTGGACAAGTTCATGCAGGTGGAGCGCTTCTCCCACGTGATGCACATGACCTCCTACGTGAGCGCCAAACTGAAGCCCGGGCAGGACGCCCTGGACGTGCTCGGGGCCACCTTCCCGGCGGGCACGGTGTCCGGCGCGCCCAAGGTGCGGGCCATGGAGATAATCTCGGACCTGGAGCGCCTGCCGCGCGGGCCGTACGCCGGGGCCATCGGCTGGATGGGCCTGGACGAGGGGCGCGTGGACCTGGACACGGGCATCACCATCCGCAGCATGTGGGTGCGCGACAACGTGCTCTCCTGGCAGGCTGGGGCGGGCATCGTGTTCGACTCGGACCCGGACAAGGAATGGGCGGAATGCATGGGCAAGTCCCAGGTCATCCGCGAGACGCTGAGCGGAAAGGGAGGCTGTGATGTTCTTGCTGGTTGATAACTACGACTCCTTCACCTTCAACCTGGTGCAGGCCTTCCAGCGCCTGGGCAAGGACCCCCTGGTGCTGAAGAACGACGACCCGCGCATCCTGGACCTGGCCGCGTCCGGGGACCTGGACCTGGCCTGCCTGTCCCCGGGGCCCAGCCGCCCGGAGAACGCGGGCCTGTGCCTGGAGTTTCTGGCCCGGCTGCCGCACACGGTGCCCACGCTGGGCGTGTGCCTGGGGCACCAGACCCTGGGGCACTTCGCGGGCGCGCCCGTGGTCCAGGCCGAGCGCATCATGCACGGCAAGATCTCCATGATCGAGCACGACGGCCAGGGGCTGTTCGCGGACATGCCCAACCCCGTGGAGATCGGGCGCTACCATTCGCTGCTGGTGGACGTGGACGCCGCGCCCGAGGAGGCCAAAAAACTCCTGCGCGTCACCGCGCGGACCAGGGAAGGCGAGGTCATGGCCATGACCTACACGGACCGCCCCTGGGCGGGCGTGCAGTTCCACCCCGAGTCCGTGCTCACGCCCGAGGGCATGAAGCTGCTGGCCCGGTTCCCGGAAGGCTTGGCGTAGGAAGAAGTTTGCCTCCGGCGGGCGGGGTGAATGATTCCCCCCGCACCCCCTCAAGGGGGCGCATGGATAGAACCACCCACCCCATATAAGGATTCTCAAGGGGATTATCCCCTTGAGCGAGGAGCGCGAGGGGTGGAGCCCCTCGCAAAAAAAGGAGACGAAAATGGCGATGCATATGGCTGACGTTCTGGAGCTTCTGGCCTTCCACAAGGACCTGCCCCAGGACATGGCGGACGAGAGTTTTTCGCGGCTCATGGACGGCACCATGACCCCGGCCCAGGCCGGGAGCTTTCTCATGGGCCTGAAGACCAAGGGCGAGACCGCCCTGGAGCTGACCTCGGCGGTGAACGCGGCCCTGGGCCAGGCCCGGCTGGTGCCGGGGCTGGGCGGCCCGCGCATCGACACCTGCGGCACGGGCGGCGACGGCACGTCGAGTTTCAATTGCTCCACGGCCGTGGCCCTGACCCTGGCGGGCATGGGGCACCAGGTGGTCAAGCACGGCAACCGATCGGTGTCCAGCACCTGCGGCAGCGCCGACGCCCTGGAGGCCCTGGGCCTGTCGCTGACCACCAAGCCCGAGGACGTGGCCGGCGAGCTCGCGCGCTGCAAGTTCGCCTTCCTGTTCGCCCCGGGCTACCACCCGGCCTTCAAGCACATCATGCCCGTGCGCCAGGAGATCGGCTGCCGCACCCTGTTCAACCTGCTGGGCCCGCTGCTCAATCCGGCCCGGCCCACGCACCAGCTCCTGGGCGTGGCCATTCCGGGGTTCGTGGCGCGCATGGCGCGGGTGCTGGCGGACACGGGCGTGGGCCGCGCCTGCGTGGTGCACGGCGCCGGAGGATTCGACGAGCTGACCCCCTTTGGTGTAAACCACGTCGTGTGGGTTCGCGACGGCTGGTTGCGCGAGGAGGACCTGGACCCCGCGAAGCTGGGATTCGCCGTCTCCAGGCCCGAGGACGTGGCCGTGAAGGACAAGGACAGCGCCGTGGCCGTGCTCAAGGATATCCTGGCTGGCGGCGGCCCCGAGGCCATGCGCGACATGGTGGTCCTGAACCTGGGCGTGTGTCTGCACCTGTTGGAAGACGGGCTGGAACTGGCCCCGGCCATGGACAAGGCGCGCGCGGCCCTGGCCTCGGGCGCGGGAAGGAAGGTCCTGGATGCTTAGGAAGTTCGCCGACGCCAAGCGTTCGGAGATCATGGACCTCCTGACCCTTGACGCGCGCGGGGAGATGCCCGCGCCGCAGGCGGGGCCCAGGCCGTCCTTTTCCGGGGCGCTCAGGGCCGCCGGACCCGGCGCGGTCATCGCCGAGTACAAGCGGGCTTCGCCCAGCCGCGGGGTCATCAACCTGAACCTCACGGCCGGGGACGTGGCCCGGGCCTATGCGGACGCGGGCGCGGCCTGCGTGTCCGTGCTCACGGAAACGGATCACTTCCAGGGCTCCCTGGACTATCTGGACCAGGCGGCCCCGGCGGGGATTCCCTTGCTGCGCAAGGACTTCCTGTTCCATCCGCTGCAGGTGCGGCGTTCCGCCGCCACCCCGGCCTCGGCCATCCTGCTCATCGCGCGCATGATGGAGGGCCGGGAGCTCGCCGACCTTCTGGCCCTGTGCGCCGAACTGGGGCTGGAGGCGGTGACCGAGGTCTTTGACGAGTCCGACCTGGTCATGGCCCGCGAGGCCGGGGCCGGGATCATACAGGTCAACAACCGCGACCTGGACAAACTGACCGTGAACCTGGACGTGTCCCGGTCCCTGGTGGGGGGCAAGCGTCCGGACGAATTGTGGATCACGGCCAGCGGTATTCACCACGGGTCTCAGATCGCGGAACTCGTGGCTTTGGGGTTCGACGCCGCCCTGGTGGGCACCTTCCTCATGGAGGGGGACGATCCCGGAGCCGCGCTCGCCAAACTGCTGGAGGAACGAGACTCATGACCCAGACTTCTCCGCTCATCAAGATCTGCGGCATCACTCGCCAGGCCGACGCCGACGCCTGCGTGGCCGCCGGCGTGGACATGATCGGCTTCATCTTCCACGAGGACAGCCCGCGCAACGTGCAGCCCGGACAGGCCGAAGCCCTGTCCACGGGCGGGGCGCTGCGCGTCGGCGTGTTCGTGCGCCAGACCCAGGCCGAGGTGCTGGATATCATGCACCGCGCGCGCCTGGACCTGGCGCAGCTGGCCGGGGACCAGGACTGGTCCTTTTGCCGCGCCGTGGGGGCCGAGAGGGTGATGCGCGTGTTCTGGCCGCAGCGCCACAGGGTGCGCGTGGCCCTGGAGGATGAGCTGAGAAGATTCGAGGGTTTCGCGGGGTTCGCCCTGCTGGACGCCGGGCTCTCCGGCGGCGGCCACGGCCGGGCCCAGGATTTCGGGTTCCTCAAGGGGCTGTCCTGCCCCATGCCCTGGCTGCTGGCCGGGGGCCTGTCGCCCGAAACCCTGCCCCAGGCCATGGACCAGTGCTCGCCCGTGGGCTTCGACCTCAACTCGGGCCTGGAAAGCTCGCCCGGGGTCAAGGACCCGCAGCGCATCGCGCGCGCCGTGGAGATGATCCGCGCCCGGCCCTAAGCCGCAACCACAACCAACCGGGCCCCGAGGGGCCCAAGGGATAGATCATGAAACAAGGCTATTTCGGCGAGTTCGGGGGACGCTTCTCCCCCGAGCTGCTCATGCCGCCGCTTCTGGAAGTCGAGGACGCCTACAAGACCATCGCCAAGAGCAAGCCCTTCCTGCAGGAATTCGGGCGCATCCTGGCGGAGTACGTGGGCCGGTCCACGCCGCTGACGTTCTGCCCGACCCTGTCCGAGGAGCTGGGCTTCAACCTGTACCTCAAGCGCGAGGATCTGGCGCATACGGGCGCGCACAAGATCAACAACTGCATCGGGCAGGCGCTCCTGGCCAAGCACATGGGCAAGAAGGTGCTCCTGGCCGAGACAGGGGCGGGCCAGCACGGCGTGGCCACGGCCACGGCCGCGGCCTACATGGGGCTCAAGTGCATCATCTACATGGGCGCCACGGACGTGGAGCGCCAGGCCCACAACGTGCGCCGCATGCGCCTCTTGGGGGCCGAGGTCCACGCCGTGGAGTCGGGCACCAAGACCCTCAAGGACGCCATCAACGCGGCCTTCCGCTACTGGATCGCCAACCAGGCCGACACCCACTACTGCTTCGGCACGGCCGCCGGGCCCCACCCCTACCCCTCGCTGGTGCGCGACTTCCAGTCCGTCATCGGCCACGAGGCGCGCCAGCAGGGCGTGGAGCTGTTCGGCTCCCTGCCCGACGTGGTGGTGGCCTGCGTGGGCGGCGGATCCAACGCCATCGGCATCTTCTCGGCCTTCTTCGAGGACCGCGAGGTGCGCCTGGTGGGCGTGGAGGCGGGCGGCACGGGCGAGCCGGGCTGCTACCATTCCGCGGCCATCGGCAAGGGCACGCCCGGCGTGTTCCACGGCGCCCGCACCGAACTCCTGCAGACCGAGGACGGCCAGATCGAGCCCTCGCATTCCATCGCCCCGGGCCTGGACTATCCGGGCGTGGGCCCGGAGCACGCATGGCTCAACGCCTCGGGCCGCGCGGAATACGTCACGGTCTACGACCACCAGGCCCTGGCCGCCTTCCAGAAGCTGGCCCGGGCCGAGGGCATCATCCCGGCCCTGGAGTCCTCCCACGCGGTGGCCTACGTGCTGGAGCACCGCGAGGACATGGACCCCGGCTCCAACGTCATCGTCAACCTCTCGGGGCGCGGCGACAAGGACATGGGCATCATCGAGGAAAAGCTCGGCTAACCCGCTACCCGGCCGGTATTCCCGGCATGGAGATATATCATGGCATCAAGACTGACCCAGGCCATCGAGAAGGCCAACAGCGAGGGCCACAAGGCGCTCATCCCCTATCTTCCCGCTGGGTTCCCGGACCTGGACGCCTTCTGGGAAGCCCTCAAGGAACTGGACAGGAGCGGGGCCGACGTCATCGAGATCGGCGTGCCCTTCTCGGACCCCGTGGCCGACGGCCCCACCGTGGAAATGGCGGCTCTGGAATGCCTGGAGCGCGGGGTGACCCTGCGCTGGATCCTCGCGGAGCTCAAGAAGCACCGGGCGGAGATCGACGCGGCCATCGTGCTCATGGGCTACCTGAACCCCTTCCTGCAGTACGGGCTGGACAACCTGGCCCGCGACGCGGCCGAGGCCGGGGTCAACGGGTTCATCGTGCCCGACGTGCCCCTGGAGGAGAGCGGGGATTTCAAGGCCGCCATCGCCCCCAAGGGCATGGACTTCGTGTACCTCGTGGGCCTGAACACCCCGGCCGAGCGCCTCGAGGCATACGGCGCGGCCGCCTCGGGCTTCGTGTACCTGGTGTCCGTGATGGGCGTCACGGGCGCGCGGGACAGCCTGCCCACGCAGGTCAAGGACAAGATCGCCGAGGTCAAGGCCGCCATCCACGCGCCCCTGGCGCTGGGTTTCGGCATCAAGACCCCGGACCAGCTCAAGCAGTTCGGCCAGGGCCCCGACGCCGTGGTCATGGGCTCCGGGCTCATCGACCACATGCGCGCGGGCGGCGCGCCCGCCGCGTTCCTCGCGCCCTGGCGGGCGTAGGGCGGGGAGGGATCGGGGGGCGCCGCCCCCCGGCCCCCCGGCAAGGGGGTAACCCCCTTGCATCCCTGTAGGGGTTGTGTTTTTGTTTGCGCCGGGCGACTGGTCCGCCCGGCGCAAAAAATAAGGATTCCCAAGGGGATTATCCCCTTGGGCGGGGGTATGGGGGCGGAGCCCCCATTGCCTCAAAATGGAGAGAGACGATGCTGCCGACCTACGACCTGCACCACTGGCTGACCTTTTTCACCGCCGCAGTCCTGTTGAACCTGTCGCCGGGGCCGGATTTGGGCTTTATTTTGGCGCACACGGTGCGCCGGGGCCGCGCGGGCGGGTTCGCCGCCATGTTCGGCATCTGGGCCGGGGCCATGGGCCACGTGCTGTTCGCTGCGCTCGGCCTCTCGGCCATCATCGTGGCCTCGGCCACGGCCTACGGCGTGGTCAAGTACGTGGGCGCGGCCTACCTCATCTGGCTGGGCATCCAGGCCCTGCGCTCCAAGGGCGGATTCCACGTGGACGCCCAGGCCGTGGAGCCCTCGCCCCTGTCGAAGATATTCACCCAGGGCGTGCTCATCGACCTCCTGAATCCCAAGGTGGCCATCTTCTTCTTGGCCTTCTTGCCCCAGTTCGTGGAGCCCGGCGCGGGGTCCGTGCCCATGCAGCTGATGCTGCACGGGGTGCTGATCATCGTGGTGGCGGCGTTCATCGAGCCGTTTTTCATCCTCTTGGGCGACCGCATCGGCGGCGGCCTGCGCACCAACCCCCGCGTGGCCCAATGGCTGGATCGCGGATTGGGCGGCTTCTTCGCCTTCCTGGGCCTGCGGCTGGCCTTCTCGGAGCGCTGATAATCCCTATCCCAAATGGAAAAAGGTTTGGGGAGAGAGGGGATGGGGGTCCGGGGGAAGGGGGGAGAGGGGGATTTCCTGAAAATCCCCCTCTCCCCCCTTCCCCCGGCGGCTAGACGACCCGCAGGTACCACATGAGCACGTCCCGGCCCCAGAGGATGGCGAGGACGGCGGCGGCGCAGAGGAACGGGCCGTAGGGTACGGGGGTTTGCAGGGCGGAGAGTTCGTCGTAGTCGATGTCGTCGTCCTCGAAGGTGTCCGGGCGGTGGCGCAGCATGACCACGCTGGCCAGGATCAGGCCCACGCCGCTGACCATGACCACGAAGGGCAGGTTGGCCACGCCCACCAGCGGGCCGATGAGGAGCATCAGCCAGATGTCGCCCTCGCCCAGGCCCTCGACCCCGCGCAGGCGCTTGTAGAGGAAGCGCACCAGCCAGAAGCCGCCCGCGCCGAGAGCCGCGGCCAGGGCCGCGTCGGACAGGGGGATGTCCAGGACCAGGGGCGCGCAGGCCAGGGCGGCGGCCGCGCCCGCGATCATGGGGTACAGGGGCAGGGTCATGGTGGCCAGATCGATGAAGGCCAGCACCAGCAGCAGCCCGCAGAACCCCGTGTAGGCCACGAATTTCAGCCCCGGGCCGAAGCGCACGGCCAGGGCCAGGCAGATGAGCCCGGACAGGGCCTCCACCAGGGGGTAGCGCGGGGAGATGGGCGCCTTGCAGCCGTGGCAGCGGCCGCGCAGCAGGGCGTAGGAAAGGAGCGGGATGTTCTCCCACCAGGTGAGCGTGCGGCCGCACAGGGGGCACTTGGAGCGCGGCGGGTCGACCACGGATTCGCCGCTCACGGTGCGGTGGATGCAGACGTTGTAGAAGCTGCCCAGCACCAGGCCGAGGATCACGGCCAGGATGCGGAACGGGAGCGTGTCGTTCATGCCGCGCGCCTCGGGTTGAAGGGTGGGGTGATTTGGGGCATGGTGTTCCGGCTTTGCCGGACCAGGGATACTGGATTTTCCCGGCGCGAACAAGGGTGCGCGCCGCAGGGCGGAGCAAGAAAGGCCCAAACAAGGAGTGGCCGAGATGGAATACAAGGACAGGTTCATCCCGCTGCTGAGCGAGGAGCAGATCGCCGAGCGCCAGGCCGAGGGCCTGAAATGGACCGTGCGCCACGCCTATGCGGGCAGCCCGGCGTACCGCGCCCGGCTGGACGCGGCGGGGATCAAGCCTGACGACATCAAGGGGCTGGACGACCTGGCGAGCCTGCCGTTCACCTCGGTGGAGGATTTGCGCGACGGCTATCCCATGCCGCTGTTGTCCGTGCCCGAGGAGGAGCTGGTGCGCATCCACGCCTCCAGCGGCACCACGGGCAAGCGCAAGGTCCTGGTCTACACCCAGGGCGACGTGGACGCCTGGAAGGTGATGATGGCCCGCTGCTTCGAGCTGGCCGGGCTCTCGCGCAGGGACCGGGTGCAGATCTGCGTGGGCTACGGCCTGTGGACCGCGGGCGTGGGCTTCCAGATGGGCTGCGAGCATTTCGGGGCCACGGCCGTGCCCGTGGGGCCGGGCAACCTGGAGATCCAGATGCAGCTCATCGAGGACATGGGCACCACCTGCCTCTGTTCCACCGCGAGCATGGCCCTGCTCCTGGGCGAGGAAGTGGAGAAGCACGGGTTGCGCGACAAGCTGAAGCTCAAGCGGTGCATCTTCGGGGCCGAGGCGCACACGCCCAAGATGCGCCGGCGCTTCGAGGAGATGCTGGGGCTCGAGCACAGCTTCGACATCTCGGGCATGACCGAGCTCTACGGCCCGGGCGCGGGTCTGGAGTGCGAGGCCCACGACGGCATCCACTACTGGGCGGACTATTACATCCTGGAGATCCTCGACCCGGCCTCGGGCAAGCCCGTGGCCCCGGGCGAGGTGGGCGAGATGGTGGTCACCACCCTGTGCAAGGAGGGCTCGCCGCTGATCCGCTACCGCACCCACGACCTGACCAGGATCATCCCGGGGCGCTGCTCCTGCGGCGTGACCATGCCGCGCCACGAGCGCATCATGGGCCGCAGCGACGACATGATCATCTTCCGCGGCGTGAACATTTACCCCGGCCAGGTGGCCGAGGTGCTGGAGGGCTTCCCCGAGGCGGGCAGCGAATACCAGGTGCGTTTGACGCGCTCGGGCGGGCGCGACAGCATGCGCATCAAGGTGGAGCGCGCCAAGGGCGCCACGGCCGGCGGCGACCAGGCTCTGGGCGAGGCCGTGGCCGACACCCTGCACCGGCGCATCATGGCCCGGGCGTCGGTGGAGATCGTGGACTTCGGCTCCCTGCCCCGGTCCTTCGGCAAGACCAGGCGCGTGGTGGACGAGCGCGACGAATAGCTGCGGTCTCGGGCGCGAAAATTAAGGCCCCCGTCCGGCACGCTGCCGGGCGGGGGCTTTTGCTTCGTGGAAGAGGGGGCTAGTTGGGTCTGGATTCCCCGAGAATCCGCATGGTCCAGTCCATGGCCTCGGTGTACAGGGGCGTGGCCTTGTCCGCGGACACGTTGTGCCCGCCCAGCAGCTTGGTCGCGGTGGGCAGGTCCGCGCGTTCCAGGGCCATGGCCAGCTCAAGGCAGTCCTCGAACTCGTTCTTGGTGCCCGTGAGCGCGGCGGCCACGTTCTCGTCCAGGGGCACGTGGGTCAGGATGTCCTGCATGGGCTGGCCCAGCAGGGCGTCCAGGAGCGAGAACAGGCCCAGCAGGAACATGGTCTCCGGGGCGTGGCTCTCGGGACAGTGGCGGGCCAGGAGCTCCAGGAAGCGCGCCCTGTGCACGGAGAGGAAGGCCACTTCCTGGCCTTTCCGGCTGGGCGCGAGGTCGGACATGATGACCACCCTGAGCCACTGGGAGAGCTGGCGCTGGCCGAGCAGGGTGATGGCCCGGGTCACGGATTCCACCTTGTTGGCCACGCCCATGCCCACGGAGTTGATGTAGCGGAACAGGCGGTAGGACAGGGACGGGTCCAGCTGGATGATCCTGGACAGCCGGTCGACCTCGAATTCCGGGGATCCCAGTTCCTTGAGCAGCTGGAGCTTGGATATCTCGTTGGAGGAGATTTTCTTGCCCGGGATGATCTCCGGCTTGGAAAAGAAATAGCCTTGGAACAGGGTGAAACCAAGCTCCTTGCACAGCTCGTAGACGTCGTTGTCCTCCACCTTTTCGGCCAGCAGCCGTCCCGTGAAGTTGCCGCCCACGGTGCTCATGATCGTGCGCAGCCTGTCCGCGTTGGCCGCGCCCTCGGGACCCAGGATGCCCAGGATGTCCACCTTGAGGATGTCCGCGATCTCCAGGAAGGGCACCAGCTCGGGCTCGCCCATGAAGTCGTCCATGGCCACGGTGTAGCCCGCCTCCTTGAACTCCCTGAGGGCGTCCATGACCTCGGGCTCCGGGCGCACGTCCTCCAGGATCTCCACCACGGCGATGTCGCTGGGCAGGGCGAAGGCGAACTGCTGCAGGATCAGGTTCTGGGGGAAGTTGATGAGCGCCCGCTGGCCGGGGCGCATGCCCGACGCGGCCATGACGAAGCCGTCGGCGATGACCTTGGCCGTGGCCATGTCCTCGTCCGTGACCTCGGCCTGCAGCGCTTCACCCGAGGCGCGGAACAGGAGCTCGTACCCCCAGACCTCCAGGTTGTCGTCGAAGATGGGCTGCCTGGCCACATAGATGGACTCGTATATTTCGTCCGAAGCTTTTTGTGTCATGGCGTTCCTGTCCTGAGCGAGGGGTGTCCCATGCTGTGCAGGGAATTGTGCAGATAAGCTACACGATACCAAGGGTGATGTTTTTTGCACAGCGGATTTTTTCCGCACGGGGAGTAGGGGATTCACCGGACGGAAGAAAGAACAAGGGCGCGGGCAATGCCCGCGCCCTTGTTGAAGGCTGTTTGCGGCGCGCCGTCAGGGCACCAGGGGGACGAAGTTCAGCCCGCTGTCCACGGGCAGGCCGAGCATCAGGTTGGCGTTGGCCACGGCCTGGCCCGAGGCGCCACGGCAGAGGTTGTCGATGGCCGCCACGGCGATGAGCCGCCCGGTGCGCGGGTCGGACACCAGGCCGATGTCGCAGAACATGGTCCCGCGCACGTGCTTGGTCTCGGGCAGCTGGCCCGGGGCCAGCACCCGCACCCAGGGCGCGCTAGCGTAGGCCTCGCGGTACAGGTCCACTGCCTCGGCCGTGTCCGCGCCGCGCGTCAGCGTGGCGTAGCAGGTGGACAGGATGCCCCGGTTGAGGGGCAACAGATGCGGGTTGAAGGACACGGTCAGCGCCGAGCCCGCCGCCAGGGACAGCTCCTGCTCGATTTCCGGGGTGTGGCGGTGCGTGCCCAGGCCGTAGGCCTTGAAGCTGTCGGACACCTCGCAGAACAGGGAGCCCACCTTGGCCCCGCGCCCTGCGCCCGTGGCCCCGGACTTGGAGTCGATGACGATGCCCTCGGGCCGGATCAGGCCGGTTTTCAGGGCCGGGGCCAGGGCCAGGATGGCCGAGGTGGGGTAGCAGCCAGGGTTGGCCACCAGCCGCGCCCCGCGCACCCGGTCCGCGTAGAGCTCCGGCAGGCCGAAGACCGCGTCGGCGATGAGCTCGGGTTGGCGGTGTTCGAGGCCGTACCACAGGGCGTAGACCCCGGGGTCGCGCAGGCGGAAGTCCGCGGACAGGTCCACCACGCGCGCGCCGTGCTCCATGAGTTCGGCGGCCATGTCCATGGCCGTGCCGTGGGGCACGGCCAAAAAGACCACGTCGCAGGTCCTGGCCAGGTCCGCCGCATCCGGCTGGCTGACCACGAGCCCGGCCAGGGGCGTGCCCGCCAGGCCCGGGAACAGGTCCGCCAGGGACTTGCCGGCCTCGGAGCGCGACGTGGCCCGCACCAGCTCGATGTCCGGGTGCCAGGCCAGGATGCGCGCCAGTTCCATGCCGGTGTAGCCGGTGACGCCCACCAGCCCGGCCTTGTATTGCTTCGCCATGGTCGTGTCCTACTTCTTCTTCATCACGTACTTCATGCGCAGTTCGTAGAGCAGGCCCTCCAGGAGCTTGGCCTCGTCCGCGTCCAGGCCCTTGGCGGTCTTCTCCTTGAGCATGGAGAGGATGTCGATGGTGTGCTTGGCCACGGGCAGGTTCACGCCCACCGCGCCGGTTTCGGGCTCGGGCACTTCGCCCAGCTGCACCAGGGCCGAGGAGGCCAGGGACATGACGAAGGTGGAGAAGGTCACCTGGGGCAGGGTGCAGCCCAGGGTCTCCGCCGCGCCCTCGGGGCATTCTTTCTCGTGTTCTTCGGGCATCTGTCGCCTCCGTTATGCTTTGGCAGGCCGCCCGGAAACCGCAATTCCCGGACGGCCCGCGCAAGATGGCTATTGCAACGGTCCGCTAGAGCGTGGGGGCTCCCGCTTCCATGGCGGCCTCGTAGGCGGCCATGGCGCGTTCCATGTAGTCGTCGGATCCGCAGTGGCCTCCGGCCAGGACCAGGCCCCGGCCCATGGCGTAGAGCCCGGCCAGCACGTCGGCGAAGTCCACGTAGCCCATGTGGCCCAGGCGCACGATCTTGCCCTTGAGGGCGTCCTGGCCGCCGGCCATGACCACGCCGTACTGCTCCATGGCGACCTTGAGCACCACCCCGGCGTCCACGCCGGCGGGCATCCTGATGCTGGTCAGGCCCCAGGTGTAGTTCTCCTTGGCCAGCAGCTCCAGGCCCATGGCCTCGGCGCCCGCGCGGGTCATCTGGGTCAGGGCCCACTGGGTGGCGTAGAGGTTGTCCAGCCCGCGCTCGCGGAACAGGCCCATGCTGGTGGACAGGCCCATGAGCAGGTTGATGGCCGGGGTGAAGTTGGTCTGGCAGTTCTTGTCGATCTTGGCCTTCTCGCCCAGCAGGTTGAAGTAGAAGTTTGTGGGCTTGACCTCGGCCACGCGCTCCCAGGCGCGGGCGGACAGGGCCAGGAAGGCCAGTCCCGGAGGCAGCATCAGGCCCTTCTGGGAGCCCGTGAGCAGGCAGTCCACGCCCCACTCGTCCATGGGGCAGGGGGAGATGCCCACGGCGGAGATGCCGTCGGCCACGAGCATGATGTCCCGCTCGCGGGTGTAGGCCGCGATCTCGCGGATGGGATGCAGTACGCCCGTGGAGGTCTCCGACGCCTGGATCAGGATGCCCTTGGTGTCCGGGTGGTTGTCCAGGGCGGTCTTGATCTTGTCCAGGGTCACGGTCTGGCCCGAGGGCACCGTGAGCTCCAGGACGTCCAGGCCGTGCTGCTGGGCGATCTTCACCCAGCGCTCGCCGAACTTGCCGCCGTTCACGGCGATGACGCGCTCACCCGGGGCGAAAAGATTGGTCACGGCCGCGTCCATCGCTCCGGTGCCGGAACAGGCCATGGGCACCACGGGCTGCTCGGTGCCGAACAGCCAGCGCAGGTCCTTCTGGACTTCCTGCAGAAGCTTGGTGAAGCCTTCCTTGCGGTGGTGCACCATGTCCAGGGCAAGGGTCAGGCGGACGGATTCGGGCAGCGGCGTGGGGCCCGGGGTCAGGAGTCGTGTCTTCATGGTGATGCCTTTGTTCCTCGGGGGGCTCTCCCCCCGGCCCTCGCGATCCCGGCCGCTTTGGCGCGGGCGTGCGGGGGGTTGGATGTTCGTGGCCTCGGGCCCCGGCTAGTGGGCCTCGGCCCAGGTGGCCCCCACGCCGTGGTCCACGGCCAGGGGCACAGTCAGGTCATAAATCCGGGCCATGATTTCTTCAAGTCTGCGTGCGGCGGCCCGGGCGTTTTTCTCCGGGGCCTCCAGGAGCAGCTCGTCGTGCACCTGCAGGATCAGCCCGGCGTCCAGGGCGGCCAGTTCCTCGTCGCGGTCCACGGCCAGCATGGCCAGCTTGATGAGGTCGGCGGCGCTGCCCTGGATCAGGGTGTTGATGGCCTGGCGGCGGGCCTGGGCCTGCAGGTTCTGGTTGCGGGAGTTGATGTCCGGCAGCAGGCGGCGGCGGCCCGCCAGGGTGGTCACGAAGCCGTGCTCCCGGGCCCCGGCCTCCACGGATTCGTAGAAGGCCTTGAGCCCGGCCAGGCGCTCGAAGTAGCGGGCGATGAACTCCTTGGCCTCGGCCAGCTTGATGCCCAGGTCCGCGGCCAGCTTCTGGGGGCCCATGCCGTAGATCAGCCCGAAGTTGATGGTCTTGGCCGTGCCGCGCTGGGCGCGGGTCACGTCCCCGGGCGCGGTGTCGAAGATCAGCGCTGCCGTGCGCGCGTGGATGTCCTGGCCCTGGCGGAAGGCGTCCAGCAGGGTGGGCTCGGCGCTGAAATGGGCCAGCACGCGCAGCTCGATCTGCGAATAGTCCGCGCCCACCAGCAGGTTGCCGGGGTCGGCCGTGAAGCAGGCCCGCATGCGCAGGCCCATGTCGCTGCGGATGGGGATGTTCTGCATGTTCGGGCCGGAGCTGGAGAGCCGTCCCGTGGCCGTGGCCAGCTGGTTGAAGGCGGCGTGGATGCGCCCGTCGGGCCCGGCGGCCCTGGGCAGGGGCTCCAGGTAGGTGGAGCGCATCTTCTCCAGCTTGCGCCAGGCCTGGATGTCCGCCACCACCGGGTGATCGGCCTTGATCTTCTCCAGCACGGCGAAGGACGTGGAGGGCACCCCGCCCGGGGTCTTGCCGCGCGGCTTGAGCCCCAGGTCCGTGAACAGGACCTCGGCCATCTGCTGGCTGGAGCGCAGGTTGAATTCGCGGCCCGCGCCCTCGTAGATTTTCGCGGTCAGGCCTTCCAGGTCGCGGCTGACCTCGTCCAGGAAGGCGGCCATGGCCTGCTGGTCGATGCGCACGCCGCGCTCTTCCATGCGCGCCAGCACCGGGATGAGGGGGGTCTCCAGGTCGCGCATCAGGTCCCCGAGCCCGGCGCTTTCCAGGCGCGGGCGCAGGGCCTCGGCCATGGCCCGGGCCGTGTTGCCCTGCCCGGCCACGGGCGCTTCCAGGACCTCCGGGGCCAGGCGGCGGGAAAGGTGCTCCCAGGAATAGCTGCGGTCCTCGGGGGAGAGCAGGTACGCGGCCAGGCCCAGGTCGAACCAGGCCGCCTCGGGCACGGCCCACCAGGCCGCGTCCGCCCTGAGCAGGCTTTTCACGTCGGGCGCGGCCACGCTGGCGGCCTTGGCCAGGGCCGGGGCCAGGGCTGCGGCCGGGCCGGTGTATAAATGTTCCTCGCCGTCCAGTCCCAGATAGAAGCCGCCCTCGGCGGGCACCAGGCCCACGGCCCTGCCCGCCAGGTCCGGCAGGTCCCCGGCCGTGGCCGCGCGGCGGATGTCCGCCTCGGGCGCGGGGCTCGTCACCGGGCTCATGTCGAAGAGCGTGCCCTGGGACTGGCCCGCGGGCGCGGGCCTGGCCGGGGCCTTGTCCGCCGCCGCCTTCGGGGGCTCGGGAGCCGGGGCCTCGGCCAGGCCCGGCGGCACCACGCGCGGCAGCTCCCTGAGCAGGGTGCGGAATTCGTATTCCTCCAGGAAGGCCTGCACCCGGCCGTGGTCCGCGGGCGCGCGCCGCAGGTCCGCGAGGGTCACGCCCGCGCAGGCCGTGAGGTCCAGGCGCGTGAGCTTGCGGTACAGAAAGGCGTCCCCCAAGTGCGTCTCCAGCTGGCGGCGCACGGACTTGGTGAAGTCGCCCCTGCCCTCGACCACGGCGGTCTGCAGCTCCTCCAGGGTGGGGAACTGCTCCATGATCTTCACGGCGGTCTTGGGCCCGATCTTGGGCACTCCGGGGATGTTGTCCGCGGAGTCGCCGATGAGGGCCTGGAAGTCCGGCCACTGTTCCGGGGTCAGGCCCGTGTCCGCGTTGAAGTCCGCGAGGCTGGTCAGGGATTCCTTCTTGGAGCCCGGATCCCAGAGGTACACGCCCTCGTCCAGGCACTGCTTGAGGTCCTTGTCCGCGCCCACGATGACCACGGGGCGCTCGGTCTTGAGGCGGGCGGCCAGGGCCGCGATGCAGTCGTCGGCCTCCACGTTCTCGGACACGGTGACCGGGAAGCCCATGACCTCCACGGCCCGGCGCACGGGCTCGCTCTGCGCGGCCAGGTCCTCGGGCATGGCCGGGCGCTGGGCCTTGTAGGGCGTAAACATCTCGTGGCGGAAGGTCTTGCCCTTGCCGTCGAAGAAGAACCCCGCGTAGACCGGGTCCTCGTCGCGCACCAGGCCGAAGAGCATGCGCAGAAACATGTAGATGGCGTTGGTGGGAAAGCCGTCGGAGCGGCGCATGTCGCCGTAGGCGTAGAAGAAGCGGTACAGGAAGGCGTGCCCGTCAACAAGGAAGACGGGATCCTTGTCCAGGCCGAGGCGGTCCTTGAGGGACATGAACTACTCCTGGTCGGGCCGCGGCGCGTCGTTTTTCCTGGCGCGGGCCTTTTTGGTGTGCAGGCGTTTCCAGAGAAAGGATTCGGGCGAGGGCGAGTCGATGGCCGAGAGCGGAATCTCCGCGCGGGCCGCGCCCTTGTGCCCCCCGGCGGAACCGACGTCCCCGAGGCAGCGGGCCGCGAACTTGCCCATGTCGCGGCGCAGGCCGTCGCCCCGGAAGATGGCCACGACCTTGTCGCCCGCCACCCCGCTGACCACGGTCCAGGACGCGCCGTGCACCCGCAGGAACAGGTCCGCGATGATGACCAGGATGTCCGGGCTTTCCACGTGGTCCAGGTGGGCGAAGATGCCCTGGCCCAACAGCCGCATCTTGAAATAGGCCTGGCAGAAATAGCGCAGCCACTCCATGTGGAATTCGCTGCGGTAGATCTTGCGCAACAAGAGCGGGCTGGCGAACTTGTTCAGGAACTGGAAGGCCCTGAGGTCCGCCTCGATGAAATCGCGCTCGAATGACGAGGTGTCTGTCTTGATGCCGTATTGCAGGGCCGTGGCCAGGAGCTTCCCGGGCCGGATGTCCAGGTTGTAGAGGTATTCCGTGAACAGGCTGGAGGTGGCCCCGTAGGTGGGCTCGATGTGCTTGAAGGCCGCATTCACGGGGTGCTCCGCGGACAGGGGGTGGTGGTCGATGACCACGGAGAAGTCCAGGCCCGCGAGCCCCTCGTGGTGGTGGGGCTGGGAGTCCACCAGGGCGAAATGGTCGTACTGCGCGCACAGGGTGGGGGTCAGCTTGCGCGTGGGGATGCGCAGGGAGTGGATCATCTCCAGGTTGTCGGGCCGGGAGATTTCGTTGACGCGGGCGATGCCCACCTCCTGCGTGCGGTGGGCCATGATGCGCTTGAGCGCCATGGCCGAGGCCAGGGCGTCGGGGTCGGCCACCACGGCGATGAGCCAGCGGTCCTGCTTGCGCAGCAGGGCCAGCAGGTCCTCCAGCCGGGGCAGGGTGCGGAAAAAGGCCATGCGTCTACTCCGGGAGCCTCAGGGCTCGGCCCGCCACCACCAGCTCCACCACGGAGCACAGCGCGGCTAGGCGTCTGTTGAGGCGTCCCATCCCGCGCACAAAGGCCCGGGTTTCGGCGTCGGCCGCCACCGGCCCGAGGCCGGTCTCGCAGGACACCAGGATCAGCCCGGTGCCCGCGGCGCCGCGCACCGCGTCCTCCAGGGCCTGGATGCGTTCTTCCACGCGGTCCGCCATGGCGCAGGCATAGAGCCAGTAGTCCAGGCCCTCGGCCAGGATCGTGGCGTAGGTCCCCTTCGCCTCGGCCAGGGCCTCGGGCAGCTCCAGCCCCACCTCGCGCACGGGCGTCTCCGGCCCGCGCTCCACGCGGTGGCGCATGATGCGTCGCCTGAATTCCGGGTCCAGGGCCTGGGCCGTGGCCACAAGCAAACGCGGGCCCGGGGCCGAGGCCAGGAGGTCCAGGGCGCGGTCGGACTTGCCGGACCGTTCGCCGCCGAGCACGAGGCGCTTCACGCCGGGTTCCATAGGGCCGTCCATTCTGCCAGCAGCCGTGCGGAGTCCATCAGCCCCCGCTTCTGGAACACCTCCAGAGTCACGGTGCCCCCGGGGCGCAGGCTGCGCACAAGGGTTTGCAAAAGCGTTTGGCCGTCCGCATCCAGTTCCATGAGGGGCAGGTGACGGTGGCCTTTTCTGTCCTCGGGCCGTGTCTCAAGTTTCCATGGCGCGTAGACATGCAGCATGCGTACGCGCTCCCAATCCACGGCCTGCGGCAGGAAGTGTTGTTCATAAGCCATCAGATGCCCCAAGTCCAGGCACAGCCCCAGGCCCAGGCCGTGCGCCGCGTCCAGCACGGCGGACAGGTCGTTGCCCTCCACGTTCTCCAGAAGCAGGCCGCCGGGCGTGTGCCCGGCCCCGGTCCAGAGGCGCGCGAAGCGGGCCAGCTCGTCCGGGGTGGCCGGGGGGTGCAGCACGTAGCAGCGGGGCTCGAGGTGCGCGACCTTGGCGGCCACGGCCAGGGCCGCGCGGGCGGCGGCCTCCGGGCCCCGGCCCCAGGGCAGGTCCAGGGGCAGGTGGGCGTGGAAGGTCAGGTTCGGCGGGGCCTCGGCGGGCAGGTCGTCCGGGCCGTAGGCCAGGCAGGCCCCGGTCTCGTACAGGCACAGCCCGACCTCGGGAAACAGGCCGCGCAGGAAGCGGCAGTTTCCGGCCACGGTGTCCGGGACGACGAAGGATGGGGCCGCCACGGTAAAGGGCAAACCCTTCAGCTTCCCGGCCGTGGACCGATAAGAAGGGTAGGAACTTCCTGCTGCGGATTTTGCCGGGTTTCCGGCGCCGGACTGCTGGCTCATGCGGGCCCTGTGGCGGAAGTCGTTCAGGAGTTTCGGGAAACGGTCCGGGGCATGGAATTTGCTGCTGCATTCCCGACCGGACGGAGAAGAGTATGGCGGTATTCAGACGCTTCCTGCAACATCATTTCAATCCCCTGCACGTGTACTGCAGGCTCCGCGACGTGGGCGTGCGCCCGCGCCTGACCACCCGCGTATGCACGCTCTACGAGCGCTGGGTCTACAGGTTTCTTTCCCTGTAGTCCTGTCGGGGGGAATCCTTCCTTGGCTGAAATCCCTATTTCAGGCCCGCTCGCCGCGCGCGGCGTGCGTTTCCCAGTAGCCTAGAGCAGCCCGAGCTGCTTTTCCTGGCGCACCTTGCGGCCCACGAGCCTGGTGCGGGCGAATCCGTCCTCGGGCAGCTCGGCCAGGTAGCGCGAGGGATCCAGGGCCAGCTCCTTGCCGTACAGGGTGCGCTGTATGGCGTGGGACAGGTAGAGGCGGGTCTTGGCTCGGGTCATGCCCACGTAGAGCAGGCGGCGTTCCTCGTCCTCGGCCCCGGGCTCCAGCTCGATCCGCGCGTGGTTCCCGGCCGTGAGCGCGGCCCCGGCGAAGGGCAGGATGCCGTCCTCCAGGCTGGGCAGGAACACAGCCTCGAATTCCAGGCCCTTGGACGCGTGCAGGGTCATGATCTGGACCTTCTCGGCCTTGGCCCGAACCGTGTCCAGCTCGCTCTGCAGGTGCACCTGGTTCAGGAGCTCGGGCCAGCCTCCGCATTCCGCGTGCATTTTTGAGAGCTTCTTGAACTCCGGGCCGGTCCAGAAAAGATGGTCGAAGGGCGGGTTGCTCTGCAGGTACGCGGCCAGGGCCACGGGGCCCCGGAAGAGCACGCGCTCGGGGATGTCCAGGCCCGCGTCGGCCTCGTCCTCCTCGTCCTCCTCGGCCCCACCCGCGATGCCCAGGGTGCGCCCGGCCGCCGCCAGGATGGCCGCCACGCGGGGCTCCAGCCAGAAGGCCTCGGCCTCGGGCACGGAGCAGGGCAGACCCAGGCGGTCCAGGGTCGCGGCCAGGGGGGCCATGAGGCCCTTGAAGCGCACCAGCACGGCGATGTCCCCGGGGGACAGGCCGCCGCCGCTTTCCCCGCCGTCGGCCAGGGAATGGCTGGTGGAGCCGATGAGCTCGCGGATGCGTTCGCCTATCCAGGCCGCCTCGCGCCCGGCGCTGGGCGCCTTGAACAAATGGATGTCGGCCTTGACCCGGCGGTGGGCCAAGAGGCGCGGGGCCGAGGGCGCCAGGGGGGCGGAGGCGTCCAGCACGCCCTGGGCGCTGCGGTAGTTCTCGTCCAGGCCCACGACCTGCGTTTCCGGCCACCACTCCCTGAAGCGCGCGGCCACGTCGGCTTCGGCGCCCCGGAAGGAATAGATGGACTGGTTGGGGTCGCCGATGGCGAACACGCCCTTGCCCCCGGGGCAGGCCAGGGCGTGCACCAGCTTGAGCTGCAGGGCCGAGAGGTCCTGGACCTCGTCCACCAGGATGTGGGTGTAGGGGTTGGGCCAGATCTCGGCTTCGATCTGTTCCAGCCAGAAGGTCAAGAGATCCGTGTAGTCCGCCAGGTTCCAGGATTCCTTGGCCTTGGTGTAGAAGTGGAAATGCTCGGCCAGGTCCGGCCCGGGCTCCCGCATGCGCTCGCGGGCCAGGCCGATGGCCTCGTGCACCCGGCGCAGCTCGCGCCCCGTGAGCCCCGTGGCCTCGGACAGCACCCGGCGCGAGGCGTCCTCCGTGAGCACGGTGGGCATCTCGCCGTAGGCCTCGGTCCAGCATTCGTAGGCCAGGGCGTGCATGGTGTCGGCCCGTGGCAGGGCCTCCTTTTCCCCGCGCAGGCCGAGCAGGCGCTGGGACAGTTCCCCGGCGGCGCGGCGCGTGAAGGTCAGGGTCAGGATGTGGCGCGGGGTCTCGCCCTGGGCCAGGAGGCGGTCCACCCGGCCCATGAGGGTCTGGGTCTTGCCCGTGCCCGGCCCGGCCACCACCAGCACGGGGCCCGGCCCGGCGTCGATGGCCTTCTGCTGCGCCGGGTTGTAGCGCACGCCTCCGTCCTCCAACAGGGACAGGGGGCTGGCCATGGGCTCGGGTTCGGCCGCCGGCACGGGCCTGGGCGCGGCCGCCTTGGGCCGGGGCAGGGGCATCAGCGACCCTCCGCCCGTGATCTCGGCCCGCTCCTGGGGCGTGAATACGGAAATGGTGCCGTACTGGCCGTCGAATCCGGGCTGGCGGTAGACCTCGCCCTTGCGCATGCGGCCCACGCCCTCGGCCAGGGGCGCGGAGACCTTGGCCAGGGCTTCCAGGGGCACGTCCTGGAGGATGCCCAGCTCGGACCCGAAGCGTGCGATGAGCCGCCCGTAGAAGGCCTTGACCCGCTTGGTGTTCGGGCCGAAGCCGAGGATTTCGCCGACGATCTCGGGCAGGGGGATCAGGGAGCTGAATCCGGGCGCGTCCGCAGGTTGCCTGGGCTCCTGGCGGTCCGCCAGGTCCATGATGCGGTGCAGCACGCCCACGGTCAGCGGCTTGCCGCACACCGGGCAGATGCCGCCCCGGGACAGGGTCTCCCCGGGCTCCATGACCACGCCGCAGGCCCGGTGCCCGTCCAGGTGGTATTTGCCCTCCTCGGGGAAGAATTCCAGGGTGCCCAGGAACTTGTGCCCCAGGGCCTCGCCCCTGAGCGCGCGGTAGATGCCCTCGTAGGACGGCTCGCCCGAGAAGATGTTGGCCTCGCGGGCCAGCTTTTCGCCGGAGTGGGCGTCGGAGTTGGAGATCAGGCGGTAGCGGTCCAGGGCGGACCACATCCAGTTCATCTCCGGGTCCGAGGACAGGCCCGTCTCCATGGCGAAGATCTCCCCGGCCAGGTCTCCGAAGCATTCCTCCACGCTGTCGAAGCCGCTCTTGGACCCGAACAGGGCGAACCACGGGGTCCAGATGTGCGCGGGCACCACGAAGGCCTGGGGCCCGGTCTCCAGGACCATCTCCAGCAGGTCGCGGGAGTCCAGCCCCAGGATGGGCCTGCCGTCCGAGGCCAGGTTGCCCACCTGCTCCAGCCTGCGCGTGAAGGCCTTGGCCATGTCCAGGTTGGGCATGAACACCAGGTTGTGGACCTTGCGGGTCTGGCCGTGGCGCTTGTAGATGGAGCTGATTTCCGTGACCAGCATGAAGCGCGTCTGCCCGGCCAGGGGATAGCCCTCCAAAAAGGGCACCTCGCGCTCCAGGCGGCGGCTGTCCTTCAGGGTGAACAGGCCGGAGCCGTCGGGCACGAGCCGGTCTTCGATCTCGGCCAGCCATTCGGGGTGCGTGAAGTCGCCCGTTGCCAGCACGTCCAGACCCTTGACCCTGGCCCAGGCGGCCAGAAGCCGCAGGTCCAGCTTCTTGCTTGTGGCCCGGGAAAACCGGGAGTGGATATGCAGATCGGCCCGAAAGAGTTCCATGGCTAGCCGTGCGAAAACGGTGTTTGGGGTTGGAATTCCCGGACTATAGACTCCCGGGCAACGCGGGGCAAGCGCAAAGGCGGGGGCTGGGCCGGGCGGGTCAGGACCGGCTGGCGAAGCTCTTGAAGTCGGCCAGGGCCCTGTCCTGCGCCAGGACGCGCACGGCGTTCAACTCCTCGAAGTTGCGCGTAAGCAGCGATACGGCCTCCGGGTCCAGGGCGTTTTCCACGGCCATGGACTTGAGCACCTTGAGGGCGGCTTCGCGGTTCATGCCCGCGCGGTAGGGTCTGTCCTCGGTGAGGGCGGTGAACACGTCGGCCACGGCCATGATGCGCGAGCCCCGGTCCAGGGCCGGGGCGTCCAGGTGGCGCGGGTAGCCGCGCCCGTCCAGGCGCTCGTGGTGGTTGCCCGCCCAGGCGGCCACGGTCTCCAGGCCCGGTATGCCCGAGAGCACGGCCAGGGTGTGGTCGGCGTGGGCGCGCATGCGCGTGAATTCGGCGTCGTCCAGGGGCCCGGGTTTTTCCAGGATGGCCTGGGGCACGGCCAGCTTGCCCAGGTCGTGGAGGTTGCCGGCCACGGCCATGGTGCGCAGGGACAGGCCGTCCCCGCCCGCCAGGCGCAGGAGCGCCCCGGCCGAGGCGGCCACGCCCCGGGAATGGGTGGCCGTGAAGCGGCTGCGGAAGTCGATGATCTGGGAGAAGAGTTCCGAGAAGCGCAGGGCCCCGGTCATGTCCAGGCTTTCGTCCAGGGGCGCGGCCAGGCCCTTCAGGAAGGCCCGTTCGTCCTCGGCCCGCATGCCCTGCAGGAAGTCGGGGCCGGCGGCCAGTTCGCCCAGGGCCTCCACGTGGGCCGGGGCGAACCACGTGCCCGCATGGGGGGCCAGTATGGCGTGGATGCTCGCCAGGTCCGAGGGGGCCTGGGGGCTTCTGAGGCGCACGTCCACCCGGTCCGCCAGGTGCAGGAGCTTGGCCGCGTCCAGCACGTCCGGGGCGGCGTCCGCTTCCGCGCTCTGGTCGTGGCGCAGGTGGTGGTGGCGGATGATGCCCGCGATGCGCTCGAATCCCGGAAAGGAGCGCAAGAGCCGCCAGCCCACCTCGGCGTGCATGACCTGATCGGTCTCGAACTCCAGGGCGTCCAGGCGCACGCGCAGGGAGAACGCGCCGATGTCGTGGGTCAGCCCGGCCAGGGTCAACTCGGCCAGGGCCATGGGGTTGAGCCCCAGCACCTGCCCCAGGCGCGCGGCCACGGCCGTGACGCGTGTGTGGTGGTCCACCACTTGCGGGCTGATGAGGTCCATGGCGCTGGACAGCCCCCCCACGAGATCGAAGAGGGAGATACCGTCGGGTCTGGAACCGGGCGTGAGGTCTGGCGAGATGTGTTCGGTCATGGTCGGTGTATCCCGGAAACGGGACAATAGACGGGACGAAGGGGAAAGAAAAGCTTTAGTGGCGGGGCGGCCCGGGAATCGTCCCGGGCCGCCGCCAAAGGGTCATGCGGGGGCCTGTATGGAGCCTTCGGAGAGCATGCGTTCGATCTGGGCCACGTCCTTGTCGCCGCGCCCGGAGAGGTTGACCAGCACGATCTTGTCCTGCCCCAGGGTGGGGGCCAGGCGCATGGCGTGGGCCAGGGCGTGGGCCGACTCCAGGGCCGGGATGATGCCCTCGGCCCGGGACAGGGCGAAGAAGGCGTCCACGGCCTCGGCGTCGCTGGCCGTGAAGTATTCGGCGCGGCCGATGTCCTTGAGGTAGCTGTGCTCCGGGCCCACGCTGGGGTAGTCCAGCCCGGCGGAGATGGAGTACACGGGCGCGGCCTCGCCGTTCTCGTCCTGGAGCATGTAGGACGTGAACCCGTGCAGCACACCGGGGGTGCCCAGGCTCAGGGACGCGGCGTGGTTGCCCGGGGTCAGGCCCCGGCCCGAGGGCTCCACCCCGTGCAGGGCCACGGAGGGTTCGCCCAGGAAGTCCGCGAACAGGCCGATGGCGTTGGACCCGCCGCCCACGCAGGCCACCAGATAGTCGGGCAGGCGGCCCTCCAGCTCCGTGATCTGCTCGCGGGCCTCGCGGCCGATGACGGCCTGGAAGTGCTTGACCATGGCCGGGTAGGGGTGCGGTCCCACGGCCGAGCCCAGCAGATAGAAGGTGTTGGCGGCGTCCTCGATCCAGGCGCCCAGGGCCTCGTCCACGGCCTCTTTGAGGGTGCGCTGGCCGCTCATGGCCGGGCGCACCTCCGCGCCCATCATGCGCATGCGGAAGACGTTCAGCTTCTGGCGCTCCATGTCTTCGGCGCCCATGACGATGACGCAGTCCATGCCCATGAGTGCGGCCGTGGCGGCCGTGGCCACGCCGTGCTGGCCCGCGCCGGTTTCGGCGATGATCTTCTTCTTGCCCATGCGCTTGGCCAGCAGGATCTGGCCGATGGTGTTGTTGACCTTGTGCGCGCCCAGGTGGTTCAGGTCCTCGCGCTTCAAGTATATTTTGGCCCCGCCCAGGGTCTTGGTGAGGTTCTCGCAGAGATAGACCGGCGAGGGGCGGCCCGTGTAGTGGCGTTGGTAATAGGCCAGCTCCTTGAGGAATTCGGGGTCGTCCTTGTAGCGCGTGAACGCCGCGTTGAGCTCGTCCATCACCGCCACGAGTTCCGGGGGCAGGAACTGGCCGCCGTGGGCGCCGAAGAAACCTTTGGAATCGGGAAGCTGGGTCATGTGCTCGCTCCTTTGGGCCGGCCCCGGCGGCGGGCATGAAAAAACCGCGGCCGGATTTCCAGCCGCGGTTGTGATGTTGCCTTGTTATTGTGCGCAGTCCAGGCAAGATCGTGCGGCTCTGACTAGCAGAGCCACCACCAGAATCGAAACGTGGGGGTGATGCCGTTGGTGCGCATGGACCGAAACATGCACAGCCGCGTCCCGATTGTCAAGGTTTGGCGTCGGTCTCCATCTTCAGGGCGTCGTAGGAGTACTCCGAAAGGTAATCCAGGAGATCCTCGGACGCGGCCTCGGCCTTGATGACCTCGCCCTTGGCCACGGCGCGCATGATGGTCGCGTGGTGCGTGGCCCCGTCCGCGAGGGAGCCGCCGTTTCTGAGGTTCACGATCCAGAAGCGGCGGGACAGGCCCTGCACGGAGCCCATGACCCGCTGGAAGTATTCGTTGTTCGTGGCCTCGGCCAGGAGGTCGTGGATTTCCCGCATGGCCTCCAGGGTGCCCTGGGCGTCGTTCGCCTCGGCCGCCTTGAGGATCTCGTCGGCCAGCTGCAGCATGCGCCGTTTCTGGGCGACGTCGCCGCGAAGCGCCGCGTAGCGCACACACAAGGGCTCCAGGCCCCGGCGCACCTCCAGGAGCTTGAGCTGGCTCTCGGCGGTCACGGGCGGGAACTGGACCCCCCGGCGCGGATGCACCACCACCATCTTGTCGTGGGCCAGCCGCTGCAAGGCCTCGCGCACGGGCGTGCGCCCCATGTCCAGCATGGAGGCCAGCTGCTTTTCGGAATACATGTCCTGGGAATTGAGTTCCTCGAACACGATCATGCGCTCCAGCATGGAGCGGGCCTTTTCCGCCAGGCTCGTGGTTTGCTCTTCCATTCCTCCCCCCGGAGTATTGAGTCTGCCATATAAGATACAAGAAAACACGGCCCATGGCAATTGCCGGCTGGCGAATAGGGACAGATTGGGGCATTTTGCGGGGGTAGGCTTCGCAATCGGAGGGAAAAGAACCATGGTAATCTGCTTTTTCGGAGATTCTTTGGTGGGGGGCACGGGCGATCCGGCCTTCCTGGGCTGGCCCGGCCGGGTCTGCGTCTCCCTTGCGGCCTCGGGCCGCGCCTTGACATGCTACAACCTGGGCGTGCGCCAGGACGCCAGCCCCCGTCTGGCCGCGCGCTGGGAGGACGAGGCCGCGCGCAGGCGCATGGAAGGCTGGGAAACGCGGCTGGTCTTCTCCTTCGGCACCGCGGACACGGTGATCCGCGACGGCCGACGCGCCGTGGCCCTGGAGGATACGGAAAACAACGCCCGCGCCATTCTGGCCAAGGCTGCGGCCGACCACCCCGTGCTGTTCGTCGGCCCTCCCCCGGTGGCCGGGGAGGAGCATTGCGCGCGCAACGCCGAGGTCAACAGCCGCCTGGGCACGGTGTGCGCGGAACTGGGCGTCCCTTATCTGGATTTGTATTCGCGGCTGGTGGGCGCGGAGCCGTATTTGGCGGACGTGCGTGCCGGGGATGGGGTGCATCCGCGCGCCGCGGGATACGGCATCATCGCCGAGATGGTTGGGGAGTGGCCGGCTTGGGGCGAATGGTTTGAATGAGGAAGGGGTGCTAAAGGGACGTTTGCGGTGTTGCGGGGGCTCGTGTGTTTTTGTCGTGGCGCAAAACCACTTGTGCCCTCCCGCCCGCCCACCGCGTTCCCTCGCGGGTAGGGCGTTGGTTTGTCGGGAGTGTTGGAATGGGTGGCGCGGCCGCGCCCCATGCGGGTACGAGGGGCTTCGCTTCGCTGATTACCATCACAGCCGCTACGCCCCCCGCACCCGCATGGGGCGCTGGAACGTCACTGTGGTGCGGTCCTCCGTTGATTTCTCCCCTCGTGTCGCGGCACAGGTGATGCCGCCCCGTCGCACGAGCCCGGCTTCGCTTCGCTGATTTCCATCACAGCCGCTACGCCGGGCAGCGCGCCGGGGCTTGGGGAGCAACTGGTGCAGTGCCGTAAATAGCACTGCACCATGGGGCCAAGTATGATTTCAGCCCGCGTCCCTATCGTCAGGTAGGATACTTCTTCTTTTCCCCGTCGCGTTCTCGGATCGGGAGGCTTTCCGCCGGTGACTCGGCGCGTGGCGCGGGAGAGGCTCGCGACCGCCTGGATTTGTCCCGCCCCTGCGGCGCAGCCGCGCGGCGGGGGAAATCCTTCGAAGGGAGCGCGCCTCTCCCGCGTTACGCGCCCGCAGCGCTACAAACCCTCCCCCAAAACCACCCCCTCATACCTGTTGCGGAACGCGGCGGGAGGGCGGGTGGGCACGGTTGGTTTTGCGTTACAGCAGACTGGCGTTCGCCCAATCAAATCATCGGGGCGACGCGGAGGCGTATCGCGAAGCCCCGCCAAAGCCCCTGCCCCGCCGACACGCGCGGCCTTCTTGGGAAGACAAACCTTGGCGTTACCCATGGCTCTAAGGGTGCGGTATCGCCTCCACTTTAAGAGGGG
>NZ_JBTVWW010000088.1:0-275 GCF_054819825.1 Desulfocurvus sp. DL1XJH-121
GCTACTAAAAGCGCCGGTAGTTTATTAGATATTTGAACTTAGTCAATCTTGCCCTGGTCATACAGGTCAATCTTGGCCCTTAACTTATTAATTGTTTCGCGGATATTCTTATCCTCTTCTTCCAATCTGTGCAGTTCATTCACCAAAATTTCACGTCTAACTTTCTTAGTGCTTGGCCCCTGCTGAAACAGCCTGGCGTATACAGCCAAGTCCTTAACCGGAATTTGTACCTGGCGCAAACACTTGATAAAGTTGATCCAAGTTAAATCACTCTC
>NZ_JBTVWW010000089.1:0-275 GCF_054819825.1 Desulfocurvus sp. DL1XJH-121
GGCTGCTTGCCAGGTGCTGGCGCAGCGAGGCAAAGCCCAGCGGGTGGCCATAGCCGCGCAGCCGGCTGGCGGGGATGCGCATGGCCTGGCGTACGGCATCGAGCACGGTCGCTTCGCCATACATCTCGGGCGGCAGCCAGCCCGCGCCCACGGGCAGGGCATCGGATACGCCCGAATACAGGTCCGGCGTGAGGGCATCGATGGCGGTGGGGCTGGCAAGGGTGTTGGCTATGAGTGCCGCCTGCGGCGAGGCGGCGATATCGTGGCGCGCGACG
>NZ_JBTVWW010000090.1:0-275 GCF_054819825.1 Desulfocurvus sp. DL1XJH-121
GCATGCTTGAACAGATGAAGAATATTCACTGTATTCGTTTGAAATAGATTTATCTTCTTCATTCATAGCAGCCATCACGGCAATATGACTACCTGCCGATCTACCCATTATGCCAATATGATTTACATCAATTTGGTAATCATCAGCATGTTTACGGACCCACCTAATAGCAGTTTTTATATCAATAATCTGTGCTGGCCACTTAGCCTGTGCACTTGATCTATATTGAACTGAAACGACTACATAACCATGTCTGGCAAAATAATAAGTCCTTC
>NZ_JBTVWW010000091.1:0-274 GCF_054819825.1 Desulfocurvus sp. DL1XJH-121
GGAGATAAAGCATTCTGTTCAGGCGGAGACCAAAAAGTCCGCGGTCACGGCGGATATGTCGGAGACGATCAGATCCCGCGTCTGAATGTGCTTGATCTTCAGCGTTTGATCCGTGTTATTCCTAAACCGGTCGTAGCAATGGTATCAGGCTATGCCATCGGCGGAGGCCATGTGCTTCATATCGTCTGTGATTTAACGATTGCGGCCGATAACGCGATTTTCGGTCAAACCGGACCGAAAGTGGGAAGCTTTGATGCCGGTTACGGCTCAGGTT
>NZ_JBTVWW010000092.1:0-274 GCF_054819825.1 Desulfocurvus sp. DL1XJH-121
GCTGGTGTTCACGCCGTTCCCCGGCAGCCGTCTGATCGCCCGGGTGATCGATACCTTTATCGCCATGCCGACCTTCCTCATCACGCTGGCCTTCACGTTCATCTACGGTTCCGCCGGTCTGCTGAACGGCACGCTGATGGCGACCTTTGGTTTCACCCTGCCGCCGGTGGATTTTCTTTACTCCATCTGGGGGGTGATCCTGGCGGAAATCACCGTGTTTACCCCACTGGTGATGCGCCCGCTGATGGCGGCGCTGTCGCAGATCGACCGCAGC
>NZ_JBTVWW010000093.1:0-274 GCF_054819825.1 Desulfocurvus sp. DL1XJH-121
ATACTGTCCCGACTACGCACGCCGATCTCCGGAGCTACCCCCGTGAGCACCCACCTTCTGTTCGACGCCTACTTCACCCAGCCCGCCATGCGCGCGATCTTCAGCGACCACGGCCGGGTACAGGGCATGCTCGACTTCGAGGCCGCGCTGGCCCGTGCCGAGGCTCGCTTGGGTGTGATCCCGGCGAGCGCCGTGGCGCCCATCGCCGCGGCCTGCCGCGCCGAACTCTACGATTTCGATGCGCTGGCCCAGGCCATCTGCAGCGCCGGCAATT
>NZ_JBTVWW010000094.1:0-273 GCF_054819825.1 Desulfocurvus sp. DL1XJH-121
GAGGAACAGGGCCTGATCAAGCGGGTGCGCTCGAACGCCGACCAGCGGCGCCAGGAAATCTCGCTGACGCCCAAGAGCAACAAGCTGATCGACCGCATGCGGCCGCAGGTGGATGCCAAGTATCAGGAAATCGAGGACCGGATCGGCAAGGAATTGCTCGACCGCCTGTACGCCGACGTCGACGCGATGGTCGACCTGATCAAGCGCGATCAGGCCGAATGACTCAGTCCGGCACGGGCAGGATCGCGTTGATCTGGCCCGTGCCCGAACTGG
>NZ_JBTVWW010000095.1:0-273 GCF_054819825.1 Desulfocurvus sp. DL1XJH-121
CCGAAAGGAACTGCGCGCTGATCACCGCGATCATGCCGCGTGACAACAAAGGGGATTCGGTCGAAGGATTCATCAGGCACTCTCCGGCTGTTCGGCCATATGACGCAGGGTGACGAAATCGGGTTTGCCGCTGCCGAGCACCGGCAGCGTTTTCAACAGGCGAATATCGCGCGGCACCGCCAGCTCCGGGCTGCCCAGTTCGCGCGCCACCCGCAGCAATGCCTCGCGGGTAATGGCGGGATCGGTGGTGAACAGCACCAACGCCTCGCCTTT
>NZ_JBTVWW010000096.1:0-272 GCF_054819825.1 Desulfocurvus sp. DL1XJH-121
GCAGTTGTGCATCGAGATTGCGCTTGCGCGCAAAGCAAATCAGTCCGTAGTCCGTAAGGGTGGGCAAAGCGACAGCGTGCCCACCCTAAAGAAGTACGCTCGGCGATAGTGGCGGGCACGGCGCGAGTGCGTCTTTGCCCATCCTGCAACGGTATCGAGATCTTCGGCACAAACCTTCGTATAGGGGCTGCATCCGTTTGTATCTGCGCCGCTTACCTACGGACAATTGAGCGTTGACGTCGCGTGCTTTAACTTCCCTGCAATCGGTTTCG
>NZ_JBTVWW010000009.1:0-148778 GCF_054819825.1 Desulfocurvus sp. DL1XJH-121
GGCTGTGATGGAAATCAGCGAAGCGGAGCCGGGCTCGTGCGACGGGGCGGCACTACCTGTGCCGCGACACGAGGGGAGGAATCATTGAGGGACCACACCACCGCCACTTCCCAGCGCCCCGGGCGGGTGCGGGGGGCGCAGCGGCTGTGATGGTAATCAACGAAGCGAAGCCCCCCGTACCCGCCCGGGGCGCGGCCGCGCCATCTCCCCCATCATTCCCGACAAACAAACGCCCTGCCCGCGAAAGAACGCGGCGGGAGGGGAGGGAGGGCACGAGTGGTTTTGCACCACGACAAAAAAAGCCCGGCGCAAACCACCCCCTAACGCTCACTCCACAAGGCCCGCCGCCCCTTCACCGTCAACCGCGCCACCGGATGGCCGCGAAACCGCAACACCGCGTACGCGGCACCAGCCGGGGCTTCGAGTGCCTGCCCCGAGAGCAAACGCCGCACATCCTCCACCTCGTCCACATCCACGAAGGGAATCCCCGGCCCCTGCGGCAGCAGGACCCGCACGCGCGGATGCGGCCGGAAGCGGTCGGCCGTGAAACGGCCCAGCAGGTATCCCTGCCAGCGCAGGTCCGGCGGCAGCAGTTCCCGCGCGCCCTGATGCACGAAAAACACGTTGTCCTTGAAGCGCAGCACCTCGCCCGGGGACAGGGCGGCAAGGTCCGCCCCGGCGTCGGCCACGGCCTGGGCCTCGGCGGCGCGCAGGGCGCGGCCGGGAAGGTCGCCCGCGTCCACCTGTCCGGGCCCCGGCGTGCCGGGCTTGCACAGCCGGGCCAGGAAGAACCCCTGGGCGTCCGAGGCGCGGCCGTCCACGCGCAGCACGCCCTCGGTGCCGGGCACCGACGTCTCCTCGCCCACGAACCCGGCGGGCGCGTCCAGCGGCTCCAGCTCGAGGCCCAGCTCGCCCAGGGCGAAGCGCGCCTGCTCCTCGTTCTCGCGCGGGTTGGTGGTGCAGGTGGAGTAGAGGATCACGCCGCCCGGGGCCAGGAGCTCGGCCGCCTTGGCCAGCAGGTCGCGCTGCAGGCGGATGAGCGGCTCGGTCTTCTCGTCGCGCCAGATGGTGGTCACGGACGGATTCTTGTCCACGGTGCCCCAGCCCGAGCAGGGCGGGTCCAGGAGGATAGCGGGCCAGGAGCCCCCGGCCAGGGGCAGGTCCTCGCCCGGGCCCGAACAGGTGGCGCAGGAGGCCGCGTTCATGCGGTGCAGGTTGCGCCGAAGCGTTTCCAGGCGCGTGCGGCTGGGCTCGTTGCCCAGCACGAATCCATCCTCTCCGGCAAGCAGGGCCAGGAGGCTGGTCTTGCCCCCGGGACTGGCGCACATGTCCAGTACCCGCGCGCCCGGCTCCGGGGCCAGGAGCAGCGGCGGAAGCATGGAGGACTTGTCCTGGATGTAGATCAGCCCGAAGAAGTTGGCCAGGCTGGAGCCCAGTGGACGGGGTTCGCCGGTCACGCGCCGCGCCAGGGGCGAAAAGGCCTCAGTCTCGAAGGCGTAGCCCTCGGCCGCCAGCAGGGCGTCGGCCAGGGCCCGGTCCCGTTCGGGGCAGGCCAGGCGGAAGGTGCGTCCCGTCTGCTCGGTATCGTTGTTCATGGTCTCTCGTTATAGGGGTTGGCTGTTCGACTTCGCCTGGGCTTCGCACCGTGCGGACGGGGTTGCCGGGGCTGTCCTGGCCCCGGCTTACGGGGCAGGAACCTTTTGCGTCCCGCACAAGAAGGTGCTACAGAGGATTCTTCTTTTCAAGGCCGCAAAGCACCCGCCGGAGCCCGGCGGGCCCTGGCCTTCACTGTTCATACGTAAAACCGACCGGATCAAGCGGATTCGTTGCCGCGGCCAGGCCGCAGGCACACAACCCATAGGAGCTTCGACACATGGCCGTTCTTCGTTTCCTTGCCGCCGCACTCGCGGCCCTGGTTCTTGCGGCGCCCGCCCTGGCCCAGGACGTGGAAAAGACCTTCACCGTCACGCCGTTCACCATCAACGGCCCGGACAAGTATGCCTACCTCTCCAGGGGTGTCCAGGACATGCTTATTTCGCGCCTTGCATGGGAGAACCACTTCAAGCACATCGGCAAGGACAAACTGGGCAAGGCCCAGGCGCCCGGGTCCGACACCCAGGCCGCCGACCTGCGCTCGTCCCTGGGCAGCGACTATCTGGTCTGGGGCAGCATCACCATCATGGGCGACCAGTGCAGCGTCGACGTCCGCACCACGGGGCCCCAGTCCACGCAGCCCGAGAGCGACCAGACCACCATCAGCGGGCTGATCCCCAGCCTGGAAAAGATTTCCAAGAACATCAACGCCAAGATATTCAAGCGGCCCGAGCCCGCGGCCCAGGCCGAGGAAAAGCCCGAACTGGTCAAGCAGCTCAACCCCGAGCTGATCCACAACGAGACCGGCCCGGCCCAGGAGTTCTACCTCAACCCGCAGTTCCGCTACGCGGGCGGCACGGACACCCCGGGCCGCTGGCGCAGCCCGACCCTGCCCTTCACGTCCAACGGCATGATCGTGGGCGACGCTGACAACGACGGCAAGAATGAGATGCTCTTCATCTCCGAGAACACGGTGTACGTGTACCGTGTGGAGGGCGAAAAGTTCCTGCGCCTGGACAACATGAACCCCGGCGGCCGCACCGAGCTTTTGAACATCAACCTCCTGGACATCAACAGGGACGGCTACCCGGAGATAGTGATCTCCGGATTCTTCGAGAACGAGGCCAGCTCCTACATCATGTCCTTCCGCGACGGGCACCTGAAGGTCGAGGAGAAGCGCATTCCCTTCTTCCTCAACGTGGTGTCCCTGCCGCCCCTGTACCAGCCCGTGCTGGTGGGCCAGCAGACCGGCGACAACAACGTGCTGGACTCCAACGTCTTCGAGATGGTCAAGGCCCAGGGCAAGTACGCCAAGGGCCGCCGCGTGCCCCTGCCTGATACGGCCAACTGCTTCAACTTCACGTTCCTGCCCACCCAGGGCATGGACTACAAGCTGATGGTCATCAACAACGAGGACCGCATCGAGGTATACACCCCGACCTTCGACCTGCAGTCCACGACCTTCGACCAGTACGGCGGCTCGGCCCTGGGCTTCGAGATTCCCGACACCTTCAAGGGATTCAGCACGTCCAGCGACCAGTACATGAACTACTACTACATCCCCCTGCGCATGGTGGTGGCCGACGTGGACGGCAACGGCACCAACGAGGTGCTGACCAACAAGAACATCTCCACGGCGGCCCAGTTCTTCAAGAGCTACCGCTTCTTCCCCAACGGCGAGATCCACGCCCTGTTCTGGGACGGCGTGGGCCTGTCCCTGGCCTGGAAGACCCGGCGCATCAAGGGCAGCGTGGCTGACTACGGGCTGGCGGACATCAACAACGACGGTCAGATGGACATGTTCGTCTGCCTGAACACGCACCCCGGCACCCTGGGCATCCACGCGCGAAAGACCACGGTCATCGCCTACGCCATCGACACGGAAATGCAGAAGTCCCAAAAGACGGCCACGGAATCGGAATAGCCGAACCGTCCGGAGCCCGGCGCGCAAGGCGCGGGACCGCATACGGAAAACCCAACCCGGGAGACGAACAATGAACACCACCAGGAACACGAACACGGCTTCCTGCGGGAAAACGGCGCCCCTTTTCGTCGCCATTATCTTGGCAGCGGTCGTCTCCTGGTGGCCCCAGGGCGCGGCCTGCGCGGACATCACCCTGAGCTACGCCAACTTCCCGCCCGCGCCCACCTTCCCCTGCATCCAGATGGAGCGCTGGGTTTCGGAGGTGGAAAGCCGCACCAACGGCAAGGTGGACATCCAAACCTATCCCGGGTCCACGCTGCTCGGCGCCAAGAACATGTGGAGCGGCGTGATCCAGGGACAGGCGGACATCGGCTGCATCAGCCTGGCCTACCAGCCCGGCGTGTTCCCCCTGATGAGCGTCTTGGAGCAGCCCGTGGGCTTCACCGGCGCGGCCTCGGCCAGCAAGGCCCTCTGGGAACTGTTCACCATGCACGACCCCAAGGAGTTCAAGCGGGTCAAGGTCCTGACCCTGTTCACCTCGGCCCCCTCGCACATCATGTGCAAGACCCCGGTGACCAGCGTGGCGGACCTCAAGGGCATGGAGATCCGCGCCTCGGGCGGCGCCTCCAAGGTGCTGGAGCTGTTGGGCGCCACACCGGTGTCCATGCCCGCGTCCGAGACTCCGGAGGCCCTGCAGAAGGGCCTCATCAAGGGCGTGCTCTCGTCCTTCGACTGGCTCAAGGACTTCAACTTCGCCGAGCAGCTGCGCCACGAGACGGTCACGAACTTCGTGGTCTACCCCTTTGCGGTGATCATGAACCGCGACAGCTACGAGGCCCTGCCCGCCGACGTGAAGAAAATCCTCGACGACATGGGCCCGGAGCAGGCCGAATGGACCGGCAACTACCTGGACGCCCACGTGCGCGAATCCGTGGTCTGGTCCAAACAGAAATACGGCATCGAGATCCTGGAGCTGCCCGCGGCCGAGGCGGCCAAGGCCAAGGCCCTGCTTGAGCCCATGGTCGACGGCTGGAAGCAGCGCGCCAAGGACAAGGGCGTGGACGCCGACGCCGTGCTGGCCGACGTCGAGACCCTGCGCAAGAAATACGAGCAATAGAGCAACCAAGGCCACAGGCCTCAACCCGGGCCGGAGGGCGCGCACGAGCCCTCCGGCATCTTTGTGATGCATACCCTCGAACGACTGGCGGACATACTGGACACGGCGGTGCGGCGCATGAGCGCCGCGCTCCTGGTTCTGGGCGGAACGGCCCTGACCCTGATGGCCGTGCTGGCCTGCGCCAACATGCTCATGCGCGGGGCCTTCGAGGCCCCCATCCGGGGCACCTACGAGCTCATGGGCTTTGCGGGCGCCCTGGTCTGCGCCTTCGCCCTGGCCCCCACCCAGCTGCACAAGGGCCACATCGCCCTGACCATGCTGGCGGGCAAGCTGCCGCGCGGCCTTGAAAAGGCGCTGGACGTGATCTCCAACGCGGCCTGCGCCGCGTTCTTCATCCTGGTGGCCTGGAAGACCTCGCAATACGCCTCGTCCCTCATCGAGTTCGGCGAGCTGTCCGAGGACCTGCACCTGCCCTTTGCGCCTTTCGTGTTCGCCGTGGCCCTGGGCTGCCTGGTCCTGGGTCTGGCTCTCATCGCGGACCTCCTGCGGGTGTTCGCCCCGGGAGGCCGGAAATGAGCCTGACCGCCGCCGGACTCCTGGGCATCCTCTGCCTGCTGGTCATCCTCTTCGTGATGCGCATGCCCGTGGCCTTCGCCATGGGCATCGTGGGCTTCGCCGGCTTCGCCTACGCCACCAGCGCCAAGGCGGCCCTGGGCATGCTGGGCACCGAGGTCTGGAACGTGTTCTCGTCCTACGGGCTGACGGTCATCCCCCTGTTCATCCTCATGGGCCAGATCTGCTTCCACTGCGGGGTGAACCAGCGGCTGTACAAGACCGCCTACGCCTGGACCGGGCAGGTTCGCGGCGGGCTGGCCATGTCCACCATCCTGGCCTGCGCCGGGTTCTCGGCCATCTCCGGGTCCAACACGGCCACCGCCGCCACCATGAGCACCGTGGCCCTGCCGGAGATGAATAAATACAAATACAACTCCGTGCTCTCCACGGGCGCGGTGGCCGTGGGCTCCACCCTGGGGGTGGTCATCCCGCCCTCGGTGGTGCTGATCATCATCGGCCTGCAGACCGGGCAGTCCATCGCCAAGCTGTTCTGGGCCTGCATCCTGCCCGGGATCGTCCTCACGGGCCTGTTCCTGGCCACGGTCTGGATCGTCTGCCGCCTGCACCCGGACTGGGCCCCGGCCGGGCCGCGTACCACCTGGGGCGAAAAGCTTCGCTCCCTGCCCGGGTCCATCGAGATGCTGGTGCTCTTCGCCCTGGTCATGGGCGGGCTGTTCGCAGGCATGTTCACGCCCAGCGAGGGCGGGGCCGCGGGCTCGGCCTTCGCCGTGGCCATCAGCCTCGCCTCCCGCCAGCTGACCTGGAAGCGCTTCGTGGCCGCCGTGGCCGACACCCTGCGCGTGTCCTGCATGATCTTCATGATCGTCACCGGCGCGGTGCTCTTCGGGCGCTTCCTGGCCGTGACCCGCATGCCCTTCGAGGCCGCGGCCTGGGTCTCGGGGCTGGACATCCCCCACTGGGTGGTGATCCTGATCATCTGCGCCATCTACGTCGTCGGCGGGGCCGTGATGGACGCCCTGGCGCTGCTGCTCATCACCATCCCCATCTTCTTCCCCATGGCCCAGGCCATGGGCTACGACATGATGTGGTTCTCTGTGCTGGTGACCATCGTCTCCACCATGGGCGCGGTGACCCCGCCCGTGGGCGTGTCCGCCTACATCGTCTCCAGCATGGCCACGGGCGTACCCATCCAGAAGATATTCAAGGGCATCTGCTATTTCCTGGCGGCCTACGCCGCGTGCATCGCCCTGCTCATGATCTGGCCGGACCTGGCCCTGTTCCTTCCGGCCCACATCAAGTAGAACCGTCCCATGACCGGAAACGAGAAATCCGGAGCCAGGCACGTCACGGTCACTCCCGAGGAGGCCGGCCAGAAGCTCGCGCAATTCCTGCGGCGCAGGCTGGGCCCCGACACGCCCGACGCCCTGATCATGCGCATCGTGCGCACGGGACAGGTGCGCGTGGACAAGGGCCGGGCCAAACCCTTCCAGCGCCTGGCCGCCGGGCAGGATGTGCGCATCCCTCCGCTGCGCCCGGCCGATAACGGGACGCAACCCGCCCCCCAGGGCGGACCGCTGAGCGTGATCCACGAGGGCGACGGGTATCTGGCCCTGGCCAAGCCCGCCGGCCTGCCCGTGCAGCCCGGCACGGGGCATACGGACGCGGTGAGCGAACGCCTGCGCGCCCAGTTCCCGGACGCCGCCTTCACCCCCACCCCGGCCCACCGCCTGGACCGCGACACCTCGGGCCTGCTCCTGGTCGGGACCAGCTACCTGGGCCTGCGCGCCCTGCAGGAAGCCTTTGCGGAACACAGGGTCGGCAAGTTCTATCTGGCCTGGGTCCAGGGAACGGTGCAGGAGGGGGCCCGCTGGGAGATGCGCGACCAGTTGGCCAAGCAGGGGACCCCGGGCGCGGAGCGCGTCCGCGCGGGCGCGGGCAAGACAGCCCTGGCCCTGGCCCGCTGCCTGGAAACACGCGACGGCGTCTCCCTTCTGGAGATCGACCTGCGCACGGGCCGCACCCACCAGATCCGCGTGCAACTGGCCGAACGCGGGACGCCCGTCGTTGGGGACCGCAAATACGGCTACAACGGGCCGAAGACCAAGCTCAAGCTGCACGCCTGGAAGCTCGTCCCGCCCCAGGGCCCGACCCTGGAACTCCTGCCTGAATGGAAGGGAAGATTCGAAGTGCGGACGGTTCCATCCATCTAAGAAATCGATCTACACAGAATTCCCGTAGGCCGCTCAAAAGGTGTGAGATGTGAGGAAGCAAAAAAATCCAGGACGCGTAGTGTATTAGACATACATAAGCGGTCTGGATTTTTTCGCTGACGAAGCAGATTGCGTCTTTTCAGCGGCCTACCTATGAGTCCCAAAAACCGCTTATTGCTTCTGTCCAACGGACGGGCAGGGGCGCTTCGAGCCCTTGCTGGTCCGGATGGGCGAAGAGCAGGGGTTCCCCGTCCACCAGGCGCACCCGGAAGCGGGTAAAGCCCGCCTTGCGGCACGCTTCCTCCAGGGCCTCGATGCGCGCCAGGGCCTCGCGGTCCACGGGGCTGTCGTAGGGCAGGCGGGTGAGCAGGCAGGGCGTGGCCGGCTGGCGCGGTTCCGCCAGGCCCAGGTGTTCGCCCAGGGCCTGGATGTCCGGCTTTGAGATGCCGCATTCGGCCATGGGCGAGCGAACGCCCAGTTCGGCCAGGGCGCGCATGCCCGGCCGGAACTTCCCCAGGTCCGAGGCGTTGCCCCCATCCATGACCACCCGGCCCGGGGCCGCGGCCATGAGGGTCTCGAAAAGCAGGCGCTTGCAGTGGTAGCAGCGCTCCCGGGTATTGGCCGCCACCTCGGAGAGGACCAGCGGGTCCACGTCCAGGACGCGGTATTCCAGGCCCAGGCCGCGCATCCAGGCCTCGGCCCGCTCGCTTTCGCTGGCGGGCACGTGCGGCCCCTTGAAATGCACGCACAGGGCGTCCAGGCCCAGACGCGAGCAGACCAGGGACAGGAATCGGCTGTCCAGGCCGCCGGACACGGCAAGGGCCAGGGGACCGGCCTGTTCAAAGACGGTTTGCAGTTCGGCCAGGGCCGACAGCTGCGCGGAAGTGGGAAGCATGGCGGAAACACCTTGCCCGGGCGCGGCGTACGCCGCGCCCGGGCGAGGGAGGTTATTCGGAGATTATCTCTTCCTGGGCTTCGGTGAGCAGGAACTCGCCCTTCTGGATCCAGTCCTTGAGCTCGTTGGCTATCTCCAGGGAGCGGGCGTAGCTGGTCAGGGGCACGGTCTGCACAGGCGCGTCGTTGATGACCACCTCGCCGGACTTGAGGTCCGCAAAGTTCACGTGGGTCAGGGTCCTGGGCAAGCCGTTGGGATAGTCGTAGCCGTAGTCCTTCACGGGCATCAGGATGTCCGCGTCGGCCACGCCCGTGTACCAGGCCATCTCCTCGTTGAGGATGGGGATGGGAATGCCCACGCCCACGGCCAGGGAGCAGCCGTAGCCCACGATGGACACGCCACGCAGATAGCGCTCGTTCATCTGCTTCAGATCGCCCTTGAGCATCAGGGTGCCGGAGCCGCCCATGGGGATGCCGCGCTCGTTGCGCTTGGGATTCGTCACGTGCTGGGTTCCGGGTCCCAGGACATAGCCCACGCCGCCGCCAAGGAAGATGCGCGTGCCCAGGCCGATGGTCTTCAGGTACGGATCGTTGAACAGGGGCGAAAGCTGGCCCGCCGTTGCGTAGTTGGCGTTCTTGCAGTTGGGCTTGAGCGGGCCCATGTAGGTGTAGATGATGCGGCTGGTGAGGTTCACCGCGCAGTTGTAGTTCTGGTAGCAGTTGCGCGGGTTCAGGAGCACGGCGTCGCGCAGGTCCGCCAGGGTGATGTCCCTGTCCAACTCCTTGCGCGGGTAGCAGTCCGTGCCGTAGGCCGTGGCCTTGAGGTGCACCACCTTGCCGCGCACCAGGTCCTCGATGACGTGGCCGCCGCCGTACTTGAACTGCCCGGGGTAGACCTTGTTCAGGGGATCGTCGTCCCGGGGCTCGGTGGCGCCGAGATAGGAGTCCACCGCGGCCAGCCCGCCGTAGCAGGAGACCCCGTTGAGCCAGACGTTGGACGTCTTGATGGTCGGAGGGGTGGCCTGGCCGATGTTGAACAGCAGGCCGCTGGAGCACATGGGCGAGAAGGTGCCGGTGGTCACGACGTCCACTTCCCTGGCGGCCTGTTCCTTGCCGCTGGTGCGAACGACCTCGATCATTTCCTCGGCGTTCAGGACGACGGCCTTGCCGCGTCTGATTTTGTCGTTGATTTCCTTGATGGTTTTCACGACAGCGTGTTTCTTGCCCATGACTCTTCTCCTGAAACTTTTTACGGGCTCGGCCCGGATCTGTTATGCTGTCCAAAAAGAACAGCGAAGGCAATGTGTTTTTTCCCAAGAAAGCGTAGAAGGCACAGGGCCGAAAGCTGGCTTTTCACTTGGCTTCGCGGCGCATTTGCGGTATAAAAGTCCGGTGGATCGGAGGGCTGAGGAAAACCTCCAAGGCCCTTTTTTAATTCTTTTTTCCCATCCATTTTCCACAAACCGCTTTGTCCCTCCCACGGGGCCGCGCAGACATGAGTTCAGATTTGAAGGAATCCTTCCGCCAACACCTACAGAAATCCTATTCGAGCCAGGAGTTGAAGCAGTGGTACGACCCACTGCGCCTGGAGGTAAGGGAACAGGAAAAGCGGCTGGATATCGGCTTTCCCCACTCCTTTTTCGCGGCCTGGTTCGCGGACCTGATCCAGGACAGCTTCGAGCGCGAGCTGCACCAGTTCCTGGGCCCCGGCTACATGCTGCACTACACCCACTCCGGAGCCGGGGACGGGGAGTCCGTGCTCGGGGAGCAGGGCAAGTCCATCGACTTCCCCTTCGGGCACCAGTTCACCTTCGACGCCTTCTTGACCAACAAGAAGAACTTCTTCCCCCTGACCACGGCCAAGGAAGTGGCCAAGCAGAACGACATCATCTTCAACCCGTTCATCGTCAGCGGTGAGCAGGGCGCGGGCAAGACCCATCTGCTCAAGGCCATCGCCAACGAGGTCTGCAAGAAATTCCATCCGGACCGGGTGTTCTTCGGCAACGTGGAGGATCTCTACAACCTCTACCAGGGCCATTTCGACGGGGACGGCTTCGCCGCGCGCCGCCACATCTGCTCCTTCCGCTTCCTGTTCGTGGACGATTTCCAGCAGATCAAGAAGTACAAGGCCTTCCAGTCCGAACTCATCACCCTGTTCAACCATTTCTACGACAACAGGCAGCAGATGATCTTCTGCTGCTCGGACAAATTGCCGTCCTACGAGTTCCTGGACCCCAAGCTCAAATCGCGCCTGGAGTGGGGCCTCATAGTGAACCTCAAGCGCCCGGACCTGGATATCCGGGTCAAGATCATCGAGGCCTACTGCCGCACCAAGGGTCTGTCCCTGACCAGGGAACAGATCCTGACCCTTGGCCAGCGCTTCACGGATCTCAGGTTCTTGCAGGGAATTCTTCTTAAATTTTACGCATATAAAGAGTTTGTGAACAAAAGCTTCACGGACCGGGACTTCGAACAGATCCTCTCCCAGACCGCCGGGTCCAACAAGAAGCACATGCGCCCGGACGTCATCCTGGAGATGGTCTGCGAGCATTTCGGGGTGGACCGCAAGGACTTGACGGGCAGCAGGCGCCACCACAACGTGGTCCGCGCCCGGCAGGTGGCCATGTACCTCTGCCGCGAACTCATCGGCAGTTCCTACCCGGCCCTGGGCAGATTGTTCGGCAACAGGGACCATTCCACGGCCCTGTATGCCATCAAAAAAATCAAACAATTACAGAGCAATGAAACAGAAATGAAAAACATGCTCTCGGCCCTGAAGAAAAAATGCCTGGCAAAGGCCTAAGGCCTTGGACGGGTGTTCCCAACCCCGGGAAAGGCTCCGGACAGGGAACAGAAGTTTTCATAAAAAAGTGAACAATAAAAGCATATTGATATCTTTTTGAACAGAAGCTTCGGGCCAATAACCTCTACAAATTTTTTATATATTTAAAAGAAGACGAAGAAGGAGTCGCCCATGTTCCTGAAGGTTTTCCGAGACGACATCATCGAGGGACTGTCAAAGTCCGCCAGCATCATCCCGGCCAAGACCGGAGCGGCGTTCCTGCGCACCATCTGGCTGAAGGTGGAGGGCGGGGCCCTGCGCATCATGTCCACGGACTCCAACCTCGAGTTCTGCGGCCAGTACAACGCGGAGATCGTGGACCAGGGCCTGGTGGGAGTCCAGGGCAGGTCGTTCTACGACCTGATACGCAAGCTGCCTCCCGGGCAGATCACCCTGAAGGCCGACGCGGACGGGCAGTACCTGTCCATCCAGCAGGGCAACCGGCGATACAAGCTGCCCACCAACGAAGCCAGCTGGTTCCAGGATTTTTCGGCCTTTCCGGAGGAGAACTCCGTGTACTGGTCCGGCGACTTCCTGCAGGACCTCATCGACCGCACCCTGTATTGCATCAGCGACGAGGACACCATGGAGGCCATCGCCTGCATGAACCTGGCCGCGTCTCCGGAAGGGCACATCGAGGCCTGTGGCCTGAATGGCCACCAGTTCGCCATGACCCGTTTCCTGCAGGACGACGTGAAGGCCATGCTTCCCGAGGGCGGGGTGCTGATCCAGAAGAAGTACCTCACCGAGCTCAAGAAGTGGCTGACTTCCGATGTCATCGAGCTGAACATGGACGAAAAGCGTCTGTTCTTCCGCACCGAGGACAAGAGCGAATTGTTCAGCCTGCCGCTGTCATTCTACAAATATCCTGACTACAACACTTTTCTGTCCAAAATCCGAGACGATGGGGTTTCCGATCTCAGCGCGGACAGGCTGGAGATGATCGACGCCCTGGAGCGCATCATCATCTTCAACACGGACAACAACCGTTGCACCTACTTCCAGTTCGGCGGCGAGGAGGTGACCCTCTACAGCCAGGGCCAGGACGTGGGCACGGCTTCGGAATCTTTGGAGGTCTCCTTTTCCGGAGGCCTGGAGAAGATCGCTTTCCCCACCAGGAATCTGATCGAGATTCTCAACCACTTCCAGTCGGAGAAGGTCACCTTCAAGTTCACGGGCGCCGAGGGTCCCTGCGGCATCGCCGGGGTCGACGACGCGGACTACCAGGTGATCATCATGCCGATGAAGATCGTGGAAGAGACGTACTATAGCGAGGAAGACATCCAGTAGCGAGGAAATCACCCAGTGACTGACACCGGATCCAACAAAGCCTACACAGCAGACAGCATTACTATCCTGGAAGGCCTTTCCGCCGTGCGGAAGAGGCCGGCCATGTACATCGGCTCCACGGACACGCGCGGCCTGCACCATCTGGTCTACGAGGTGGTGGACAACGCCATCGACGAAGCCATGGCCGGGTACTGCGACAAGGTCGTGGTCAACCTGCACCTGGACAATTCCGTCACGGTCATGGACAACGGCCGCGGCATTCCCGTGGACATGCATCCCAAGGAAAAGCGCCCGGCCGTGGAAGTGGTCATGACCGTGCTCCACGCGGGCGGCAAGTTCGACAACGACTCCTACAAGGTATCCGGCGGCCTGCACGGCGTGGGCGTGTCCGTGGTCAACGCCCTGTCCGAGTACCTGGAGGTCACGGTCAGCCGCGACGGCAAGAAGTACTTCCAGAGCTACGAGCGCGGCGTGCCTCAGATCCCCCTCAAGGAGATCGACGCGGCCCCGGATTCCGTGGTCATGGGCACGGGCACCATCGTGCGTTTCCGCCCCGACGAGGAGATATTCGAGGTCAACCAGTTCAGCTACGACGTGCTGCGCAAGCGCTTCCAGGAGCTGGCCTACCTGAACTCCGGCCTGGAGATAGACTTCCGCGACGAGCGCACCCAGCAGCGCGAGGTCTTCAAGTACGACGGCGGCATCCAGCAGTTCGTGCGCGACCTGAACGCGGGTTCCGGCGGGGTGCACGGCATCATCTACGGCGAGGGCGAGTCCGAGGGAATCACCGTGGACTTTGCCCTGCAGTACAACGCCTCCTACAAGGAGAACGTGCTGACGTTCGCCAACAACATCCGCACCAAGGAAGGCGGCACGCACCTGCAGGGCTTCAAGACCGCCCTGACCCGCGCCATCAACAACTACGTGCAGAACGCGGACCTGCCCAAGAAGCTCAAGGACACCAAGCTCTCGGGCGACGACGCCCGCGAGGGCCTGGGCGCGGTGGTCAGCGTGAAGCTGCCCCGGCCGCAGTTCGAGGGCCAGACCAAGACCAAGCTGGGCAACTCCGAGGTGGCCGGCCTGGTGGCGGGCATCGTGTACGAGCGCTTGAATACGTTCTTTGAGGAGAATCCCAAGGACGTGCGGGCCATAGTGGACAAGGTGGTGGACGCGGCCCGGGCCCGCGAGGCCGCGCGCAAGGCCAAGGACCTGGTGCGGCGCAAGGGCGCCCTGTCGGACAACGCCCTGCCCGGCAAGCTGGCCGACTGCCAGACCAAGAGCCCCGAGGAATCGGAGCTGTTCATCGTCGAGGGCGATTCCGCAGGCGGCTCGGCCAAGCAGGGCCGCGACCCGCGCATCCAGGCCATCCTGCCGCTTCGGGGCAAGATCCTGAACGTGGAGCGCACGCGCTTCGACAAGATGCTCGGCAACAAGGAGATCAAGGCCCTCATCACCGCCATGGGCGCGGGCATAGGTCAGGACGAGGAGGACATCGATTATGAGAAGCTCCGCTACCACAAGATAGTGATCATGACCGACGCCGACGTGGACGGGGCGCACATCCGCACCCTGCTGTTGACCTTCTTCTTCCGCCAGTACCCCTCGCTCATCGAGCGCGGCCATTTGTACATCGCCCAGCCTCCCCTGTATCGCATGCACAAGGGCAAGTGGGAGCAGTACATCAAGGACGACAAGGAACTGCACGACTTCCTCATGCAGCGCGTTGCCGGGGACATCGAAATCGTGGCCGCCAACGGCGCGAGCTTCAAGAAGTCCAAGCTGGTGCAGCTCATGGGCAAGATCAGGTTCCTGTCCGAGCGCGTGGCCGAGGCCGAAAGCCTGTCCATGAGCTCGGTGCTGTTCAACACCGTTCTGGGTTTCGGGGCCAAGCTCACTCCCGCGTCCATCAGCAACGGCGAGTGGATAGCCTTCGAGAAGTACCTTGCGGAAAACGGCTACGCCTCCCACGTGGAAATGAGCGACGACGGCGTGGAATCCCGGCGCTTCGTGATCTTCGAGAACTTCCAGGGCCACCACACGCGCATCGGCGTGGAGTTCTTCAACTCCAAGATCTACCGCCAGGCTTTCGACAAGCTCCAGGACATCAAGGAGCAGTGCGGGGGCTTCGCCTTCCGGCTGGTGACCAAGGAGTCCGAAAGCGAGTTCGCGGATGTCTTCAGCCTGCAGGAGGGCGTTCTGGAGGAGGCCCAGAAGGGCCTGGGCCAGCAGCGCTACAAGGGCCTGGGCGAGATGAACCCCGAGCAGCTCTGGGACACCACCATGAACCCCGAAAAACGCACCATGCTCAAGGTCAGCGTGGACGACGCGGCCGAGGCCGACGACTTGTTCTCCGCCCTCATGGGCGACCAGGTGGAGCCCCGGCGCGAGTTCATCGAGCGCAACGCGCTCATGGTGGCGGAACTGGATATCTAGGGAGCGGGCGGGAACTGGTCGTCCCGCAGGCGGACCGCGTCCGCACGAGCCCCTTCCCGGGAAGGACCGCCCGGGTACGCAGGGCCGGGCCATAAGCCCGGCCCGAGGCAAACACAAGACGAGGACATCCCGTGGACAATTCGACAATCAGCATCGAAAGGGAAATTCAGAAATCCTACCTGGAGTATTCCCTGTCCGTGATCATCGGACGGGCCATACCCGACGTGCGCGACGGCCTGAAGCCCGTGCATCGGCGCATCCTTTTTGCGCAATACGAACTGGGCAACACATTCAACAGGCCCTACAAGAAATCCGCCCGCGTCGTCGGTGACGTCATCGGTAAATACCATCCCCACGGCGACTCCGCAGTGTACGACGCCTTGGTGCGCATGGCCCAGGTATTCTCCATGCGCGATCCCCTGGTGGACGGGCAGGGCAACTTCGGATCCATCGACGGCGACTCCGCGGCGGCCATGCGTTACACCGAAGCGCGCATGTCGAGGCTGGCTGGCGAGTTCCTGGCGGACATCGACAAGAAGACCGTGGACTTCCGTCCCAACTACGACAACTCCCTGCAGGAGCCCTCGGTGCTGCCCACCAAGGTGCCCAACCTGCTGCTCAACGGCTCCACGGGCATCGCCGTGGGCATGGCCACCAACATCCCGCCCCACAACCTGGGCGAGCTGGTGGACGCGCTCCTGGCGCTCTTGGCGGACCGCAAGCGCCCGGTGGAGGATCTGATGGCCCTGGTCCATGGGCCGGACTTCCCCACGGGCGGCTACGTGTACGCGGGCCAGGGCCTCAAGGAGGCCTATCGCACGGGCCGCGGCTCCGTGAAGATCCGCGGCAAGCTCAAGGTGGAAGAGCGCAAGCGGGGCATGGAATCCATCGTCATCACCGAGATTCCCTACGCCCTGAACAAATCCACCCTGGTGGAGAAGATCGCCCAGCTGGTGCACGAGAAGCGCATCGACGGGGTGGCCGACCTGCGCGACGAGTCGGACCGCAAGGGCATCCGCGTGGTCATCGACCTGAAAAAGGGCGTGATCCCGGACATCGTCATCAACAGCCTGTACAAGTTCACGGCCCTGGAGACGTCCTTTGGCTTCAACATGATGGCCGTTGTCAACAACCGGCCGCAGTTGTTGAACCTGAAGGACATCCTGTCCCATTTCCTGGACCACCGCTCCGAGGTCATCATCCGGCGCACGCGCTTCGACCTCGCCAAGTCCGAGGCCAGGGCCCATATCCTGGAAGGCCTGCGCATCGCCCTGGACAACATCGACGAGGTGGTCAAGATCATCCGCGCGTCCACGACCCCGCAGGACGCCAAGGAAGCCCTGAACGAGCGCTTCGGCCTCACGGACAAGCAGTCCCAGGCCATCCTGGACATGCGCTTGCAGCGCCTGACCGGCCTGGAGCACGAGAAGCTCATCGAAGAGTACACCGAGCTCTTGAAGACCATCGAATACCTGAAGAGCATCCTGGAGCGCCCCGAGGTGCTCAGGGGCGTCATCAAGGAGGAGCTGGAGAAGCTCAAGGAGACCTACGCCACCCCGCGCCTCACCGAGATCGTGGCCGACGACCTGGAGGGCATCGACATCGAGGATCTGATCCCGGACAGCGACGTGGTCATCACCCTGTCCAAGCGCGGGTACATCAAGCGCACGGACCTGGCCAACTATTCGGCCCAGAAGCGCGGAGGCAAGGGCATCTTCGGGGTGCACACCTCCGACGGGGACTTCATTCTCAACTTCCTGGTGACCTCCAATCACCAGAGCCTGATGCTGTTCACCAACAACGGGCGCATGTACCGCATGAAGGTCCACCAGATCCCCGAGGGCGGGCGCACGGCCAAGGGAGTGCACATGAACAACCTGCTGCCGCTGGGCAAGGACGAATACGTGGTCTACGCCCTGACGGTGCGCGACTTCCTGCCCGAGCGCTACTTCCTGTTCATCACCAAGAAGGGCATGGTCAAGCGCACGGCCGTGGATCAGTACGCCAACTGTCGGGCCACGGGCATCATCGCCGTGAACGTGCGCGACGACGACGAGCTGCTGCAGGTCACGGAAGTGGGCGCGGACGACGAGGCCGTGCTGGTTACGCGCGACGGCTTCTCCATCCGCTTCAGCTGCAAGGACGCCCGGCCCATGGGCCGCGGCACCGCCGGCGTGAAGGGCATCGCCCTGCGCGGCAGGGACGCGGTGGTGGCCGGCGTGGTGGCCAAGCCCGACGAAACCAGGGACATCCTTACCATCTCGGACAAGGGCTACGGCAAGCGCACCAGCTACGACCTCTACCGCCTGCAGTCGCGCGGCGGCAAGGGCATCATCACCATGAAGACCACGCCCAAGACCGGCGGGCTCCTCGGAGCCATCATGGTGGACCTGGCCGACGAGATCATCCTCATGACCAGCGAGAACAAGGTCATCCGCATGGGCGTGGCCGACGTGCGCAAGGTGGGCCGCGCCACCCAGGGAGTGCGCCTGGTGAGCATGTCCGAGGAAGGGCAGGTGGCCGGGTTCGACCTGGTGCGCGACAGGCAACTGGAAGAAGCCCAGGAAGGCCTGGACAAGTAGATGCATAAGGCCCTTGTCGTGCTCCTTCTGGTCCTGGCGGCCGGATGCGGTCCGTCCGTGGACCACGGAATGATCGGCCAGGCCGACGAGGAGTACGGCAGGGGCAATTACCTCAAGGCCGAAAGCCTGTACGAGCGCTACCTGGAGGCGGAGCCCCAGGGCGAGGCCAGGTATCGCGCCTGGGAACGGCTGGCGGACATCGCTGACAACGTGCTCGGGGACCAGCGCAAGGCCGCCACGGTGCTGGAGGCCGCGTACCTGGAGTTCTCGGACAGCCCCGGCCGCGCGGCGGGCATGCTCTGGCGCCTGGCCCGCATCTACACGGACCTGCGCGACTGGGACAAGGCCACCGAGGCCTGGGGCAAGCTCCTTTCGGACTACGAGGTGCCCCAGAACAAGCTTTGGGAGGTCTACTGGAACCTGGGCAAGATCCACCAGTTCCAGGGCCGCTACGCCCAGGCCAAGGAATCCATGCATGACTGCATGAATGCGGCGCCGGATGACGGGTCGCGGGCCCTGTGCCTGTACGAACTGGCCCAGGCCTATTCCTTCCTCAAGAACCGGGAGCAGGCCCAGGCCCGCCTGGAGCAGCTCCTGGCCATGCAGGGGGCGGACGAGGAGCTCAAGGCCCTGGCCGCCTATCTGCTGGCCGAACAGGCCGAGGCCGAGGGCGACGTGCCCCGGGCCCGGGAACTCCTGGAATCCATCCGCAGCACCTATCCCAACCCCAAGGTCGTGGACTCCAGGCTACGGCATCTTGAGGAGCTTAAATAAGGGATCGAATCCCGAATGCAATTCAAGCGGGGATGCCGAGCATCCCCGCTTTTTTTGTTTCCGGAAACCCTTGTGCGGCAAGGGCTGATAGGCTGTTTTGACCCTGATTAGACCGGAAGGGCGAAGCGGGCCGCATAGGCGTCCACGTCGAACTTGCGGCGGCAGCCGCGCTCGTTCATATAGCGCACCGTGCCCAACACGGGCCGCTCCTTCCAGGGCCGGTCGTGCAGCCCGGCCACGGACCACAGCGCGCCCACGTAGCCGTTGGGGTCGCGGCCGTCCAGTTGGTAGCGGTCGTTGAGGGCGATGGCCGTGGCCAGGGCGTCCTCGGGCGAAGGGCTCCATTCCAGAATCTTCTTGGCCCAGTACATGCGCATGTACCCGTGCATGGTCCCGGTGGCCAGCAGCTGGCCCTGGGCCGCGTTCCAGAGGGCGGAATGGGTGCGCGCGGCCTCGAACCGGGCATATGTGTACAGATGGGGCCGGGGGTCGTCCCGGTGGGCGTCGAGGGTCTTCACGGCCCAGGCCGGAGCGCCGTCAAGCGAATCGTAGTACGGATTGTAAAAACAATAATTATCGGACAGTTCCCTGCGCACGACCAGCTCTTCCAGGAAGGCGGCTGCGTCTTCGCCCCGGCCCGTGCGCCCGGCCTCCAGGGCGGCGCGCTGGGGGGCCAGGTGCCCGAAATGCAGGTACGGCGAGAGCCCGGACACGGCCTCCGCGTTGGGGTCGTTGCGCCGAACCGCGTAGCCAGAAATTCCGTTCAGAAAGCCGTCCAGCCGCGCGCGGGCCGCGTCCTCGCCCGGGGGCGTGGGCACCGGGGCCACGGACTCGTCCACGCGCAGGTCGGCCCGGGCCGCGTCCCAGTCCGGTTCGGCCAAGGCCGGGGCCGGGACCGCCGGGGGCTCGAGCTCCGGGAAATCCTCCAGGAATTCCGGGAGCAGGCGGTGGATTTTGGGCCGAATGGTGCGCGCGGCGTATTCCTGTTTGTCCGAGGCCGCGCGCACCGGGACCACGTTGTGCGCGTCCACCTCGTGCACGGGCAGTCGCACGGCCTCGCAGACCCCGCGCAGCCAGCCGCGCTTCACACGCAGGGGGTCGAAGTCCGTGACCAGGACGCTGGCCGCGAGGGCGGAGCACAGCGTCGGGATCTCGCGCACGGGGTCGCCCGTGAGCAGGGCCAGGGGAATGCCGCGCCGGGCCAGGCGCGCGGCCGTCTCGCGCAGGCCCCGGAGCAGGAAGTCGTATTGCCTGAGGGTCGCGCCCAGGAACCCAGGCGCCAGGCAGAAAGCCGCCACCAGGGGCCGCTCGCTCTCGGCAAGGTCCCGGGCGTGGAGCAGGGCCCAGTTGTCGCGGGCGCGCTGGTCCCGGCTCAGCCAGCAGACAACGGGCCCGGCGGACAACTCCCCCGTGAGGGGACGCAGGGCGTGCACGCGGCCGGGATGCACCTTCATGGCTCGCCTCCCTCGTCGGCCCCGGGCAGGCGGCAGCGCACCTGGCCCGCGCGCACGGGCGAGGGGCCGTCCAGGATGGGGCAGTGGGTGGTGCGGGCCATGGAGCGGATCATGCCCCGGAAGACCAGCCCATGCAGGGGATACACGGACCACCAGTAGAGCAGCCCGGCCACGCCCCGGGGCAGGAAGGTGGCCGTGACCGTGAGCTGCGTGTCCCCGGTGTCCATCTGGTCCATGGCGAACTCCAGGAGCGCCTCCCCGGGCAGCTTCATCTCGGCCTGCAGCAGCAGGCGGTTGGGGGGCTGCACGTCCAGCACGCGCCAGAAGTCCAGGGCGTCGCCCACCACGATGCCGGTGTCGTCGCGCCTGCCCCGGCGCAGGCCCACCCCGCCCACGAGCTTGTCCATGAAGCCCCGCAGCCGCCAGAGCCGGTCCCCGTAGTACCAGCCCGTGTTGCCGCCGATGGCGGACACGCGGTCCCAGAGCTCCTCGGGGCAGCCGCCCAGGCGCACGCGGTAGGCGTCCGAGAGCACGGTGCCCCCCGCGTAGCGTGGGTCGCCGCTCACGGCCCATTCCGGGGGCTGGGTCAGCCCGGCGTCGGACCAGCGCGTGTCCACCACCCGCTGCTGGACCTTTTGCAGGGCCCGGCGGATGGCTGTGCGGCAGTCCACCAAGTCCCGGGGCATGATCGAGCGGATGCGGTGGTCGTGGCAGACCACGCGGTTGCGCAGGCCCAGCACCAGGGGCCGGGCCAGGGACACGGGAATGGGCGAGACCAGACCCAGCCACAGGGAGCTCAGGCGGGGCGTGAGCATGGGCACGGGCACGATGAGCCGCCTGCGCAGCCCGGCCTCCTGGGCGTAGATCTGGAACAGGCGTTCGTAGGTCTCGATGAACGGCCCGCCGATGTCGTAGTCCTGGCCCGCGGTCTCGGGGTGGTCCAGGCAGCCGGCCAGATAGGCCAGGACGTCGCGGATGCTGATGGGCTGGGATTCGGTGCGCACCCAAGAGGGGGTGATCATCACGGGCAGCCGGTCCACAAGATAGCGGATCAATTCGAAGGACGCGCTGCCCGAGCCCAGGATCACGGCGGCGCGCAGCACCGTGGCGGGCACGGGGCCGGACTTGAGGATATCGGCCACCTCCCCGCGCGAGCGCAGGTGTTCCGAGAGGTGGGGGTCGTCGGGGGTGATGCCGCCCAGGTAGATGATGCGGCAGACCCCCGCGTCCCGCGCGGCGCGGACCATGTTGCGCGCGCCCTGGCGGTCCCGTTCGGCGTAGTCCCCGGCTCCGGGGTCCATGGAATGCACCAGATAATAGGCCGTGCGGCAGCCGGACAGGGCGCTGGTCAGGCTGTCGGGGTCCTGCACGTCGGCCTGGACGATCTCCAGGCGCTCGTGCCCGCCCCAGGGGCGGCAGTGGAGCTTGTGGGGGCTGCGGCCCACGGCGCGCACGCGCAGCCCCCGGTTCAGGAGCCGGGGCACCAGCCGTCCGCCCACGTAGCCCGTGGCCCCGAGCACGGCCACTGTGCCGTGGGTATGGCGGGAGCAGGTCCCGGGGGCGGCGTCAGACATGGTTCCTCAGGCGCAGCTCCATGGGGTGGGGATGCAGGTACCACTGCTTTTCCAGGTACGGCTCCCGGTACTTTCGCACATAATGGTTCATGAGGGTCACGGGCACGATGAGCGGGGTCAGGCCCAGGCGGTACTGGTCGATGACCTCCAGCAGCTCCTGCTTCTCGTCGGACGTGAGCAGCTTCTTGAAATGCCCCACGCAATGCGTCAGCACGTTGACGTGCTTCTTGACCGTGGACTTGCGGGACAGGGCGCGGGAGAGCAGGGCGAAGTAGCGGTCCAGGACCTCCTGGAGGCCGTCCTCGGCAACCCGGGCCACCAGGCCGCCCATCTCGCGGTAGGTGACCTCGTCGTGGGAGCGGATGAGCATCTTGTGCCGGGTGTGGAAGTCCACCAGGGCGCCGCGCGCGGGCCCGGCGTCCAGCATGTCCCGCCAGCGTTTGAGGGTGAACACGCGCACGATGAAGTTCTCGCGGATCACCGCGTCGTTCAAGCGTCCGTCGTCCTCGAAGGGCAAGAGGGGAAAGGCGTCCATGACCATGCGAGCCCAGATGCCCGTGCCGCTGTACAGGGGCTGGCCGTTTTTCTGCCAGACCTTGATGCCGCGCATGCCCGAGGAGGGCGAGCCGTGCTTGAACACGTAGCCGCAGATGCCCTCGGCACGCAGGGCCTCGATGCGTTCCCGGCCCCAGGCGCGCATGCGTCCGGTCCAGTCCTGGCCGGATTTGGTGCCCACCAGGCGCGGATTTTCGGGGTCGCCCGCCAGGCGCACGGTCTCCCGGGGCAGGCCCATGCCGCAGCCCACCTCCGGGCATACGGGCACCCAGTCCACAAAGGCCCCCAGGTCGTCGCGCAGGTAGCGGTCCAGCTTGTGGCCCTTGTTCCAGCGCACTTCCTGGCCCAGGAGACAGGCGGCTATGCCCAGGCGGATTTTTTCCATTTGCAGAGCATAGCCTGTCTTCAGCGCCATGGAAAGCCCGGGGCGCGCAAGCCGGGGACGGCAAAGAAAAGAAGCAGCGCGGCAGCGGCAGCGGAAAAGGTTATGAAGCCTTGGTGCGTCAGGGTTCCCGAGGTCTAGGCCAGCCGCCTGCGGGCGAACTCCGCGATGATCATGGCCGCGGCTTGGGCCACGTTCAGGGAGTCGAAGGGCCGGGCCAGGGGGATGGTCAGCTCCAGGTCCGCGCGCTTGAGCACGCCCTGGCGCACGCCCGTTTCCTCGTTGCCCAGGACCAGGACCGCCGGAGTTGACAAGTCGGCCTCATACATGTTGGTTGCACGAGGGCCCACCGTGGCGGCGTAGATGGTGAAATTCCGCTCCTGGCACTGGTCCAGGGCGCGCGACAGGTTCACCACCTTGGCCACGGGCAGCCGGGCCAGGGCTCCGGCGCTGGCCTTGTAGGCCGCCGGGCCCATGTAGGCCGTGCGGTCCTTGGGCACGATGAGCCCCGCGCCCCCCAGGGCGTAGAGGGTGCGGGCCAGGGCGCCCACGTTGCCCGGGTCCTGGACCTGGTCCAGGGCCACCAGGAGCGGCAGGGGCGCAGTGGCAGCCTCGTCCAGGATTTCGTCCAGGGTGGCGAAGCCCCGGGAGACCACCCGGGCCACCACGCCCTGGGTGTTGCCCGGGCAGAGCCGGGCCAGTTCGGCCCGGGGAAGCATCCGGTATCGCAGGCCGGATTTTTTGCAAAGGTCCAGGATTTTGGTTATTTCCGGGCCTCGGACACCCTGCTGGAAGAACACGGTGTCCACCTTGTCCGGAGCGGCGGAAAGCTGCTCCAGAACGGGTTTGCGGCCGGGCACCAGACCCTGGCCTTGCTCCTGCGCCTTGTCGTGCATGATATGGCCCTGTGATAGTTAATGTTTTTTCTCGGCCAGAGGCGGCGCAGCCCGCGTTCGCGGGCAAGTATCTCTTGACTAAGAATAGAGTTTCTTGAAAGAGAATCTAGAATACATGCTGAAAAATGGGCCTCTCGCCCCTGTTGATCAGTACATACACGTGGAAAGGGCATGAATCCAGAGCATAGAAAGAGGCTGGTCGCGCTGGCGGCCGTGTGCATTGCGGCGCTGCTCGTGACCGGTTGCGTGGCCAGGAAATCCGGGACCCTGGACCAGGGGGTGGAGATCACCTCCGAGGCCCAGGAGCAGCGGGAAGAGGCCCAGGAAGAGGCCGTGCCCTCCGTGGAGGAGGAGGCCGCCGAGGCCCAGGCCTCGGCCCAGGGCTCTAGCCCGCTCACGGCCCAGGAGGAGCAGGCCCTGGAGACGGAGCCCGAAATCCGTTTCGACCTGGATCAGGTGGACACCAAGGAGGTGCGCACCTTTTTCCAGTTCTTCACCCACGACAGCAAGGGCCGCAAGAATTTCGAGCGCTGGCTGGAGCGGTCCTCCAAGTATCTGCCCTACGTGCGCCGGGTGTTCGCAGAGCGCGGCCTGCCCCACGATCTGGTCTACCTGCCTTTCGTGGAGAGCGGCTACAACCCCCTGGCCGGGTCCCGCGCCGGGGCCAAGGGCATGTGGCAGTTCATGCCCTTCACGGGCAAGAAGTTCGGCCTCAAGGTGGGCTGGTGGGTGGACGAGCGCTACGATCCCTACAAGTCCACCCAGGCGGCCGCCGATTACCTGAGCGCCCTGTACGACGAGTTCGGCGACTGGTATCTGGCGCTGGCCGCGTACAACGCGGGCGAGGGCCGGGTGGCGCGGGCCATCAAGCGCACCGGCTGCGACGACTTTTTCGAGCTTTCGCAAAAGAAGCAGAACCGCTGGCGCAGGGGCCGCAGGCTGTATTACCTGCCCAAGGAGACCCGCTACTACGTGCCCAAGCTCCTGGCGGTGATCAAGATCGTGCGCAACCTGGACTCCCTGGGCTTCACCCGTCCGGACTGGGACGGCGACGGCCTGGTGGCCGAGGTCACGGTGCCCCCGCGCACGGACCTGCGCCAGGTGGCCAAGGCCGCGGGCCTGAGCTGGGACGAGTTCAAGGACCACAATCCGGCCTACGCCGAGCCCGGCAGCCACCCCGACGAGGAGAGCAGCGTCTACCTGCCCCAGGACAAGCTGGCCGACGCCCAGGCCTATCTGGACGGGGACCCGGTGGAGTACACGGCCTATTACAGCTTCTACAAGGTGCGCCGGGGCGATTCCTGGTACCGCATCTCCCGCCGCTTCGGCGTGCCCATCAAGGTTCTCAAGAGCTATAACAGCAAGCATTCCAATCTGCTGCGCCCCGGGCAGAGCCTCAAGATTCCGGGCAAGGGCGAGAGCCGTCTCACGGCCCAGAAGATCAAGTCCCAGCGCAAGCAGCGCATGGAGAACGCCCGGCGCGTGGCCTCGGGCCAGGCGGCCAAGGACGGGAAATACACCGTGGCCCCGGGCGACTCCCTGTGGTCCGTGGCCAACGCCAACGGCCTGAGCGTGGCCGAACTGGCGCAGGCCAACGGCCTGTCTTCCAGGGCGGGCCTGCGGGTGGGCCAGGTGCTCACGGTTCCCGCGGACGGCGGTTCGGCCGCGGTCGAGGCCGAGGCGGCGGACGGCAAGGTGCGCATGCTGGCCCAGTCGCGCTCCAACTACGTGGTCAAGAGCGGCGACTCCCTGTGGTCCGTGGCCAAGCGCTACCAGACCACCGTGCAGACCCTGGCCAAGGCCAACGGCCTGTCCTCCGGGGCGTCCCTGCGCATCGGGCAGAAGCTCTACATCCCGGACCAGTCCACGGCCGCATCCAAGCGTTCCCTGGCCGAGGCCCAGGAGGCCAAGACCCTGATCACCTACAAGGTGCGCCGGGGCGACACCCTGTATTCCATCGCCCGGCGCTTCGGGTGCACGGCCCAGAACATCCGCGACTGGAACGGCATGGACACCCCGCGCATCTATCCCGGCGACAGTCTTAAACTTTACCAGTAGGCTGCCCATAAACGCACGATTGCTTCGTTGCTGCGGAAAAAACAAACCCTCGCGTAGCGGAAGCGTTGGAATACGCGTCGGCCTTGCTTTTCCCTTGCGCCTCTCACTCGAACATTTTTGGACAGCCTACAACAAGGGAAACCCATGCGCCTGATCCTGGCCATCCTGCTGCCCTGGCTGCAGTTCTTCACCATCGGCAAGCCCTTCCAGGGCATCTTCTGCCTGATCCTGCAGCTCACGCTCCTGGGCTGGATTCCGGCGGCCATCTGGTCGGTGTACGCCCTGTCGCAGTACAAGACGGACAAGAAGATCGAGGCCATGCACCGGGGCCGATAGCGCCTGTTTTAGCCAATTCGCGACAAAACGGCGAAGCCCTTCCGGGCTTCGCCGTTTTCATATCGGGATCGCCAAGGGGGTGACCCCCTTGGCCGGGGGCGCGGGGGCTGGCCCCCACTCTCTTATGGTCTCGGCGCCAGGGGCAGCCTGGGGCCCAGGCCGATGCCCCGTGCCGTGACCTCGGCCAGATAGGGCCAGATCTCCACGCCCGCGTCCCGGGCCTGCCAGAACAGGTCGGCGAAGTCCGGGTCGACCATGTCCGCCGGGCCGAAGCAGGAGCAGTCGGCGCGCTGCACCAGATAGAACCCGGCCACGCGCACGCCCTGGCCGGCCAGGGAGATGAGCTCGCGCAGATGCTTCTGGCCGCGCACGGTGACGGCGTCGGGGAACAGGGCCACGTCGTCCTCCACCAGGGTCACGTTCTTGGCCTCCACGTAGAGCACGCCGCCCGGCCCCTCCAGGCGCGCGTCCAGGCGCGAGTCGCCGATGGTCGCCTCGGCCCGGAATTCGGCGTAGCCGCGCGTCTCGGGCAGTGCCCCGGCCAGGTGCGCGGCCTTGAGCAGGCGGTTGGGGGTCAGCGTGTTCACGCCCACGCGCGTGCCGTGGAAGTCCACGGTCTCCAGGGTCCAGGCCAGCTTGCGATTGGGATTCGCGGCCGGGGAGAGGAGCACCTCGGAGCCCGGGCGCACCAGCCCGAGCATGGACCCGGAATTGTTGGTGTGCGCCCAGAGGCTCCCGCCCCGGTATTCGGTTTCCACGCTAAAGCGCTTCACGCGGCGCACCAGGCGCGCGGTTACGCAGCCGGGGGGGAAGGGCAAAAGGGGTTGCGGCATATATCTGAGTCCTGGGCACGGGGCGGATCCCCGGCCATTTACGTTCCAAGGAAATTACCCTAAGAACGAACCATTCGGAACGAGGGCGTTCCGACATTATCGACAACATCATTCAAAGCGGGCGAGAAATGAGGATTTCAAGGAAGCTTTCCGCCGTCAAGCCGTCGGCGACTCTGGCTGTGACCGGCAAGGCCATGGAACTGCGCGCACAGGGGCGCAAAATCACGAGCCTGTCTGTGGGAGAGCCGGATTTCGACACTCCGCAGCACATCTGCGACGCGGCCAAGGCCGCCATGGACGAGGGTTTCACCCGCTACACGCAGCCCGGAGGCATGATGGAGCTGCGTGCGGCCGGCGCGCAGTATTTCAATACATATTACAATACCAACGCGGACGGTGACGCCGTGATGTTCGCCAACGGCGGCAAGCAGGTATTGTACAACATCATGCAGTGCTATCTGGAGCCGGGGGACAAGGTCCTGATTCCGGCCCCCTACTGGGTCAGTTATCCGGCCATGGCGCTGTTGGCCGACGCCGAGCCGGTGATCGTGCCCTCGGGCGTGGAAAAGGGCTTCAAGGTCTCTCCCGAGGACCTGGAGGCCGCGTACACCCCCGAGGTGCGGATGCTGATCCTCAACTCGCCCTCCAACCCCACGGGCGTGCTGTACTCCGCCGAGGAGATGGATGCCCTGGTGGACTGGGCCGTGAGCCGCAAGGTGCTGGTCATCTCCGACGAGATCTACGACCGTCTGGTCTATTCCCCGGCCAAGCCCGTTTCCCTGGCCCCGGCCTGGGAGAAGCATCCCGAGTGGATCGTGATCGCCAACGGCCTGTCCAAGAGCTTCGCCATGACGGGCTGGCGCGTGGGCTTCGCCCTGGGCCATCCCGACCTGATCAAGGCCATGTGCAAGCTCCAGGGCCAGAGCGCGGGCGGCATCTGCTCCATCACGCAGAAGGCGGCCCTGGCCGGGCTGACCGGCTCCCACGACTTCATGGCCGGGCGCAACGCGGCTTTCGAGCGCCGGCGCGACCTGTGCCTGGAGATCATGTCCACCTGGCCCGGGGTGGTCTGCCCCAAGCCCGAGGGCGCGTTCTACGTGTTCCCGGACGTCAGCGCCCTGTTCAACGACAAGATGCCCGACTCCACCACCATGTGCACCGCGCTCCTGGAGGAGGCCGGCGTGGCCGGGGTGCCCGGCGCGGCGTTCGGCGACGACAACTGCCTGCGCTTCTCCTACGCCGTGGACGACGAGGTACTGGCCGACGCCCTGACCCGGGTCGGCGAGGTCCTGTTATCCTGATCAACCCGCGCGCCCTGCGCGCATCGAGGCCAAGGGCTTGATGAAGTCCCCGTCCCCCTTCTCGGACCCAGCGCGTCCGTTCCAGATGGTGAAGTTCCTGACCTGGAGCTCGCTGGTCCTGATATTGACCATCGTGCTCCTGATGTCGGTCTTCATCGCCAACACGGCGCGCGAGAAGCTGCTCGCCAAGCAGCGGGGCTTCACCATGCTCCTGGCCGACAACCTGAACCACCAGATCTTCCAGCGCTTCACCATCCCCACGGTGTTCAAGTATGGGTACGTGGGCCTGAAGAACAAGGACCAGTACAAGCAGATGGACCGGGTGGTGCGCGACACCATCCACGGCCAGCACGTGCTGGAGCTGCGCATCTACGACCTGGACCGGGTGGTGGCCTACAGCACGGACTCCGACCTGGTGGCCAGGACGGACCTGGCGGGCGGCGCCGTGAAACGGGCCCTGGAACAGGAGCGGCATTCCTTCGAGATCGTGTCCAAGGCCTCGCCCCTGTGGGCCATGTTCCAATTCGACATGGAGCCCGGCAGCGTGATCCTGCGCATCACCTATCCGCTGAAGACCGAGCGTCCGGTCCTGCGCGGCGGCCCGGCCGGGCAGATCATCGGTGTCCTGGAATTCACCCAGGACATCACCGGGGACTTCAAGGCCGCGGTGAACTTCCAGTGGGTGATCATCGCCATCTGCCTGTTCACGGCCCTGGTCCTGTTCCTGATGCTCTTGGTCTTCATCCGCAGGGCCGACGCCATCAACGCGGACCGAGTGCAGCGCATGAGCGCCCTGGAGCGCGAGCTGCACCAGTCCGAAAAGCTGGCCAGCATGGGCCGGGTGGTGGCGGGCATCGCCCACGAGATCCGCAACCCCCTGGGCATCATCCAGTCCAGCGCGGAACTGCTGCTCAAGAAGGCCCAGGCCGAGAACTCGCCGCGCGTGTCCATCATCCAGATCATGTTCGACGAGATCAGGCGGCTGTCCCAGACCGTGAACGACTTCCTGGACTACGCCCGTCCCAAGAAGCCCCGGCGCGAGGACGTGAACCTGGCCCTGGTCCTGGACCAGGCCCGGGCGTTTCTGGAGCACAAGGCTCGGGAGGCCGGGGTGGAGTTCGCGGGCGAGTACCCGGAGGCCATGGCCGTCAAGGGCGACAAGGACCTCCTGTACCGCGCCCTGTACAACATCATGGTCAACGGCATGCAGGCCATGGAGAAGGGCGGGACCCTGCGCATCTCGGGCCGCCAGGACCGCCGCGAGGTGGTCCTGGAGTTCACGGACAGCGGCCCCGGGTTCACGGACGAGGCCCTGGAGCGCCTCACGGACCCGTTCTTCACCACCAAGGACCACGGCACGGGCCTGGGGCTGGCCATCGTCTCCAACATCCTGGACAGCCACGGGGCTTCCCTGTCCTTCGCCAACGCCGAGGGCGGGGGCGCGAGGGTCACCCTGGCCTTCCCCCGGGGTTGACGCGCGCCCGGCCGCGTGATCGAACTGGGGCGAGCCCTTCGCAACGAACCAAGGAGCCCCAATGGCCAGCAATATCCTCGTCCTTGACGACGAAAAGAACTATCTGCTCATTCTCGAGGCCCTGCTCACGGACGCGGGATACGACGTCACCGCCCTGAGCAACCCCGAGCTCGGACTCGCCTACCTGGAGGAATCCGAGGTGGATATCGTGGTCACGGACATGAAGATGCCCGAGCTCACTGGCCAGGACGTGCTGGAGCACGTGCATAAGAACTATCCGCACATCCCCGTGCTGATCATGACGGCCTTCGGCAGCATCGAGTCCGCCGTGGAGGCCATGCGCCTGGGGGCCTTCGACTACATCACCAAGCCCTTTTCCAACGAGGAGCTGCTGCTGACCCTGTCCAAGGCCGAGCGCATGGCCAGGATGCTGCAGCAGAACCGGCTGTTGCGCGAGAACCTGGAGGAACGCTTCGGCCTGCACAACATCGTGGGCCGGTCCAAGGCCATGGCCGACGTGCTGCGCATGGTGGACAAGGCCGCGCCCAGCCGCAGCACCGTGCTCATCCAGGGCGAGTCGGGCACGGGCAAGGAGCTGGTGGCCCGGGCCATCCATTTCGCGTCCCCTCGCAAGGACGGGCCCTTCGTGTCCGTGAACTGCATGGCCCTGAACCCCGGGGTGCTGGAGAGCGAGCTGTTCGGCCACGAGAAGGGATCGTTCACCGGGGCCGTGGCCAGCCGCCGGGGCCGCTTCGAACTGGCCGCCGGGGGCACCCTGTTCCTGGACGAGATCGGCGAGCTGTCCGCGGACATGCAGGTCAAGCTGCTCAGGGTCCTGCAGGAGCGCAAGTTCGAGCGCGTGGGCGGTTCCAAGGAGGTGGAGGTGGACATCCGGGTGGTCACGGCCACTAACGCGGACCTAGCCGCCGCCGTGGAGCGCGGGGACTTCCGCGAGGATCTCTACTACCGGCTGAACGTGGTGCTCATCAACATGCCGCCGCTTCGCGAGCGGCGCGAGGACATCCCGCTTTTGGCCGCGCACTTCCTGGACAAGTACGCCAAGGAGAACCAGAGCCGCATCACGGGCTTCTCGCCCGAGGCCCTGGACTACATGTCCGGGTACGACTGGCCGGGCAACGTGCGCCAGCTGCAGAACGTGGTGGAGCGCTGCGTGGTCCTGGCCCCCGGGGACACCATCCGCGTGGAGGACCTGCCCGCCGAGGTGCGCGACGAGGAGTCGCAGTTCAAGAGCGCGGTGGACCTGTTGCCCTTCCGCCTGAACCTGGCGGACACGTTGGAGAAGATCGAGGCCGCCCTGGTGCGCCGGGCCCTGGCGCGCAACGACTTCGTGAAGGTCAAGACCGCCGAGTCCCTGGGCGTCTCCAAGTCCCTTCTTCAGTACAAGCTCAAGAAGTACAATCTCACAGGCCAGTAGCAGGCCGTCCACAAACAGCGATCTGCTTCGTTGCTGCGAAAAATGCAAAACCTCGCGTACGGGAGTACGCGTCGGTCTTGCATTTTTCTTGCGCCTTGCATCTCACTATTTGTGAACGGCCTGCGCTAAGTGGCTGCTGAAGAATTTGGGAATCTTTTCGCCCTGTTTCAGTGCAGGAATATCCCGTCCTGGAAGATGCGCTCCAGGGTCTTCAGGCGCTGGGCGTTCTTTTCCTGGAGGTCGTTGATCTCCTGGGCCCGTCTCCGATACTCCAGATCCAGCTCAGATCCCTTGCGGAACCGCTTGCCGTCGAAGTCCGCGTTGAGCTTGTGGCGCATGGCCGCCGCCTTGTCGCGGGTCTGGACGAATTCCCGACGCAGCCCGTCGAAGCGGTACATGTCGTCGGGCCGGTCGAAGTAGATGGCGCTGGTGTAGTAGAGGGGGTTGTCCCGCTGGGTGACCAGGGCGCCGCTGGTGGTTTCCAGGGCCATCCACAGGCCCGGGGACAGGGCGGCCATGACCCAGGCGTGGTTGGCCAGGCTCAGGTAATTGATGAACCCGCCGCGCACGCATTGGGTTTCGACGTTGCCCCCTGCGATGCGCGCGGGGATGCCGCGCGAGGTCAGACGGAACCACACGGCCTCGCTCATCTGCTTGCACTGGGTCTCGGTGAATTCGGAGTAGTGGTTCTTGGACGAATAGTCCTGGAGCACCGCAGCGATTATCCGCGCCCGCTCCTGCTGCTCCGGGGAGAGGAGCTTGTCCATGCCCGGGGGCATCTCGCCGGCGGGCTCGCCCGCCCGGGCGGGGGCCTGGGCCTCGGGGGCGGCCTGGGGCGCGGGTTCTTTCCTGGAGCCGCTGATGGAGATGCACACGCCCGTGTCGTCCTGCCGGATCACGGCCGTGTCGGCCAGGGCCGCGCCAGCGAACACCAGCAGGGCCAGCGCGAGGCATGTCGCTTTCATGAGTCCCCCTTTGTCTTGCCTGCCTGTATACCCCGGATGCTTCGCCACGGGCAATAGCGGGGCGGGCGCAAGGGGGCGGCGCGGCGAAAAACGGCGGGGTTCTAGGCTTTTCGGCTTCCGGCGTAGAGGTCGTAGAGCAGCAGGCGGCATTCGATGGGGCCGTTCATGAGGATGACGCGCTCGCGGGTGCGCAGGCCGATGCGCTTGGCCAGGGCCAGGCTGCCCGTGAACACCGCGCCCGCGTAGCCGCCGCAGCGCTGCTTGAGGAAGTCGCCCAGGGCCTTGTACACGGCCTCAAGCTCGGCCTCGTCGCCCAGGCGCTTGCCGTATGCCGGGTTCACGGCCACGAGGTTCAGGCGGCGGCGCAGGGGCTCGGGCACGGCGGATTCGCGGAAGTCGCAGACGCTGAAATCGATGTGGATGTCCATGCCCGCCTGCTCCGCGTTGGTGCGCGCGGCGGTTACGGCCTCGGGGTCGATGTCCGAGGCCGCGATGGGCGCGGCCGTGGTCTGGCGCATGGCCGCCCGGGCCTCGGCGCGCAGGGCGTTCCAGGCCTCGGCGTCGTGGCCCAGCAGGTTGCGGAAGGCGAAGCCCGTGCGCAACAGCCCCGGGGCGGTGTTCGTGGCCAGGAGCGCGGCCTCGATGGCCAGGGTGCCGGAGCCGCACATGGGGTTGGCCAGGGCGCCCTTGCCGTCGTAGCCCGCCGTGAGCAGGCAGGCTGCGGCCAGGGTCTCGCGCATGGGCGCCTTGTGGGGCATGGTGCGGTAGCCGCGCATGGACAGGGGCTCGCCCGTGGTGTCCAGGTACAGGGTGGCGGTCTTGCCCTGCCAGTGCAGGGCCAGTACGCAGCCCGTGCGGTCCGGGCCGGAGTCCGGGCGGCGGCCCATGCGCTCGCTGATGCGGTCCACCACAGCGTCCTTGACGCGCAGGGCCGCGAAGCGCGAGTCCTTGATGGTGGGGTTGTCCACGTTGGCGGTGACCGAGAAATAGCCGTCCGCCGGGATGATCTCCTCCCAGGCCAGATCCGCCACGCGGGCGTACAGCTGGTCCGGGTCCATGGCCGTGAAGCGGGACAGTTGGTAGAGCACCCGGTGGGCCGTGCGCAGGGAGAGGTTCAGGCGCATGCAGTCATGCAGGCCGCCCTGGGCCAGGACCCCTGAGGCGGACTCGGCCTCGGGTTTCAAGTCCAGGGCGCGTATCTCCTGGGCCAGCACGGGCTGCACCCCGCGCGCGCAGGTCACGAATATCTTGCTTTTGGCGGGGATGGCGGCCATGGCGGCGGGCAGCCTAGGCCGTGCGCAGGAAGCCGAGTTCCGCGCAGGTCATCACGGGGGCGAACTCCGTCACGTCGTAGTCCGCCACCTGGTTGCTGTTGAAGGGGTCCTGGGCCAGGACGGCCATGAGGGCCTCGAGGCTCTCGGCGCGGGCCAGGATCACCCCGCCCACTCGCGGGTTGCGCGGCCCGGAGGCCAGGAACATGCCGCAATCGTACTGGGCGCGCAGGAACGCCCGGTGGGCTTCCAGGTGGGCGTCCACCGTCTCCAGGGGCGCTTTGTAGGTCAGGGTCACGATGAACATGGGGCCTCGCTGTTTCGGGTTGGGCGGCGACCATACGCCACGGCCCCGGGACAGGCAAGAAGCGCCCCGCTAGGCCAGGACCCAGACGCCCTGCGGGCAGTCCGCCGCGTTGCGGCAGACCCCGCTGTCGCGGAGTTCCTGGGCCGCCCGGCGCATGTCGTACTGCCAGGTGTAGAACAGGTCCCCGGAGGAGCGCAGGGCGTCGCCGTGCCGGTTCCAGATGTATTTGGCGACCTGGACGATGGTGGCGTGCCCGCCGTGTTCCGCCAGGGCTTCCCGGACCCAGTTCACGAGGTCTTTCTTGCTGGCCATGGGCTCTCCTTTGGTTGAGGAATATTGCGTAGCAGATAGGGGAAAAAAGACAACGCCCGGGCCCGGGTTTCGCGTGTTGACCTGCCCGGGGTTTTCAGTTGAAGTGGTGCCGTGCCCGGGGCCTCCCGGGCGTAACCAGGAACGAACAAACAGGATGAGGACATGCTAGGAACCATGCGGCGGCTAGGCCGCCTGTTTCATCCCCAGAGCGCCCGGGCCGTGGTCCTGGCGCTGGACCACGGGGCCAGCGAGGGCATGGTCCCGGGGCTGGCCGAGGTGCCCGCGCTGCTGGCCGGGCTGCGCGAGGTGCCCGTGCAGGGGGTGGTGCTGAACAAGGGCATGGCCCGCGCCACGGTGGGCGGCATCGACCTGGGCAAGAACGTGGTGGTCAATCTTTCGGCGGGCACCAAGCACGGGCTGCCCACCTACAACCAGAGCCTGGTCTGTTCGGTGAACGAGGCCCTGCGCCTGGGCGCGGACGCGGTGTCCGTGCACCTGAACATCGGCAACGACCTGGAGGACCGCATGCTCCAGGATTTCGGCATGGTCACGGACGACGCCCACGCCCTGGGCATCCCGGTGATGGCCACCATCTTCGCGCGGGGCGGCCAGATCGTGAACGAGCTGGACCCGGCGCTCATCGCCCACTGCATCCGCCTGGGCGGCGAGCTGGGCGCGGACGTGGTCTGCGTGCCCTATTCCGGGGACCGGGAGAGCTTCTCCCTGGCCGTGGCCGCGTGCCCGGTGCCCGTGCTGGCCGCGGGCGGCCCCAGCCAGCCCGGCTGGCAGGCCTTCAAGAACATGGCCGCCGAGGTCCTGGAGGCGGGAGCCGCCGGGGTCTGCCTGGGGCGCAACATCTTCCAGCACAAGGAACCTCTCAAAGCATTGTCGGAAGTCTGCGAGCTCGTGCACGTTCCCCGGGAGGACGGGGACAAACCCAAGAAAAACGGGAGATGAGAAACCATGCAGAAGATTCTGGACATCACATATGAGGACGGCATGCGCATGGTGGTCAACGTGGACGGGCACGCCGTCGCCACGGACATGCCCGTGGCCAAGGGCGGACAGGATACGGCTGCCAATCCCTTCCTGCTGTTCCTGGCGGGCCTGACCTCCTGCTCGGCGCTGTTCGCCAGGAAGTTCTGCACCGAGCGGGATATCCCCACCGAGGGCCTGGCCGTGCGCGGGGTCTGCGAGGTGGGCGACCCCACCTGCCTGGAGGGCATGACCCTGCAGTTGACCCTGCCCGAGGGCTTTCCCGAGAAGTACCGCAAGGCCATCGTCAAGGCCGTGGAGCAGTGCCCGGTGAAGAAGACCGTGCTCAATCCCCCGGCCATCGAAACCAAGATCATGAACTGAAGCCAAGGGTCCGGGGCGAACACCCCGGGCCCTGCCCTTAAAGCCTACCAGCCTTACTGACACAAGCATCCCCCCACCCCAAGAAAAAGGTCTTTTGGAGAGGAAGGGAGGGGGTCCGGGGGAGGGAGGGGGAACCTTTTCTCCTCAAGAAAAGGTTCCCCCTCCCTCCCCCGGAATAACCAGCAACCCACCCCGCAATGGCCGACATACGCGAATACATCGAGGCGCTCACAGCCTCGGACCGGCTGGGCCCCCTGGTGGCGCACCACGAGGAGGTTCCCGCGCGCGCGGCCGAGCACGGGACCTGCCGCAAGTCCTGGCCCGTGACCATGGAGCGGGTGCTGGAGGGGCGGGGCATCAAGGCCCTGTATTCCCACCAGGCCCGGGCCATGGACGTGCTCCGGGCCGGGCGCAACGTGGTGGCGGCCACGCCCACGGCCAGCGGCAAGACCCTGATATACAACCTGCCCGTGCTGGAGCAGGTGCTGCAGAACCCGGATTCCCGGGCCCTGTACCTGTTCCCCCTGAAGGCCCTGGCCCAGGACCAGCTCCGGGGCTTTGAGGAACTGGTCGCCACCTGGCCGGCCGGGCAGCGCCCCACGGCGGCCATCTACGACGGGGACACCAGCCAGCATTTCCGCAGGAAGATCCGCGACAACCCGCCCAACGTGCTGATGACCAACCCGGAAATGCTGCATTTGGCGCTGTTGGCGCACCACGACAAATGGGCCGCGTTCTTCGCCGGGCTGACCCACGTGGTGGTGGACGAGGTGCACACCTACCGGGGGGTGCTGGGCTCGCACATGGCCCAGGTCTTCCGCAGGCTGCTCAGGGTCTGCCGGCGCTACGGGGGCGAGCCGGAATTCGCGTTCCTTTCGGCCACGGTGGGCAACCCGCGCGAACTGGCCTCGTCCCTCACGGGCCTGGACGTGGAGGCCGTGACCGAGAGCGGAGCCCCGGCGGGCGCGCGGCATTTTCTATTCCTGAATCCGGCCCTGACCATGGCGGACAGCCCGTCGCAGGTGGCAATCCTGATGCTCAAGGCGGCCCTGGCGCGGGGTTTGCGGACCATCGTCTACACGGGGTCGCGGCGCATGACCGAGCTCATCGCCCTGTGGGCCTCGGAGCGCTCGGGCCCGTACAAAGAGCGCATCAGCGCCTACCGCGCCGGGTTTCTGCCCGAGGAGCGGCGGGACATCGAGGCGCGCATGGCCTCGGGCGACCTTTTGGCCGTGATCTCCACCAGCGCCCTGGAACTGGGCATCGACATCGGCAGCCTGGACCTGTGCATCCTGGTGGGCTACCCGGGCACGGTGATGCAGACCCTGCAGCGCGGGGGCCGGGTGGGGCGCGCGTCCCAGGAGTCCGCCGTGGCGCTCATCGCCGGGGAGGATCAGCTGGACCAGTATTTCATGCGCCATCCCCGGGACTTCTTCGCCCGCTCCCCGGAGTGCGCGGTGCTCAATCCGTACAACCCGCGCATCGTGGAGCAGCACCTGGTTTGCGCGGCGGCCGAGCTGCCCATGCGGCCGGACGAGCCCTGGCTCCGGGAACTCGGGGTGGCCCCGGTGGTCAAGGACCTGGAGGACCGGGGCAGGCTGCTGCTGTCCGCCGACGGGGAGACGGTCTATTCCCACCGCAAGCGGCCGCACCACGAGATCAGCCTGCGCGGGTCCGGGGGCCAGTACGCCATCGTGACCCGGGCGGGGGACAAGGACGTGGAGGTGGGGCGCATCGACGAGCACCGGGCCTTCAAGGAGACGCACCCCGGGGCCGTGTATCTGCACCGGGGCAAAAGCTACGTGGTCCAGGACCTGGACCTGGGCGCACAGACCGTGCGCGTGAGCCCGGCCAAGGTGGACTGGTACACCCGGGTGCGCGCGGACAAGGACACGGAAATCCTGGACATCCAGGGGGCGAGGGTCGCCTGGGGCCTGCGCGTGTTCAAGGGCCGGCTGAAGGTCACGGAGCGGGTCACGGGCTACGAGAAGCGCCGGGCGCGCGGGGGCGGGCGGCTGCTCACGGTGGTGCCGCTGGACCTGCCGCCCATGACCTTCGAGACCGAGGGCCTGTGGCTTGAGATCCCGCGCGCCGTGCAGAAGAGCGCGGAGAACGAGTATCTGCATTTCATGGGCGGCATCCACGCCCTGGAGCACGCGGCCATCGGCATCCTGCCGCTCTTGGTGATGACGGATCGCAACGATCTCGGGGGGATATCCATCCCCTTCCACCCCCAGGTGGGCGCGGCGGCGGTGTTCATCTATGACGGCGCGCCCGGGGGCGTGGGCCTGTCGTACCAGGCCTTCGATCTGGCCCCGGAGCTCTTGGCGCGCACCCTGTCGGTGATCGCGGAATGCCCGTGCGAGACGGGCTGCCCGTCCTGCGTGCATTCGCCCAAGTGCGGCTCCGGCAACCGACCCATCGACAAGGCCGCGGCCCTGTACCTCTTGCGCGTCGTGGAACAGGCGCCCCCCCCGGCCCTGGAACCCCTGCCGGACATCGGCCCTGTTTCCGAGGAACCCACACACGTCCAGGTCACGGCCACGGCAGCGGAAATCTCCGCCCCGGCACCGCCCATGGAACAAGGAGCTACGGACATGAATACGTATAGTAATACAAAACAATATACTGAAATCGAGGGGCCCGCCGCCCCGGACGCACGCGAGAATGCCGGGGCCCCGGAGCGCTACGGAGTCTTCGACCTGGAGACTAGGCGTTCGGCCCAGGAGGTGGGCGGCTGGCACCGGGCCTGGAAGATGGGCGTGTCCTGCGCCTGCCTGTACGACTCGGACACGGGCGAGACCCGGGCCTACCTGGAGGAGGAGATTCCCGAGCTCCTGGAGGACCTGCGGGCCCTGCCCCTGGTGGTGGGCTTCAACATCAAGCGCTTCGACTACACGGTGCTCAAGGGCTACACGCAGTTCGACTTCAAGGTCTTGCCCACCCTGGACATTCTGGAAAAGGTCCACGAACGCCTGGGCTACCGCCTGTCCCTGGACCACCTGGCCGGGGCCACCCTGGGCGCGCAGAAGTCCGCGGACGGGCTGCAGGCCCTTCAGTGGTGGAAACAGGGCCGCATCGACGACATCGTGGCCTACTGCAAGCAGGACGTGGCCGTGACCCGCGACCTGTACCTCTACGGCCTGGAGCACGGGCACCTCCTGTTCACCAACAAGGCCGGGAACACTGTGCGCCTGCCCGTTTCCTGGTAGCCCAGGCCGCCCCAAAGCGCGCGATCGCTTCGTCGCTTCGCTGCTTCGAAGAATACAAGCCCTCGCGTATGTCTGGATACGCGTCGGTCTTGTATTCTTCTTGCGCCTTGCGCTCGCACATTTTGGGACGGCCTGGGCAATGGGCTGAGCCGTATTACGGTTCGTTGACGGCTCCTGAAATCCTTGCTTTTTCCGCATTCGGCGGGCACCATCCGGCTATGCTTTCCCTGTGGAACGAGTTTGCGTCGGGCGCTGTGCTGGGCCTGTCGGCCGGGCTGTCGCCCGGGCCGCTTCTGTCCCTGGTCATCACCGAGGCCGTGGCCTCGGGGCCGGGGGCCGGGGTGCGCGTGGCCCTGTCCCCCCTGGTCACGGATGTGCCCATCATCGTCCTGTGCACGTTCCTGCTGGCCCAGGCCTCGGGGCTGCCGCGCGTCCTGGGCGGCGTGTCCCTGGCGGGCGGCTGCTTCATCCTGCTGATGGCCCTGGACGCCTGGAAGGCGCGGATCCCCGCGTCCGGTGAGGACGAGGCGCGCCGTTCCCTCCTGCGCGGGGTGCTGGCCAACATCCTGAGCCCCCATCCCTACCTGTTCTGGATCACGGTGGGCTCGCCGCTGCTGATGGCGGGCTGGCGCCAGGAGGGCGCGGCCGGGCCCGGGCTGTTTCTGGCCGGGTTTTACGGCTGCCTAGTGGGTTCCAAGATAGTGGTGGCCGTGGCGGCCGGACGTTCCCGCGGGCTCCTGGCGGGCCGGGGCTATCGCCTGGTCCTGCGCGTCATGGCCGCGGTGCTGGGCGTGTTCGCTCTGTTGTTCTTCTGGGAAGGACTGCGGCTCCTGGCCACGGGAAAGGTATAGCCCGGCGGAAACGGTTTGTGGATACCGGCCGTTCCCCGCGGCGACAAAGACATGAAAACCAGCGGGCCCCAGTACGTTCGCGCCGCGTGTTGTCCGTTGCGTAAAAACGGAAAACGACATATGAATTTTCTATGCCAGACCCCCGCATACTCATAGTTGACGACAGCATCACCATCCGCAAGGCGCTGCTCAAGCAGCTCAAGGCATTGGGCGCCGTGGTCACGCAGGCCGAGGACGGCGCCAAGGGGCTTGAAACCGCGCGCCGCCACGCCGGAGAGTTCGATCTGGTCATCTCCGACGTGGACATGCCGCATATGAACGGTTTCGAGATGTGCGAGGCCATCAAGTCCGATCCGTCCACGAGCAGCACCCCCGTATTGATCCTCAGCTCCCGCGACCGCGACGAGGACATCGAGCGCGGCTTCCGCGTGGGCGCGGACGGCTACCTGACCAAGTCCGGCGGGCCGGACAAGTTCCTGGCCAGCGTGCGCGAGTTCCTGGATCGCCAGGACGTGATCCGCAACCGGGTCGTGCTGGTGGTGGACGACTCGGGATACATCCGCAAGACCGTGGCCAGCGCACTGGACAAGGCCGGCTACAAGGTGCAGAGCGCCAAGAACGGGCGTGAGGCCCTGGACATGCTCAAGGACGGGGTGCGGCCCGACGTCATCATCAGCGACATCGACATGCCCGTGATGAACGGCGTGCAGTTCTGCATGCGCGTGCTGGCCGACCCGGAGCTGGAGAACATCCCCTTCCTGATCATGAGCGCGGACGACGATTCCGCGCTCGTCCGCCGCATGTACCAGCTGGGCGCGGCCGCCTACCTGGTCAAGCCCTTCGGCATGGAGCAGCTGCTGCACACCATGGAGAAGCTGCTCTCGGACCATTTCCGCAAGCTCCTGCGGGAAAAGGAGCGCCTGCGCCACGAGCACACCCTGATGCTGGGCTCCATCACCAGCCTAATCCAGGCCCTGGAGGCGCGCGACGTCTACACCCGGGGCCATTCCGAGGCCGTGGCCGAGATAGCCGTGGGCATGGGCCGGGTCATGGGCTTCGAGGAGGACGAACTGGAGAGCCTGGAGATCGCCGCGCGCCTGCACGACCTGGGCAAGATCGGCATCCCGGACAGCGTGCTCCTCAAGCCCGGCAAGTTGACCCTCAAGGAATACGAGATCATCAAGACCCACCCCACCATCGGCGCGGAGATCCTCAAGCCCATCCCCAGCATGGAGCAGCTCATCCCGGCGGTGCTCAGCCACCACGAGCGCATGGACGGCAAGGGCTATCCCCAGGGCCTCAAGGGCAAGGACATCCCCCTCTGGGCGCGGATCATCGCCGTGGGCGACATCTACCACGCCCTGACCAGCAACCGCCCCTACCGCGACCCCATGCCCGAGGAGCGCGTCCTGGCCATCATCGACGAGGCCAAGGTCAGCCATCTCTGTCCGGACTGCGTGGCTGTGTTCATGAAGATGATCAGCGGAGACTGAGCCTCGCCTCCCTCGATTCCCGTTGCATGCGCCGCGCGAGGCGGCATTCGCGAACCCTTGCCCAGCAAGGGCCGGTAGGCTGCGGGCGGCCTTCAGCGCACGGCCGCGCGCAGGGCGCGGATGCGCCGCAGGACCGGCGGGTGGGAATGGTGCACGGCCACGTACAGGGGGTGGGGCGTGAGATTGGCGAGGTTGGTGCGGGCCAGGGTCCCCAGGGCCGAGGCCAGGGCCTCTGGGTCCCCGGTGGAGCGGGCCGCGAAGGCGTCGGCCTGGAACTCGTAGCGCCGGGACAGGGCCTGCTCCACCAGCCCCAGGGCCAGGGACAGGGGCGTGTACAGCAGCAGGAAGAACACCAGCCCCGCGTGCACCGACGTCTCCCGCACCCCGAAGGCCGCGAACAGCTCGCGGTTGTCCAGGAACAGGGACATCAAGAACAACATCAGCCCCATGCGCGCCAGCGCCCCGGCGGTCATGCGCAGGATGTGCCCGCAGCGCCAGTGCCCCACCTCGTGGGCCGCCACGGCCACGATTTCCCGGGTGTCCATGGCCTGGACCAGGGTGTCGAACAGGGCGATGCGCTTCCTGCGGCCCAGGCCCGTGAAAAAGGCGTTGGACTTGGCCGAGCGCCGCGACCCGTCGATGACGAACAGACCGGACAGGGCGAAGCCCTCGCGCGCCGCGTAGTCCGTAAGCGCCGTGCGCAGCTCGCCCTCGGGCAGGGGCGTGAAGGTGTTGAACAGGGGCAGGATCAGCGCCGGCGCGACGTATTGCAGGGCCACGGAGGCCACGGCTATCCCGGCCCAGGCCAGGACCCAGGCCCAGGGCCCGGCGACGTGGAAGAACCACAGCACCATGGCCGCCAGCGGGCCGCCTATGGCGATCCCCAGGAGCCAGCCCTTGAGCCGGTCCAGGACGAAGGTGCCCGCGCTGGTGCGGTTGAACCCGAAGCGCTCCTCGATGACGAAGGTCCGCCAAGCGGACAGAGGCAGGGACGCGGCCTCGGAGAGCAGGAACAGGATGCCGAAAAAGGCCAGCCCCGTGCCCAGGGGGCCGAGGCCCGCGGCGCGCGCCGCGTTGTCGGCCCAGGCGAAGCCGCCCGCCAGGATGAAGGCCGTGACCAGGGCCAGCTGCCAGGTGTCCGAGGCCAGGTCGAAGCGGCCCGTGGCCCGGGCGTAGTCCTGGGACCGGGCGTAGTCCGCCGCGTCGATGCTCCCGGCGAGATCGCCGGGGACATCCGGGGCCAGGGCCCGGATGTTCAGGAGGGCCGCCGCCGCGCTCAGGGCGAAGCCCGCGAACATGGACCCCAGGATGATGATCAGGTAGGTGTTCATGGAGAACCGTTGATTCCTGGACGTGTCGAGGCCGGGGGCGAGGGGCCATGAGCCGGACACCCGAGGCGATTTTCACCTTCCACGACGATGTACGGCAATTCCTGGAGCCGGGCAACCGGGGCCGGGGCAAGCTGCCGCGCGAGGCCGTGCGCCAGGCCCGGCAAAGCGGGGTGGTGCGCTATCCCGTGGACCGCGCCGCGTCCCTCAAGGACGTCATCGAGGCCCTGGGCGTGCCCCACACCGAGGTGGGGCGCATCCTGGCGGACGGCCTGGAGGCTGGCTTCGGCCAGCCCCTGGAACCCGGGCTGGAGGTGCACGTGTTCGCCGTGGCCGCGCCCGTGGACGTGACCCGTCCCTGCCTGCTGCGCCCCGCGCCCCTTCCCCGCGCGGCCTTCGTGGTGGACGCCAACGTGGCCAAGCTCGGGGCGCTCCTGCGCATGCTGGGCCTGGACGCGGCCGGGAACCCGGCCTGGGACGACGAGGATATCGCCCGGGTCGCGGCTCGCGAGGGGCGCATCGTGCTCTCCCGGGACCGCGCCCTTCTCAAGCGCTCGGCCGTGACACACGGCCGCCTGCTGCGCGCCGAGCGCCCCCGGGAGCAGCTTCTGGAGATCCTCGCGCAGTTCGGGCTGCGCGGGCCCTTCAGCCCCCTGGGGCGCTGCCTGCGCTGCAACGAGCCGCTGCTCCCCGTGCCCAAGGCCGAAATCCTGCACCGGCTCCTGCCGCTGACCAGGAAACACTACCATGACTTCCACCGCTGTCCCGCCTGCGGGCGCGTATACTGGGCGGGGTCCCATCATGGGGCCATGCTGGCCTGGCTGCGCGAGGCCGGGGTCCAGGGCGTGTCGCAGGCCGGGGAATAGGCTATCGGCCCTTGCGGGACAAGGGTTCCTGGCGGGAGATCAATCCCGGGGCAGGGGCCATTCGATCTGGATGAAGGTGCCCTTGCCGGGCGCGGAATGGATGGAAAAGGCGCCGCCGGTGATCTCCGCGCGTTCGCGCATGCTGGGCAGTCCCAGGCCCGTGAGGCTGCCGGGGCAGGGGGCCGCCTCGGACAGGTCGAAGCCCTGGCCGTTGTCGCGCACGGCCAGGCGCAGGCGCTGGTCGCGCCTTTCCAGGGCCACGGACACGGCGTCTCCGCCGCTGTGCTTGGCCGCGTTGTACAAGGCTTCCTGCACGATGCGGAAGATGATCACGCCCAGGGTCTCGGGGATGTCCTCCTCCTGTACCAGCACGACCTTGTTCACCATCAGCCCGGGGTAGATTTTCTGGTAGTTGTTGATGAAGGCGTCCAGGGCCAGGAGCAGACCGAAATCCTGGAGCGTGGCCGGGTACATGGCGTCCTGCATCATGCGCACCCGGTCCACCAGGGACTTGGCCAGCCCGGCCGCGGACACGAGCCAGCGCTTGAGCCCGAGGTGGGAGTCCTCCGGCAGGTCGTAGAGGGCGTTGTCCAGGCCGACCTTGATGGCCACCAGGGGCTGGCCCAGGTCGTCATGGATCTCGCGGGCGAATTTCTTGTGTTCCTCCTCCTGGGCGCGGAACAGCTGGGCCGAAAGGGTCTGCATCCGTTCCCTGCTGTCTTCCAGCCCCTGGGCCAGGAGCACGCCCCAGAGGATGGCGGCCATGATCTGGGCGATGTCCTTGAGCAGCCGCACCTCGTCCTCGCTCCAGACGCGCTCGTGGGAGCACTGGTGCACGGCCAGCATCCAGGGATCGTCCTCCCTGGGGTACAGGGCCGTGATCATGGCCGTGCGCACTCCCAGGTCCTTTGCCACCTGCTCGGGCACGGTGTACGGGCTGCCCGGCCCGGTGACCAGGGGCTCCTTGCTCAGCAGGAGTTGGCGGTGGGTCTGCGCGACCTCCCGGGTCGCCGACACGTCCTCGTTGGGGGCGTAGGGCGGGGCCGGAACCCCCGGCCGTGAGCTGGAAAAGGCGATGCGCAGGGAGCCGTGGGCGCTCAGGCAGGGGTGCACCAGGATGACCTGGTCCGCGTCGAACACGTCCCGGACCTCTTCGACCACCTGATTCATGGTCTCGTTGAGATCTCCGCCCGGGCGCACGACCCGTTGGATGCGGTTGATCTTCCTGAGGTGGGCGAGTTCCCGGGCCTCGGAGCCGCGCAGGGCCTTCGCGCAGGGCTTTGCCTCCTGCCTCTGGCTGCGGCGCGGACGGTCGTCCCCGGGAATCTGGTCTTGGGCGGAGAGTTCCGTGTCCGAAAGGGGGTATTCCATGGGCGTTTCCTGATGGCTTTTCCTGGGTTCTCGCGTTTTCGTCAATTGTAGACCACCAGCCGCCAGGGTCAACCTCAAAACGCAGGCCAGGGTTTCCATTTCGCACGCGACCGGGCGGGCTGGCCAAAAGCGGGTTTGACCCCTTGCGGGAAGCTGGTATACGGGCGCCATGCCGACACTCATCCTCAAGAAAGGCCGTGAAAAGTCCCTGCTCAGGCGCCACCCGTGGATATTCTCCGGGGCCGTGAAGTCCGTGCAGGGCAAGCCCAAGCTCGGGCAGACCGTGGACGTGGTCTCCGCTGACGGAACCTGGCTGGCCGCGGCCGCCTACTCCCCGGAGTCTCAGATCACGGGCCGGGTCTGGTCCTTCCAAGAGGGCGAGGCCGTGGACGCGGGCTTCTTCGAGGGCAGGCTGCGGACCGCCGTCCGGGCCCGCGAGGCCCTGGGGCCGGACGTGCCGTCCCGGGCCTGCCGCCTGGTGCACGCCGAGTCCGACGGGCTGCCCGGCGTGGTGGTGGACCGCTACGGGGACTGGCTCTGCGGCCAGTTCATGACCGCCGGCGCGGAGCTCTGGAAGGCCGAGGTGGCCGCCAGGCTGATGGACATCACGGGCTGCAAGGGCTTCTGGGAGCGCTCCGACGGGGACATGCGCGTCCGCGAGGGGCTCACGCCCGTGAGCGGGCAGCTCTTGGGGGACGCGCCCCCGGACCTCGTGGAGATCGAGGAGGCCCCGGCGCGCTTCCTGGTGGACCTGCGCGGCGGGCACAAGACCGGCTATTACCTGGACCAGCGCGACAACCGCCGCGCCGTGGGCGCCATGTGCGCGGGCCGCGACGTGCTGAACTGCTTCTCCTATACCGGGGGCTTCGGCGTCTCCGCCCTGCTGGGCGGGGCCGCGCGCTGCGCCCACGTGGACGTCTCGGCCCCGGCTCTGGCCCTGGCCCGTGAGAACGCGCGCCTCAACGGCCTGGATGAGGCCGCCGCCGAATACCTGGAGGAGGACGTGTTCCAGGCGCTCAGGCGTATGCGCGACCAGGAGCGGACCTTCGACGTGGTGGTCCTGGACCCGCCCAAGTTCGCGGACTCCCGCGCCAACCTGCAGAAGGCCTGCCGGGGCTACAAGGACATCAACCTCCAGGCCCTGAAGCTCCTGGGCCCGGGCGGCCTGCTGTTCACCTTTTCCTGCTCCGGGCTCATGGACGCCGACCTGTTCCAGAAGGTGGTGGCGGGCGCGGCCCTGGACGCCGGGAAGGACGCGCGCATTGTGCGCCGCTTCACCCAGGCCCCGGACCACCCCGTGGCCCTGCCCTTCCCCGAGGGCGACTACCTCAAAGGCCTGCTGGTGCAGGTCGCGTAACCCCCCGCCGAGGAGGACCCCATGCCCGCAGACGAGAACGGCCACGCGCAGTCCATGGCCGCCGACATCCTGAAGATGATCGACGCGGCCCGCGAGGGCGGCCTGGACCTGTCCAAAGGCTTCAGGAACGAGGCCATGACCACGCCCCGGCTGCGCCTGGGCTACCTGTTCCAGCCCCACGAGGCCCTGGCCGCGCTGCCCATGCCCCCGGACGTCAAGCGCCGCCTGGGCCGCTCCAACGTCCTGGGCATGATCGAGATGAACGGCAAGCCCTACGGCATCCACCTGATCTGTTCCCTGCCCGTGCCCCTGGCCGAGGTCCGGGACGAGGCCCAGGTCCTCGCGGGCGTCGACCACAAGGCCCTGGCCGCCTATTCCGAACAGCTGCGCGCGGCCATGACCGAGGAGCTGCGCCAGGCCGAGGACGAGTCCGAACAAGGGCCCAGGCAGTAAGCGTCCGGAATTCTTCAAGGCGTTGATCCGCGTCAATGCCGCCTCCGGCGTGCCGGGGTACAGATTGACCGCGCCGCATGGTGCGGCGGCAGCCAACCCCCACAAGGAGAGCGGACATGAACGCCACGGGAATCGAACGCCAGGAACAGAAGATCGTCAGCCTCGCCCGGGTGGTCACGGACATGGCTCCGGGCCTGGACGCCCTGCCGGTGAAGGGCGCCCTGCGCTTGGGCATCGACGCGGCCCTCAAGGCCCGGGGCCTGGATTCCTGGAAGGACATGGCCCACAAGCCCGTCGCGGAAAAGCGCGATTTTTTCGACCAGTTGTGCGGCCACGCCCTGCCCCGGCTCGCGCGCATCGGCTTCCCCGAGGCCAAGGCCGGGGAGCTCGCCCGGCGGCTGCGCGAGGCCAATGAACGCTTCCTGGGCTGAGGCCGGAGGGCGCTGCACCGGGACGTTGCCCTTGGGTTGCAAAACCTGTAGCGTCCCAGTGATATGCCGACGCCCATGGTGCGGGTCCGGCACGTGTCGCACAATTTCGGCACGCACTGGGCTCTGAAAAACATCTCCTTCTCCCTGGACAAAGGGGAGTTCCTCTACCTCACCGGCCCTTCCGGCGCGGGCAAGACAACGCTCTTGCGCCTGCTCTACGCCTCCCTGCCCCTGGAGCGCGGCTCCGCCGAGGTGGCGGGCCTCGAGCTCAAGAACCTCCGGCGCGGGCGGGTGCCGCAGCTGCGCAGGCAGGTCAGCGTGGTCTTCCAGGACTTCAAGATCCTGGCGGACCGCAGCGTGGCCGCCAACGTGGCTCTGCCTCTGGAAGTGCGCGGCATGCCCGTGAAGAACATCAAGCGCCGCGTGAACGCCGTCTTGCGCAGCATGGGTCTGGAGAACAAGGCCCTGTGCCGCTGCTCCGAGCTTTCGGGCGGCGAGCAGCAGCGCGTGGCCATCGCCCGGGCCATCGTGCCCAACCCGCAGCTGCTCCTGGCCGACGAGCCCACGGGCAACCTGGACCTGGAACTGGCGCGGCATCTCATGGAAGTCTTCAAGCGCTTCCACACCTTCGGCACCACCGTGATCCTGGCCACGCACAACCAGGAGATCATCAAGGCCGTGCCCGGGGCCAAGCGCCTGGAACTGCGCGACGGCCGCGCCGTGGCCGCCAACTGGGAGGCGCCGGACCTCGAGCTGGGCCTGCCCGGCGCGGAGGAGCCATGAGGACGCTCCTGCGCCTGCTGGGTCGCGGGGTCGCGGACCTTGCGCGCAACCCCCTGGCCCAGACCCTGACCCTGGCCGCCGTGACGCTCACCGCGTTCCTGGCCGGGCTGTTCCTGCTCTTCGTGGTCAACCTGAACCAGGAGCTGCTCACGGCCAAGGGCGGATTCGCCTTCCAGGTCTACTGGCGGGCCGACGCGGACATGCGGACCTTGCGCGCCCAGTGGCAGGAATTCGACGCCCTGGACCACCTGCAGGGCAAACAGACCTTCAGCCCGGACCAGGCCCTGGACGAGCTGGCCCGGACCCTGGAGAGCCCGCCCGAGGACCTGCGGCGGCTCTCCGGCGACAGCCCGCTGCCCGCCACGGCCGTGCTCTGGTTCAGCGCGCCCCAGGGCGCGGACCCCGAACTCTTCGCCCAGGGCGTGCTGCGCAAGCTCGGCGGGCTGCCCGGGGTGGCGGACGTGCACTACAGCGCCCTGGAGCTGGGACTGGCCAAGGCCTGGAGCGGGTTCTCCCGCAGCGTGCTCTGGCCGCTCATCGCCTTCCTGGGGCTGGTCACCGCGCTCATCGTGGGCAACACCCTGCGCCTGTCCCTGGCCTCGCGCCGCGACGAGGTGGAGATCCTGCAACTCGTGGGCGCGGGCACCTGGTACATCCGCCTGCCCCTGGTCACGGGCGGCGCGGTGTTGGGCTTCGCGGGCGGCTGCCTGTCCCTGGGGCTGCTCAAGGCCGTGCAGCTGCCTCTGGCCGAGCTCTTCAACACCCCGCCCCTGAACCTGTCCATCACCTTCCTGCCCCCGGAATACGCCCTGGGCCTGGTGGCCTGCGTCACCGCCGTGGCCGCCCTGGCCTCCGCCGCCGTGGCGCGGGCGTAAGAGGCCGGGGGACGCCGTCCCCCGGGCCCCCTGCCAAAGGGGGTAACCCCCTTTGGAATCCCTTTATTTGGGTAAATTTGGTTATCAGCCCTTACAGCATAAGGGTTGCGGGCCTTGAACCATCCCCCATAGAAAAAGGTTTGGGGGATGGGGGAGGGAGCGCGAGGGAGGGGGCAGGGGGGCTTTCCTCAAAAGCCCCCCTGCCCCCTCCCTCGCAATTCTTCGCGCGCGCTATGCGCTATGCTTCCACGGCCAACACGACGCACACGGTGGGGCCGTGGACGCCTTTGACGATGGTTTTTTCGATGTCCGCGGTGGTGCTGGCGCCGGTGATGAAGTGCATGGCCGAGGGCAGGGTGCCGGACTCGTCGGCCTGGGAGCGGATGAAGGGCGGCAGGTCCGGGATGGTGGGTACGCTTTTGCCGGGCAGCACCAGGGCCACGTGCACGGGCGGCAGGAGCGAGGTCTGTCGCGGGGTTTCGGCGCGCGCCGTGACGATGACCGAGCCGGACTCGGGCAGCGCGGCGTGGGCCGAGGTTATGCCCATGTCGACCTGGGCGCGCTCTTCCAGGGGCGCGTCGTGGGGCACCAGGGCGACGCCCTCGTCCACGAGGATGTCTTTGAGGCCCAGGGCGTCCAGGTCGGGATGCTCCCAGGCCAGGGCGGTCTTGACCTCGTATTCCTGGATCAGGGCGCGCAGGCTCGCGGCGGCCTCCGCCAGGGAGGCCACGCCCAGGTAGCGCGCTCCGCAGGCGTCCGCACGCTCCTTGTACAGCGCCCAGTCGTCCGCGCCGAAGGCCGGGGCCTGGCTCATGGCCGGGCCGGTGCCCAGGGTTCCGGCGCCCAGGGCGTCCTCCAGGGCCGTGAGGATGGATTCGCGTGCGTTCATGATTTGCCCCCGCCCTGGTTTGCGCGGCGTTTGGAGAAGGGTTCCTTGAATTCGGGCAGGTCGCGTTTCTCGGCCCAGCGGCAGAGCACCTTGCCGATGCCCGGCAGGTGCGTGGCCAGCTTCAGGCGCGGGTCCAGGGTCCTGGCCACGGAACCGGCCATGCGCCAAGCGCGCGGGCTGGCGGCCAGGCGCGTGAAGGCCTTGGCCGCAGTGGCGGGCAGCGGGGACCGGGTGTCCGCGTAGCGTTCGCGCAGCATCATGATCAGGGACGGATGGTCCACGCGCATGGGGCAGACTTCGCGGCAGGCCCCGCAGGTGGTGCAGGCGAAGGCGAAGGCGGAGTAGGGATTGTCCTTGCCCTGGGCGTCGGCCAAGAGCGGCGCGAGGATGGTGCCCATGGGCCCGGAGTAGGTCCCCGGGTAGGCGTGGCCGCCAACGCGCACGTACACCGGGCAGACGTTGAAGCAGGCCCCGCAGCGCATGCAGGACAGGATGGAGCGCATGGCCTTGTCCGCCAGGATCTTGGTGCGGCCGTTGTCCAGGAGCACCAGGTGGAAGGCGCGCGCGCCGTCGGCCTCGCCTTCGCGGCGCGGGCCGGTGATGAGCGAGGCGTAGGAGGACAGGACCTGTCCGGTGCAGGACCTGGGCAGCACGGCCAGGATGGTGGCCATGTCCTCCAGGGTTTCCACGGCCTTTTCCAGGCTGGCCACGGCCACGTGCACGCGCGGCAGGGTGGTGCTCATGCGGATGTTGCCCTCGTTCTCGATGAGCAGCACGGAGCCGGTCTCGGCCACCAGCACGTTGGCGCCGGTGATGCCCATGTCCGCCTTGAGGAATTTTTCGCGCAGAGCGCGGCGGGCCATGAGGGTCAGCTTGGGGATGTCGTCGGTGATGGGCTCGCCCAGGTGCTTGTTGAACAGCTCCGAGACCTGGCGGCGGTTCTTGTGCAGGCACGGGGCCACGATGTGCGAGGGCTTTTCCCCGGCCAGCTGGATGATGTATTCGCCGAGGTCCGTCTCGAAGACCTCCATGCCCTCGTCTTCGAGCAGATGGTTCAGGCCCGTCTCCTCGGTGACCATGGACTTGCCTTTGACGATGGTCCTGACGCCCTCGGCCTTGGCGATGTCGGCCACGATGCGGTTGGCCTCGGCCCCGTCCTTGGCCCAGTGCACGTGCCCGCCCACGGCCTGCACGTTGGCCTCCAGCTTTCTGAGGATGGCGGGCAGGTTGGCCAGGCAGCGGGCCTTGACCTCGGCGGCGCGGTCGCGCGCGGCCTCGGCGTCGGGCAGGGTGGCCCAGCCGCGGGCGTGGCTCTGGCAGAAAGTCGCGGCGGCGTGGGCCAGGGTCTTGCGCAGCTGGGCGTCGGCCACGGCCTGTTCGCAGCGTTGGGTGAAGTCGGGCTTGCTCATGACGCCAACCCCATGTCCAGGACGTCGGCCACGTGGGTCACGGGCACCCCGGTTCCAAGCTTGCTCAGGCCGCCCCGGATGTTCAGCAGGCAGGACGGCTCGGCCGTGACCACGAAATCCGGGTCCGTGGCCAGGATTTCCTTGAGCTTGTCCTCCAGGATGGCTCCGGAAACAGCGGCGTGCTGCACGCTGAAGGGGCCGCCGAACCCGCAGCATTCGCCGGGGTGTTCCAGTTCCAGGCGGGTCAGGCCACGCACCGCGTCCAGCAGGGCGCGGGGTTCCTTGACCAGCCCCAGGGAACGGCCAACCTGGCAGGAGTCGTGGTAGGCGGCGCGGGCCGTGAGGTTCGCGCCCACATCGGTGACGCCCAGGACGTTGACCACGTATTCGCAGAACTCGAAGGTCTTGCGGCCCAGGGCCAGGGCGCGTTCGCGCATGCCCGGGTCGTCCGCGAAGAGTTCGGGGTAATGGGTGCGCATCATGTAGACGCAGGAGCCCGAGGGGGCCACCACGTGCTCGGCGCCTTCGAACAGCGCCAGGTGCCGGCGGGCGGTTTCGCGCGCCTGGTCCATGCGTCCGGCCTTGTACAGGGGCTGGCCGCAGCAGGTCTGCCCCCCGGGAACGCACACCTCGGCGCCCAGGCGCGTGAGCACGTTCACGCAGGCCTGGGCCGTATCGGGCAGGAATTCCTCTACAAGGCAGGGGACAAACAAATCAACGATTGGCATTCTTCCTCCAAAGACAGCGGCACTGACGGAGACGCCGCGGGGCCCGAAGTATGCCTCCTTGGTATTGGAAGTCAATGTCCGGGCGGGCGGGCGGCCCTATTCCCTGCCCGTAAGAGCTGTTTTGGGGGCTGGACCCGTCAAGCAAAAGAGTTATACTGAGCCTTGAACTCGGAATTGGGAGAGGTTGTATGATCGAAGCATTCAAGGAGCTTGGGCCCGTCCCGCAGACCCTGCTGGCCACGGGCTTCACCTGGGGCGTGACGGCCCTGGGCGCGGCCGTGGTCTTTTTGACCAAGAACGTTTCCAAGCTGACCCTGGACGTGATGCTGGGGTTCGCGGCCGGGGTGATGATCGCGGCCAGCTACTGGTCGCTCCTGGCCCCGGCCATCGACATGTCCGCGCATCTGGGGCATTGGGCCTTTGTCCCGGCGGTGGCTGGGTTCGTGCTGGGGGCCGTGTTCCTGCGGGTGGTGGACATGGCCCTGCCGCATTTGCACCTCAACCAGCCCAGGAGCGAGGCCGAGGGGCCCAGGACGGACTGGAAGCGCAGCACGCTCCTGGTCTTCGCCATCACGCTGCACAACATCCCCGAGGGCCTGGCCGTGGGCGTGGCCTTCGGCGCGGTGGCCGCGAACATCGACTCCGCCACCCTGGCCGGGGCCGTGGCCCTGGCCCTGGGCATCGGCATCCAGAACTTTCCCGAGGGCACGGCCGTGTCCGTGCCGCTGCGGCGCGACGGCATGAGCCGCACCAAGGCCTTTTTCTACGGCCAGGCCTCGGGCGTGGTGGAGCCCATCGCCGGGGTCCTGGGGGCCATGGCCGTGCTCTGGGCCCGGCCCATGCTGCCCTATGCCCTGGCCTTTGCGGCCGGGGCCATGATCTTCGTCACCGTGGAGGAGGTCATCCCCGAGTCCCAGGCCTCGGGCAACGGCGACTGGGCCACCATGGGCACGGTCCTGGGCTTCGCCGTAATGATGGCCTTGGACGTGGGCCTGGGTTAGCCTGAATCGAAAAGGGCCGGAAGCACAAGCTCCCGGCCCTTTTATTTGTGTTTGTCGCTGAACACTCCCCATACGGGGATTCCCAAGGGGGTCACCCCCTTGGGCGGGGTGCAGGGGCGGCGCCCCTGCCTTCCCAGCCTAGTCCCCCATGATCTCGTGGTAGCCGTCGATGAGGTCGTCGATGACCGTGGCGTCGGCCAGGGTCGAGGTGTCGCCGAACTCGTCGAACACGCCCGCCGCGATCTTGCGGAGCACGCGGCGCATGATCTTGCCCGAGCGGGTCTTGGGCAGCCCCTCGGCGAACTGGATGACCTCGGGCGAGGCGATGGGCCCGATCTCCTTGCGCACGTGGGCCCGCAGCTCGGTCACCAGCTCGTCGGACTCCTCCAGGCCGGCGGCCAGGGTCACGTAGGCGTAGATGGACTCGCCCTTGATGCTGTGGGGCATGCCCACCACCGCGGCCTCGGCCACGGCCCCGTGGGCCACCAGGGCGGATTCGATCTCCGCCGTGCCCATGCGGTGGCCCGAGACGTTGATCACGTCGTCCAGCCGCCCCATGACCCAGAAGTAGCCGTCCGCGTCGCGCCGGGCCCCGTCCCCGGACTCGTACATGCCAGGGAAGCGCTCGAAGTACGTGGTCTTGTAGCGGGCCGGGTCGCCGAACACCCCGCGCAGCATGCCGGGCCAGGGCTTGCGGATGATCAGGTTGCCGCCCTGGTCCGGGCCCACCTCGTTGCCTTCGGCGTCCACGATGGCCGCGTCGATGCCCGGCAGGGGCAGGGTGGCGGACCCCGGCTTCAGGGTGGTGGCGTAGGGCATGGCCGAGATCATGATGCCCCCGGTCTCGGTCTGCCACCAGGTGTCCACGATGGGCAGGCGGCCCTTGCCCACGTTGTCGTGGTACCACATCCAGGCCTCGGGGTTGATGGGCTCGCCCACGCTGCCCAGGACGCGCAGGGAGCTCATGTCGTGCTTCTCGGTCCACTCCACGCCCTCGCGCATCAGCGCGCGGATCACCGTGGGCGCGGTGTAGAAGGTGTTGACCTTGAATTTTTCCACGATCTGCCAGAAGCGGTCCGGCGCGGGCCAGCTGGGCACGCCCTCGAACATCAGGGACGTGCCGCCGCAGGCCAGGGGCCCGTACACGATGTAGCTGTGGCCCGTGACCCAGCCGATGTCCGCCGTGCACCAGTACACGTCGTCGTCTCGCAGGTCGAAGACGTACTGCATGGTGGAGGCCACGTAGGCCAGGTAGCCGCCCGTGGTGTGCACCACGCCCTTGGGCTTGCCCGTGGACCCGGAGGTGTAGAGGATGAACAGGATGTCCTCGGCCTTCATGGCTTCGGGCGTGACGAACCCGGCCACGTCCTCGGCCTCCATCTCCTCGCGCCACCAGGTGTCGCGCCCGGCCAGCATGGGCGCTTCCGTGCCCGCGCGGTCCACCACCACGCAGTGGCGGACGGACGGGCAGCCCGTGAGGGCCTCGTCGGCGTTGGGCTTCAGGGGGATGGTGCGCCCGGCGCGCAGCACGGCGTCCGCCGTGACCAGGACCTTGGCCTCGCAGTCCTGGATGCGGTTTTGCAGGCTCATGGCCGAGAACCCGGCAAAGACGATGGAATGCATGGCCCCGATGCGCGCGCAGGCCAGCATGGCGATGGCCAGCTCCGGGATCATGGGCATGTACAGGGCCACGCGGTCGCCCCGGCCCACGCCCTTTTTCTTCAGCACGGCCGCGAACTTGTTCACCTCGCGGTGCAGCATCTGGTAGGTGAACACCCGCACGTCCTCGTCGGGCTCGCCCTGCCAGATGATGGCGGCCTTGTTGCGGCGGCCGTTCGCCAGGTGCCGGTCCAGGCAGTTGTAGGAAACGTTCAGGGTCCCGTCCTCGAACCAGGAGACCTCGGGCTTGTCCAGGTCCGCGACCACGCCCTTGGTGGGCTCCTTGAACCAGGTGAGCAGCTCCTTGGCGCGCTCGAGCCAGAAGCCGTCGGGGTCGTCCATGGACCGGCGGTACAGGGCTGCGTACTGCTCCGGGCTCTGCACCCAGGCCTTGTCCCGGCCCTGGGTGGGCGGTTCGAAGAGGCGTTTCTCCTGCATCATGCTTTCAATGCTGGTTTCCTTGTTCATTCCTTGCTCCGTTTGAACGTTGGGCGTGCGGGCGCCGCGCGGGGAAGGTTCCGGCGGCCGGCCGGGGGCGCGGCCTTGCCGAATCTGCCCCCCGGCGGGTACAGGCCTGTATAGGGAACAGCGGACCGGGCGGGCAGAATTTTTTGGTAAACGGCAGGAAATGATGGTATGAACGGAGCCGTGAGATTTTCCACGCGCCGCATGCCACGGGCGCGCCCGGGTCGGCCCTCCGGGCGGCGGCTCCCGTCTTGGCAAGCCCCCAACGACAGCCGCACCCGGCCGAGGCCCGCATGAATCTCGCCAGCCTATCCACCATGTTCAAGCCCAACTCCGTGGCCGTGGTGGGCGCCACCGAGGAGCCCGGCCACCCCGGCGCGGTGCTCATGCACAACATCCTGGCCGGGAAGTTCATCGGCCCGGTGATCCCGGTGCACGAGAGCCTGTCCTCGGTGAACGGCATCCCCGCCTACCGCGAGATCGACACCCTGCCCCTGACCCCGGATCTGGCCCTGATCTGCTCGGCGCCCGAGACCGTGCCGGACTACGTGCTGCAGCTGGGACGCCGCGGCGTGCCCGGGGCCGTGGTCATCGGCAACGGCTTCGCGGACCTGCCCCCGGACGTGCGCACCATGCTGGAGAACGCCATCCTCAGCGCGGCCCGGCAGACGGACCTGCGCTTTCTGGGGCCGGACTCCATAGGCTTCCTGTCCCCGGGCGTGGGCATCAACGCCAGCCTCGGGCACATGGACGCGGCCCCCGGGCGCGTGGCCTTCATCACCGAGTCCGACTCCCTGTTCACGACGGTCCTGGACTGGGCCGCCAACCGGGGTATCGGGTTCTCGCACTTCATTTCCCTGGGCAAGAAGCTGGACTTCGGATTCGGCGAACTCCTGGACTACCTGAACTCCGACCCGGGCACGCGCGCGGTGCTCTTGTACGTGGAGGAGATCCGCAACGCCCGGTCCTTCCTCTCCGCCGCCCGGGCCACGGCGCGCAACAAGCCGCTTTTGGTCATCAAGGCCGGCGGCACCATGGAGTCCTCGTCCCTCATCGCCCGCTACCGGGGCGGGGACCAGGGCCTGGACGCGGTGTACGACGCGGCCTTCCGCCGCTCGGGCATGCTGCGCGTGCCGGACATCGACGCCATGTTCGATAGCGTGGAGACCCTGGCCCGGTCGCGCCCGCTCAAGGGCGAGCGCCTGGCCATCCTGGCCAACGGCAAGAGCCCGGGCATCCTGGTGCAGGACCTGCTGGTGGGCGGCGGCGGAGCCATGGCCGTGCTGGACGAGGAAACCCGCAGCTCCCTGTTGGAGCTTATCGAGGGCGACCCGGGCGGGCCCGGAAAGCATTTCCTGGACGCCGAGAACCCCGTGAACATCGGGGCCCACGCCCCGCCGGAGCGCTACGCCAAGGCCCTGAAAATTCTGCTCAAGGCCCCGGGCGTGGACGCGGTGCTGGTGCTGCACGTGCCTTCCTGCCTGGTGGACGGCAAGGAGGTGGCCGAGGCCGTGGCCGCGACCCTCAAGCGGGCCAAGCGCACGGTGCTCACCAGCTGGCTCGGAGGGGACAACGCCCAGCGCGCACGCGACGTGTTCAGCGAGGCCGACATCTCCACCTTCCTGACTCCGGACAAGGCCGTGCGCGCCTTCCTGAACCTGGTGCACTATCGGCGCAACCAGGAGATGCTCATGGAGACCCCGGCCTCCCTGCCCTCGGAGTTCGACCCGGACACGCACACCGCGCGCCTGGTGGTGGCCGGGGCCCTGGAGTCCGGGCGCGAGACCCTCACCGTGCCCGAGGCCATGGACATCCTGGACTGCTACGACGTGCCCGTGGTGGAGACCCGGCTCTCGGGCAGCGCGGACGCGGCCGTGAACGCGGCGCAAGAGATGGGCTTTCCCGTGGCCCTGAAGGTGCTGACCCCGGACAGCTTCTGCAAGACCCTGGCCGGGGGCGTGGCCCTGGACCTGGAGAACGCCGAAGACGTGGCCGACGCGGCCCAGGCCGTGACCCAGCGCGTGCTGGCCGCGCGACCGGGCAGCCGGGTGGCGGGCTATGTGGTGCAGCGCATGGGCAGGCGGCCCCAGGCCCGGGAGCTGTTCATCAAGGCCGGGCTGGACCCGGTGTTCGGCCCGTACCTGCATTTCGGCCATGGCGGCGCGGAGACCGAGCTCATCGGGGACCACGCCGTGTCCCTGCCGCCGTTGAACATGAGCTTGGCCAAGGAGCTCATCTCGCGCACCAAGATCTCGCGGCTCCTGGCCGGGGGCGCGGGCCGCGCCCCGGCGGACGTGCAGGCCCTCTGCCTGACCCTGACCAAGGTCTCCCAGCTCATCGTGGACATCCCGGAGATCACATCCCTGGAGATCAACCCGCTGTTCTGCGACGAGCAGGGGGTGCTGGCACTGGACGCGCAGATCTGCGTGGCCGCCTACCAGGGCGACACGGGGGCGCGCTTGGCCATCCGGCCCTACCCGCGCGAGCTGGAGGAATGCGTGCTGCTGGGCCACGGGCGCGGGGTGACGCTCCGGCCCATCCGGCCCGAGGACGAGCCCGCGCACTGGGAGTTTTTGTCCAAGCTCTCGGTGGACGACATCCGCTACCGCTTCTTCGGGCTGATCCGCGAGCTGCCGCGTTCGGAGATGATCCGTTTGACCCAGATCGACTACGACCGGGAAATGGCCTTCATCGCCACGGCCGAGAACCCGGACGCGCCCGGGGAGCCGGAGACCCTGGGAGTGGTGCGCGGCATGACCAAGCCCGACAACTCGGACATCGAGTTCGCCATCGTGGTGCGCTCAGACTACAAGCGCCAGGGCCTGGGCCGCATCCTCATGGAGAAGCTCATCCGCTACGCCACCTCGCGGGGCACCAAGTACATGATCGGCGAGGCGCTTCTGGAGAACAAGGGCATGTCCTCCCTGGCCGAGAAGCTAGGGTTCGACGTGAAGAAGAACTACGACGACGACGTGTACACCTTCCGCCTGCTTCTGAACCCCGAATAAGACTGCCCCCGGACAGCTTCGCCTGGTCCGAGAACGCTTGCGGCACTAAGGCTGATAAGCTGTCTGCGCGCCCAGGCGCGTCAGCCTTTTGCGGCCCGGGCGCGGGCCTGGAATCCCGGGTCCTCCAGCAGGGCCAGGGCGGCGCGCACCCCCGGGTCGTCCCTGAGGTCTTCGGGCGCCACGAGGTGCGCGTCCGCGCCGGGCAGCTGCGCCGGGCCCGGGCCCGGCGCCACGGCCAGGTGGCAGAGGCCCCTGTCCAGGGCCGCTAGGGCCGCCCGGGCGTCCATGAGCGCCAGGGCCGGGCGCACGGGCTCCTCCAGGCCCAGCAGGGCGTCGGCCAGCATGACCAGGGCCGGGCTCTGCGGCCCCGCCAGGATCAGGGTCCGTTCCGGTTCGCAGGCGTGGGGCAACAGCTCCACGTCCACCTCGTCCCCGACGTCGAAGCCCGGCGAGTCGGCGGGCACGCGGGCCACGGCCTGGCCCCAGGTCATGGTCACGGCGCGGCCCAGACGCCAGGGCAGGGGCACGGCCACGGCCTGGCCGCGCACCAGGCCCAGGCCCAGGCGCAGCACGCCCTGTTCCCCGGGCCGGGAAAGGGCCGCGCAGGCCATGGCCGCGCGCACCCTGGGGCGTTCCCGGCGCGGCCTGCGGCCCAGCCAGAGCGCCAGGGGCTCCAGGATTTCCTCGAAGCAGAGCAGGGCACCGGCGGGCGGCCCGGGCGCGGCCACGAGCAGCTTGCCCCCGAACTCGGGCCTGGCCACGGCCAGTATGGTGGGGCTGCCCGGCCGCATCTGGATGCCGTGGGCCAGGATGGCGCCCACGGACTCCAGAATGGCGCGCGAATAATCCCGCGTGCCCCTGCTGGTGCCCGCGCCCATGACCACCACGTGGGCCTCGGAGGCCAGGGCCTCGGCCACGGCGGCGCGCAGGGCCTCGGGGTCGTCGGGCACCGGGGGCACGCGCAGGGCCTCGCAGCCCCAGGCCGGGGCCAGGGCCGTGAGCATCTGGGTGTTGCTCTCCACCACCTGGCCGGGGCCGGGCAGCGGGCGCTTCGTGAAGTCCAGGACCTCGTCGCCCGTGGGGATCATGCGCAGGCGCACGCGCCGTACGCAGTCCAGCTCCCAGACGCCCGCGGAGAGCAGCGCGCCCACGTCGGCGGGCGAAATCAGGTGCCCGGCGGGCAGGAGCACGCGCCCGGCCGCATAGTCCGAGCCCTTGCGGCGCACGTGCTGCCAGGGCGCGGCCGGGGCCTGGATGGTCACGCAGCCGTCGTCCTCGCGGATCAGGTCCTCGACCATGATCACCGCGTCCAGGCCCTCGGGCAGGGGGTTGCCCGTGTTCACGGGCGCGAAGTCCGCGCCCGGGGAGAGGCGCAGGGGATTGTCCGGGCTGGCCGGGGCGGTGGCCTGCGCGCGCACGGCCACGCCGTCCATGCCCGAGCAGTTTTCCGGCGGGGCCCAGTGTTCGATGCGCACGGCCCGGGACGTGACCCGGCCCCCGGCCTGATGCGCGGGCACGCGCTCCGACCCCACCAGGGCATCGCGGTCCAGGGCGTCGCGCGTGCGGGAGAGGGCCAGGTCCAGGGGGATGGTCTGCAGGTGCATGGTGCGCTTCACGGGCTTCCTCCGGTGGTGGATTCTCAAGGATTGCATGGGGTCGGGCCAGGGTAGCCCAGGCCCGGGGAAAAGGAAACGCCCGGCCCCTGTCCCCGCGTTCCGCGAGGCATGGCCGGACTCCGGCCGGGATACGCCGGGGCCACAGGTTGCGCTTTACAAGGTTCGGGGTTTATGGATATAGGGCCTGTTTCGACGCGACAAGCGATCAAATACCCATTTGGAGGAAATACACATGGCCAAGCACAAGAAGCACGAACGCCTCAAGGAACTGGACCGCCGCCGCAAGCGCAAGAAGGAAAGCCTCAAGGAGCGCATCCGCGAAGCCAAGGCCGCGGCCAAGGCGTAGCGCGGCGCAAGCGGCGTTTAGCGGCGCCCGCGACATCGCGGGCGCGCGCGGGCTTGACACGCCCGGAACCCGTGTTTAGCTGGACGGGTCCGGGAGCAAGCCCATCAAGACAAGGTGGATGAAGAAATGCCTATTTACGAGTATCGCTGCAAGGAATGCGAACAGATTTTCGAGGAGTGGCAGAAAAGCCACGAGGATCTGAAGGTCAACTGTCCCGTGTGCGGGGCCGAGGCCGAACGCATCATCTCCAACACGTCCTTCGTGCTCAAGGGCACGGGTTGGTACGTGACGGATTATTCCAATGGTCGGTCCTGCCCGGCTCCGAGTTCCTCAGGGGACAACGGGAACGGCAAGGAGACGTCCGGCAAGGGTGAAGGCAAGTCCGAAAACCCGCCGGCCAAGGCCGCAGCCGCAAAAGAAGCGACCCAAGCCGCCCAATCCTAGCGGCTCAAGGCAGCCGAGGCTGCCTTTTTTTTTGGCGCGTCCCTCCGGGCGCGCGGCAACCCGCGAACCATCCCACGGAAGAGCGAGATGATAGAGCGTTACACCCGCCCGGAGATGGGCGAACTGTGGACCCTGGAGAACAAGTTCCGGGCCTGGCTGGAGGTGGAGGTCGCGGTCTGCGAGGCCTGGAACCGCCTGGGCGTGGTCCCGGACCAGGACATGCAGGCCATCCGCGACAAGGCCGACTTCGAACTGCCGCGCATCCTGGAGATCGAGGAACGCACCCGCCACGACGTCATCGCCTTTTTGACGGCCGTGGAGGAGAAGGTGGGGCCGTCCTCGCGCTTCATCCACCTGGGCTGCACCTCCTCGGACATCGTGGACACGGCCAACGGCGTGCTCCTGTCGCGCGCCGCGGACATCCTGGCCCGCGACATCCAGAATCTCCTAGACGTGCTGAGGGACATGGCATTCGAGCACAAGGGCCGGCTGTGCATGGGCCGCACCCACGGCATCCACGCCGAGCCCACCAGTTACGGCCTGAAGCTGGCCGGGTTCTACGCCGAGTTCAAGCGCCACCAGGAACGCTTCCTGGCCGCGGCCGACGGGGTGCGCGTGGGCAAGATTTCCGGGGCCGTGGGCACCTACGCCCATCTGAACCCCGAGGTGGAGCGCATCGCCCTGGAGATTCTGGGCCTGTCCGTGGACCCCGTGTCCACCCAGATCGTGCAGCGCGACCGCCACGCCGCGTTCTTCACCGCCCTGGGCGTCATGGCCGGTGGCGTGGAGCGCCTCTGCGTGGAGCTGCGGCACCTGCAGCGCACCGAGGTCCTGGAGGTGGAGGAAGGCTTCGCCAAGGGCCAGAAGGGCTCCTCGGCCATGCCCCACAAGAAGAATCCCATCTCCGCCGAGAACCTGGCCGGGCTCTCGCGCCTGGTGCGCACCAACTCCGTGGCCGCCATGGAGAACCAAGCCCTGTGGCACGAGCGCGACATCAGCCATTCCTCGGTGGAGCGCGTGATCATGCCCGATTCCACCATCCTCATGAACTACGCCCTGAACCGCCTGGCCGGGCTGCTGAAAAATCTGCGCGTGATCCCCGCCAACATCGAGCGCAACCTGCGCGGCTCCTACGGGCTGTTCTTTTCCCAGCGCGTGCTCATGGAGCTCCTGGAGGGCACGGACCTGGAGCGCCAGAAGGCCTACGAGATGGTCCAGAAGGTGGCCATGCGCTGCTGGGACGAGGGTTTGCAGTTCCCGAACGAGGTGCGCAAGGACCCGGAAATCAGCGGGCTGCTTTCAACGGGAAAATTGGACGAAATCTTCGACTACGGGTATTACCTCAAACATGAGGACATGATCTTCGACCGCGTTTTCGGGAGCTAGGATGCAGGAGATGAAAAAGAGGCTGGCCAGGATTCTGGTGGAAAAGTCCTACCGCGAGGGCGATTTCACCCTGACCTCGGGCAAGAAGAGCGACTATTACTTCGACTGCAAGCAGACGGCCCTGCATCCCGAGGGCTCCTATCTCCTGGGTCGGTTGTTCCTTGAAATCCTCAAGAACCACGAGGACGTGTGCGGCGTCGGGGGCATGACCCTGGGCGCGGACCCGCTGGTCTCGGCGGTGACGGTCACCTCCTTCGCGGAAGGACGGCCCCTGCCCGGGTTCATCGTGCGCAAGCAGTCCAAGGGCCACGGCACGGACCAGTATCTGGAGGGCCTGGCCAACTTCTCCCAGGGCGACAAGGTGGTCATGCTCGAGGACGTGGTCACCACGGGCGGAACGCTCATCAAGGCCTGCGAGCGCGTGCGCGCCGCCGGGCTCGAGATCGTGGGCGTGGTCTGCGTCCTGGACCGGCAGGAGGGCGGGCGCGAGAATCTGGCCCGGGCCGGATACGAACTGGAGTCCATCTTCACCAGGAGCGAACTTATCCATGCGGCGGGCGATTAGCGTCATCCTGTTGGCTGCGGCGGTGTGTTCCCTGTGCGCGTGCGGGCTTTCTGGCCGCAACGCCGAGGAAATCCTGTGGCCCGGGCTCTCCGGCCCCTATGTGCGCACCACGCGCGACTGGACCCGCCAGGAGGTGGTCTACGACGGGGTGAACATGGAGTTCACGGCCACGGCCACCCTGAAGGCCATGCCCTGGCGCGAGGCCTTCACGGACAAGAGCGCGGAGGTCTATTCCCTGAGCGCCGCGGAAAAGGAAAAGCTCCTTTTCGACCAACGCGCGGCCCACGCCCGGGGCGCGGATTTCGTCCTGGCCCTGGAAAGCCCGCGCTACGGCAACGAGAAACTCTCCCTGGACAGCCAGCGCTGGAAGGTGTTTGCATTCCAGGGGGTAAACAGGCTATACCCTTCGGAAATCAGGGTAATGGACCGCAGGCTTTGGCCCGACACCAAGCTCAAGGCCTTCTTCCCTTACTACACCAGATGGCAGACTTTTTACTCCCTGCACTTCGATGCTCTCGCCCCCGGGCCCGTCACGCTCGTGGTTTCCGGCCCGGCCGGTGTTGTGAACATGGAATGGGAGCGGTTCGAGTAGAGGTGGTGTGAAAATTCTCAGGTTTTTCCTCGTCATGGCCGCGCTCGCGGTCTGTGCGGCGGCCCCGGCCCATGCCTGGGAGGCCCGTATCTCCGGGCATCCGGCCATGCCGCGCAAATTTTTCGCCGTGGACAAGGATACCCAGACCCTTTCCCTCTACAGGTGCAAGAGCCCCCTCAAGGTCATCGGCAGCTATCCCTGCACCACCGGCCAGCATCCCGGCGACAAGGTAGTGGAGGGCGACCTGCGCACGCCCGAGGGCGTGTACTTCATCAAGGGCCGCCTGCACCGCACCCTGGACTGGGGTCTCTACGGCAACCTGGCCTACGACCTGAATTTTCCCAATCCCATCGACCGCATCAAGGGCAAGACCGGCTACGGCATCTGGGTCCACGGCCGGGGCAAGAAGCTGGTGCCCAGGGACACGCGGGGCTGCGTGGCCATGAAGACCGACGATTTGCGCTCCATGGGCGGGGAGATGACCCCCGGACTGCCCGTGATCATCTCCAGCCACGTCACCGTGGCCGAGGGCGAACGGGCCGACACCAGCGTCCTGGACCAGGCAGTGGAGCGGGTCCGGGCCTGGGCCGAAGCCTGGCAGGACCGTTCCGAGGCGTTTTTCTCCTTCTACGGGGCCGAGGACTTCAACAAGGCCCACGGCAACTCCTATGACGCCTTCGTGCGGCGCAAGGAGGGGCTGTTCAGGAGCCATTCCTGGATCCAGGTCATGGTCCTCGACGTGCGCGCCCTGCCCGGGCCGGACTACCTGGTCACGTATTTCAAGCAGTATTACCGCACCCCTGGCCTGACCAGCGAAGGCATCAAGCGCCTCTACTGGCGGCGCGGGGAGGACGGCGTGCTGCGCATCGCCGGGCGCGAGTGGATCCAGACCCCGCGCACCCTGGACGAGGAATACCTGAAGCGGGTGGCCTCGGAGGTTTCGCCACTCATCGAGACCTGGCGCGCGGCCTGGGAGCGGGGCGACATGGGGTCCTATCTTTCGCTGTACGCCCGGGACGCCAGCCAGGGCGAACGGTCCGGTGTGGCCGCCATCAAGGAGCAGAAGGCCGAGCTGTGGGCGGGAGCCCCCCCGGCCCGCGTGACCTTCGGCGCGGCCAGCTACGGCCTGGACCCCATGGGCGTGCGCGTGACTTTCGACCAGCGCTACGAGGCGTCCAACGGCTACTCTGACCACGGCCTCAAGGAACTGGTCATGGCCCCCTCCGACGGGGGCTGGAAGATACTGAGCGAGGACTGGAGGGCCCTGTAGATGTCCAAGGCCAAATACAACGTTCTGATGATGCGCGACAACAGCCCGGTGAAGCGCTTCCGCATGAGTCCCGTGTGGCTCAAGCTGGGTCTGTACCTCTTTCTGCTGCTCGTGTTTTGTGCCGGCGCCGGGGGCTATTTCGGCCTGACCTTCTGGGAGGAGAACCGCGTCCTGCGCGACGACCTGCTCTCCATGCAGCGCGAGCTGCGCGAGGCCCGCATCGAGCTGGAGCGGCTCCAGAACATCGACAAGATCCTGAAGTCCAACGACCCCGCCGAACTGCAGGCGCTGTTCGGCAACGTGGTCGCGGCCCCGGCCAAGGAGCGCCCCGCGCCTCCGCCCGCGCCCAAGATCAACCTGGCCCAGGTCTTCAAGCGCGTGGACCTGCAGCAGGTCAAGGTGGACAACCTGCAGGCCAAGTTCGAGGGCGCCAAGGTGCGCGTGACCTTCAACCTGAACAACCTGCAGACCGACGAGACGGTTTCCGGGCGGGCCGACATGGAGCTGGTCACCACCAGCGGCAAGGACCGGCCCCTGACGCTGAACAACAACGATCTGGTCTTCCAGATCCAGCGCTTCAAGCAGATCAGCACCACCTTCGCCCTGCCCGCCTCGGTGACCCGCAACGACGCCTTCGCCCTCAGGCTGGTGATCAGGAAACCTTCAGGCCAGGTCATATTCAGTGAAACCTACCCGTTTGCGTATATCTCGTCTTAGTCTGGCGGCGCTGCTGGCCGTGTTCCTGTGCTGCGCGCAGGCTTCGGCGGCGGACGCATACAGGCGCGTGGTCCTCTTCGAGGGCACGCAATACCCCCTGGCCGTGCACTTCCTGCGCGGCGAGGAGCCCGGGCCCACGGTCATGGTCCAGGGCGGCATCCAGGGGGACGAGGTTTCGGGGTATCTCACGGCGCAGCTCCTGACCCGCGCCGAGGTCCTGCGCGGCAACCTGATCGTCATTCCCAGGGCCAACGTGCCCACGGTGCTGGCCAAGAAGCGCCAGATCAACGTGGACCTCAACCGCCGCTTCGACAAGGACTACAGTTCCTTCTACGAGGACAGGCTGGCCCGGGCCATCCGCTTCCTGCTGGAGCGCAGCAACGCCTTCGTGCACCTGCACGAGGGCAGCGGGTTCTACAATCCCACCTATGTGGACGGGTTGCGCAACCCGCGACGCTACGGGCAGTCCATCATCATCGACACGCCCGTGTACGCCAACCGCATCAACCTGGCCGAGGTGGCCACGTCGGTGCTGGCCAAGCTCAACCATTCCATTGTCCCGGCCTACCAGTTCCAGCTCTTCAACACCGACACCTTCGCCTCGGGCACGGCCCATCCGGAGCAGCGCAAGTCACTGACCTACCACGCTTTGTCCTGCGCGGGCATCCCGGCCCTGGCCATCGAGGTCAGCAAGAACATCTCCCAGGTGGGGCAGAAGGTCCTCTGGCAGCTCAGGGCCACCGCCCTGACCCTGGAGCAGTACGGGGTCTCGTTGCGCCTGCCCGAGATCAGCGAGCAGGACATCGAGAAGCAGGCCTTCTCCATGCCCGGGGTGCGCATCAACGGCCGCCGCGTGGCCCCCGGGGATCGGGTGACCCTGTCCCTGCCGCCCGACGGAGTGCTGGACGTGTCCGCGGACCCGGAGGACGGCTCGCTGTTCGAGCCGGTGCGCGCGGTGTTCGCGGCGGACAGGCCGAACCTGAATCTCCTGGAATCCCCGCGCCTGGCCCTGCGGCCCTTTTCCTCCCTGGACGTGCAGGCCGACGGCTCCCGCGTGGCGCGGGTGGACGTGGCCTGGAAGGGCGTTCCCCGGGAGTCCCGGGGCGGCAAGCCGCTGTTCGTGTGCTGGCTCAACGGGGCCCTGCGCTTCGTCCCCGCCGGGGGCACCCTGGACGCCGTGGAAGGCGACCAACTGGTGCTGGAGGGCGTGTGGGGCGGTTCCAAGAGCGAGGAAGTCCTGAATTTCAAGGGCTTCGTCAGCCAGCCCGGGCGCAACGACGGCCAGGACGCCGGGGAGGAGATCATCCTCGATCCCGCCGAATTCATCGCCCGCTACATGGCCCAGGACTCCGAAAGCAAGCGCTGGGTCTGCCGCGTGGTGCGCGAGACGCCGGGCAGCGGGCGCGAGGACTTCCACATCCGTCTGGCCCCGCGCACGGTGTCGGCCCTGCGCCTGGTGGCCGGGGACGGGGACAAGGTCCTCCTGCCCTGGACCCCCGACGGCACGGCGGCCCTGGCCCCGGGCGAATACGTTTTGGACGACCTCTGGGGCAACGGGCCGCGCGCCAAGATCACCGTGACCAGCCCCAGGGAGCCCCTGCCCTGGGGGGCGCACGTCACGGTGAGCGCGGGGGAGCCCCTGGAGCTGACCCTGCGCCAGGCCACCACCTTCAGGCCCCTGGGCCATATGACCCTCGTCGCCCGCTAGCCCCGCCGGAGGCCGCATGATCCGCGCCTTGTACGTCAATCTGCCCGTGTCCCTGGCCGTGCGCGAGCCCGGGCTCGTGGACCTCGTGGCGCAGCAGGGCCTGAACGCCGAGCTGGGCCTGGACGCCCTGGCCCTGGACGAGGTGCCCGAGGCCGAGCACACCCGCCTGGCCGCGCGGCTGAAGGACGCCGGGCTGCGCGCCGGGGCGCACCTGCCCTTCATGGACCTGCACCCCGGCGGCGCGGACGCTCTCATGCTGGCGGCCGCGCGCGAGCGCCTGGCCCGGGGCATGGACAGGGCCATGCAATACGGAGCGGACCACATGGTGGGTCACGCCGCGTATAACGAAGACCAGGACGGCTACCGCCGCGAGGCCTGGCTGGAGACTTCCCGCGCCACCTGGGCCGGGCTGCTGGCCGAGCGGGCCGGGCATCCGCCCCTGCACCTGGAAAATACCTACGAGATCGACCCCGCGCCCCTGGCCTTGCTGCTGGAAGGCTTGGCCGAAGAGAGCGTCACCGCCTGCCTGGACGTGGGCCACTGGTTCAGTTTCGGGGGCGGCAGCTTCAGCGGCGCGCGCGGCGGCAGGGGCAGCCTGGAGGACTGGATGGCCGTGCTGGGGCCGCATCTCGGGCATTTGCACCTGCACGACAACCACGGGCGCAGGGATTCCCATCTGGGGCTGGGGCGCGGCGAGGTTCCTTTCGACGCGCTGTTCGCCGCCCTGGGCGCCCGGGGGCTTGCGCCCACGGCCACCCTGGAGCCGCACACCGTGGAGGATTTCAAGGCCAGCTGGGCCTTTGTGCGCGCCCATGGCCGCTGGTTCGGCGGGGACGCGCCGTGAGCGGCGAGGGACTGCGTTTCTACAAGCTGTCCCCGGGCGGCAACACCACCATCCTGGTCATGGACGCCGAGGGCTTCACCCCCGAGCGCCGCGCGGCCCTGGCCGTGGAGCTCATGGATCCCCTGCACCTTTCGGCCGAACAGGTGGGCTTCGTGCGCCTGGACGGGCCCTTGCCCCGGCTGGACATGATGGGCGGCGAGTTCTGCGGCAACGCGGCCCGCTGCCTGGGGGCCGTCCTGGCCCTGGAAGGCCGCCTGCGGGGCGAGAGCGAGATTTCCGTGTCAGGGGTGCCCGAACCCCTGCGCGTGCTCGTACGGGGCGCGTCAGGCGTCTTCGAGGCCGCCGTGAGCATGCCCGTGCGCCCGGACGCGGGCTGCGTGCGCGACATGGCCCCGGGCATCCGGGCCGTGGCCCTGGACGGCATCACGCATCTGCTCCTGGACCGGGAGGAGCATCCCTTCCCCAGGGATCCCGTGGCCGAGGCCGCGCGCCTGCGCCGGGCCCACGGCCTGGACGCCGAGGACGCCGTGGGCTGCGTGTGGCACGGTCGGGACGAAGACGGCCCGGGCATCCGGCCGGTGGTCTGGGTGCGGGATACGGATTCCACCTACCTGGAGACGGCCTGCGGCTCGGGCACCATGGCCCTGGCCCTGCACCTGGCCCTGGCCTCGGGCGGGCCCGTGGACGAGTCCGTGCTTCAGCCCAGCGGCGGGCGCATCCGGGCCTCGGTGTGCTTCGATCCCGCGTCGGGCCGCTTTTCCGGGGCCTGGATCGGCGGGCCCGTGCGGGTGGTGGCCCAGGGCCGGGCCTTTGTCGCCGGGGAGCGGGCGCGTTCCGGGGCTTGACCATCTCCTGCGCTTGTCGTATCTACAAGACAGCGTCCACACGCGAATACGACTGATCGCCTGGAGCCTCGTGCCCCCCTGACACCGGGGTGAGGCTCCTCTTTATTGTCTATATATCCACCATTTCGAGGGACTGAACATGAACAGCATCCCCATTTCCGCACAGGGCTACGCCCGGGTGCGCGAAGAACTGGACAAGCTCAAGAAGGAACGCCCGGCCGTGATCGAGGCCATCGCCCTGGCCCGCGAGGAGGGCGACCTGCGCGAAAACGCGGGCTACGACGCCGCGCGCGAACGGCAGGGCATGCTCGAGGCCAAGATCAACTTCATCGAATCCCGCCTGCCCCTGTACGACGTCATCGACCTGGCCACCCTGGGCGGCGAGCGGGTCATCTACGGGGCCACCGTGGAGCTGGAGGACCTGGATACGGAGCAGGCCCGCACTTACACCCTGGTGGGCCCCGACGAGGTCGACTGGGTGCAGAACGGCATCTCCATCCTCTCCCCCGTGGCCCGCGCGCTCCTGGGCAAGGAGGAGGGCGACGAGGTGGCCGTGGAGACCCCCAGGGGCCGCATCGAGTACGAGGTGGTTTCCGTGAAGTTCCTCGGCGAGGCCATGCTGCACCAGTAGGCCGCCCGGCTACGGAATCAAAAACGCGCAAGCCTGCCGGTGATTCCGGGAGGCTTGCGCGTTTTTGTGCGCCCGCGATGGCGGCGGGGAACTGCTAGCGCTGGCTCAGGGCCAGGGCCAGGGCGGTGGTCAGCTTGACCAGCTCGGAATTGTTCTTGCGCACCGTGGCCGCCAGGCGGCGCGCCAGGGCCATGAGCAGGCAGCAGCCGATGACGGGCTCGCGCTGCAGGAAGGCGAAGAACCGCTCGCGGTCCGTGACCAGGAAATCCGACGGCTCCAGGGTCTCCACCGTGGCCGAACGGGTGTCGCGGTCGATGAGGCCCATCTCCCCGAACAGGGGACAGAGGTTCCCGTCCAGCGTGGCCAGGACCTTGCGCGTGTCCTGCAGCTCCTGAAGAGGCAGGGTCATGCCCTGGATGATCATGGACTTGGTGATGCGCACGCGTCCCGAGACCAGTATGAACATCTCGTCCCCGGTGTCCCCCTCGTTGATGATCTTCTCGCCCGCCTTCACGGCGGTCCTGGTGAAGATGCCCTTGACCTTGTCCAGATCCTGGTCGCTCATGTCCGCGAAGATGGCGATGCCGTGCCAGTCGAAGTCCTTCATGCGGCCCCCGCGCCCTGGGTCTTGAGGAAGAGCAGCCCGTCGAAGCCCTCCAGGCTCTGGTCGTCGGGCGGGTTGACCACGATGCTCGTGCCCTGGTGCCCCAGGGACGTCTGCTGCCCGGCCATGGTGAACAGCTCCAGCACGAACTGGTCCAGGGCCGAGCCCTCGTCGAGCATGTCCTTGAGGGTCAGGTCCTTGCTCTCGTGGCACAGGGCCAGGGGCAGGGCCCCCTCGCCCGAGCGGGCGCGCCGCACCAGGGCGGCCCAGTCCAGCTGCTTCTCGTCCGCCGTGAGGCGGCGGTAGTCCAACAGCCCCGGGGTGTTGCGAGAGCCCACCAGGCTCTGGAAAAAGGGCCACACCGAGGGGGTCTTGCCCATGCGGCCCAGGAGCATGCAGGCCACCTCGCCCCGTGGCACGATCTCGTTGACCCCGGCCCTGAGCAGATGGTCGCGGTTCTCGGCCAGCACAACCTCGGAATAGATGGGCGTCTTGGGCGCCAGGCTGCGGATGGTCAGGGCCGCGTACAGGCTTTGCTGGTCCGCGTCCGCGGCGCTGACCCCGGTCTGGGACAGGATGTAGATCAGGCGCGCGCTCGAGGGGCTGGCGCGGTGAGCCACGCTCTCGTGGGCCGGGTTGCCGTACACGAAGTGCAGGGCGTCGCCCATGTCCAGGTCGAAGGCCAGGGAGTCGCGCTCCTCCGGGGTCAGGCTGTTGATCAAGACCAGGCTGGTCTTGGACAGCACCCCGCCGTCCTTGAGGGTGGCCACGAGGTTCTTGGCGAAGGTGTTCCAGCCGACGATGACGATGTGCCCGCTGAGCTTCACGGTGAGCAGTCCTTTGCGGCGCTTGGCCCGTTTCTCGACGATGATGGAGGCCAGGTTGCCGGTTAGGGTGGAGACCATGCCGATTCCGCAGACCATGACGAAAATGCCGAGAACCCGTCCCGGCGTTGTCGCCGGGACGAGGTCCCCGTATCCGACGGTGGTCAGGGTGACCACCGTCCACCAGATTGCGGAAAGGAAATCGACGTTGCGCGGCCTGAGTTCCAGGGCGTAGAAGCCCGCCGAACTGAGGACCAGCAGAGAGGCGATGAAGAGCAGCAGCTTCCGAAACGGAGTGTTAATCCATGTTGTCGGGTTGAACCTCATCTTGCAGATCTTCCTGACGTTTCAGGAGTTCCTCGAACCGGATGTCCGCTCCCAGCACACCAAGGATTTCGTCGTCTTCGTCGTCCACAGGCGTCGCCACGGTGAGGCAGAGTTTGCCTGTAAAATGGGACTTGTAGAAGTCCGTGACATGCATCTTCCCTGTCTGGATGGGCACGGTGAACCATTCCCTGTCCGAGAAATCCGTTTCATAGTCATACGATTTGTATTTCTGCACGTCTTCGGGGTGGCACACGGAGCTCGCAACGAGCCTTCCTTCGGTATTCACCAAATAGATGTATTGGATAAAGGAATATTCGTCCAGGAAATCGTTCATGCAGCCTTCCACCGTGTTGGAATTCAGGCTGCGGATGTCGCAGGACTCGGAGAGCTTGGTCACGATCTTGGCGGCCAGGGTGTGGGCGACCTTCTTCAGGTGGTCGAATTCCGAGACGAAGAACTCGGGCAGGTAGCGCTTGACCAGGGCCTTCATCTCCTTGTTGGAGAAGCTCGTGGTGCGCCCGGCCTCGTAGGTCTGCTCGATGCGCTTGTGGACCTTGGCCACGGCCGGGTGGCGCTTGTCGATCATCTGGTCGCCCGTGAGCCCCATGGTCTGGTTGATCCAGTAGGCCACGCCCGCCTTGCCGGTCTTGTCCGTGATGATGATGGGCACCGGGCGCTTCAGGATGCGGGTGGTGTCGAAGATGTTGTAGATCTCTTCGTTCTTGATCAGCCCGTCCACGTGGATGCCCGCGCTGGTGGCGTTGAAGTCGCGGCCCACGAAGGGGTAGTTGTCCGGGATCCTGTAGTCCAGCTCGGCGGCGAAGTATTCGGCCACCTCGGTGATGATCTCGGTGTTGGCCATGTCGTCCTCGCCCGTCAGGGAGATGTACTCCATGACCAGGGCCTCCACGGGCGCGTTGCCCGTGCGCTCGCCGAACCCGAACAGGGTGCCGTTGGCCCCGGAGCAGCCGTACAGCCAGGCCGTGGCCGCGTTGACCAGCACCTTGTGGAAGTCGTTGTGGCCATGCCACTCCAGCCACTCGCTGGGCACGCCGGCCTCGTCGGTGAAGGCGCGCACGATGCGGGCCACGGAGCGCGGCAGGGCCGCCCCCGGGTAGGGCACGCCGAAGCCCATGGTGTCGCAGAGGCGGATCTTCACGGGCAGGCCGCTCTGGCTGGACATTTCCATGAGCCTGCGGGCGAACGGCAGGCAGAAGCCCCAGATGTCCGCGCGGGTGATGTCCTCGAAGTGGCAGCGCGGCACGATGCCCCACTCCAGGGCCTTCTCCACCACCGAGAGGTAGTCGTGCAGGGCCTGGGCGCGGTCCTTACCGAGCTTCAGGTAGATGTGGTAGTCCGAGACGCTGGTCAAGAGGCCGGTCTCGCGGATGCCCATGTCCTTGACCAGGCGCAGGTCGTCGGGGTTGGCGCGGATCCAGCCCGTGACCTCCGGGTACTTGTAGTCCTTGGACAGGCAGCGCTCCACGGCCTTGCGGTCCTTCTCGGAGTACAGGAAGAACTCGCTCTGGCGGATCAGGCCCGAGAGCCCGCCCAGCTTGTGCAGGTAGTCGAAGATGGTCTCGATCTGCTTCACCGTGTAGGGCGGGCGCGCCTGCTGGCCGTCGCGGAAGGTGGTGTCGGTGATGAAGATCTGCTCCGGCGGGCGGGGCATGCTGAAGTTGTCGTCAAAGCTCACGCGGCTGACCCGGGTGTACGGGTAGTTGGCGCGGAACAGTTCGGGTTCCTTGGGGTTCTTGATGGAATAGTCGAAGGCCTTGTTGAAGTGCAGGAAAGGCATGTCTGAGAATCCTCCGTGAGCGATGGCGTGAAAGGCGGCGGGACCTGCCGCCGCACAAAATTCCGTATCAAAAAGCGTCCCCGCGTCAAACGAAAATCAGGGCCCGTCCCCGGGCGCGGGGGCGGGTCCGGGGAAGGCACGGGGCCTGGGTGTTACAGGGAGCCGGCCAGGGCCTGGCGCTTGCGTTCGAGTTGCACGCCCTGGTCCTGGGGGCTTAGGCGTTCGGCCTCTTCCAGGGCCTTGGCCGCGTCTTCGCGCCAGCCGCCGCGCCGCAGGCTGCGGGCCGCGAGCAGCGGCAGGCGGTGCTGGGCGTCGCCGTAGATCCGGGCCACGAGACGGGGATAGCCGTCCCCGAAGACCTCGCGCACCAGGTCGTTCTGCGCGAACAGGAAGCGGGCCAGAAGTTCGTTGTCGCTGTGTATGGGCAGATACTCCGTGAACAGGGCCCGGCAGTTGTAGAGCAAAAAGCGGATCCGGTTCACCTCGCGCTGGATGCTTTCCTGGGTCTGGTCCAGGACCTCGAACAGGTCGCGGCTGAAGGTGCGGTCCGCGCCCGAGAGCTCCCGGCTCTGCAGCTGCCGGAACCAGGGCGCGTAGTTCTGCTGCTGGTAGGCGTCTTCCTTGAGCTTTATGGCGTCGTGGAAGATGTAGCCGAAGCTCCAGTCCAGGAACTGGCCCAAAAGGCCCACCCCGGGCGAGGCGTCGCTCTTGAACAGCACGTGGGCCGTGTCCTTCAGGCGCCAGAGAAGGCCCTTGTTCATTTCCTGGCCCAGAAGATTGTTCAGGGCCGTGAAGTCCACATGCCCGTTGCGGTCGAAATGACGGAACTCCCGCTCCAGCTCGCGGCTGATGAGGCAGAAATCGCGCGTCACGTCACGCACGAATTCCGGGAGTTTGTTGCGGATCCATCTCGACGACATGTGCCGTGGGCCTCCTTGGGTCGTTTGCCCGGGGAAGGTAGCACATGCGGGGCCGATCACCAAGCGCGGCCTTTTGGGCCCCCCGGGGCCCCCGCGGCGCCAAAGGATCGTCGGAAAGGGGCTCGTCAGGCCGCAGGCCGGGCGGCAGTGGCCGCGTCCGCCCCGTGGCGGGCCATGAAGGCCTCGGCCTCGTCCTTGCCCATGTAGCGGGCCAGGGTCCTGGCCGGGGCCTTGGCCAGGTCCACCACCATCAGCCCGTCGATGGCGTCGCCGAATTCCCGGTCCAGGTTGAAGGTCAGCACCGTGCCGCCCAGCTTCAGGTACTGGCGCAGGAGGATGGGGATGCCCTTGCCGTCGGCCTCGATGTCCGCCACGGCCGCGCCCAGGTCCTCGATGTCCGGGCACAGGGCGGCCACGGAGCCCAGGCGGAAGCCGCCGGGCAGGCGCGTGTGCAGGCGCGGCGGGACCAGGGGGCGGACTCCACCGGCCCAGGCCGCGTCCAGGCGGTGGCGGGCCGAGAGGAAGCGCATCATCATGTTCCGGGACAGGGGCCGGTAGTCGTTGGAGATGGACACCGGGCCGAACAGGGTGCGGATGTCGCCGCTCATGAGCACGAAGCGGGCGATGCCCTTCCAGAGCAGCATCAGGGGGTTGTAGTTCTTGCGGTACTTGGCCGCGACAAAGGCCCGGCCCAGTTCCAGGCAGGGGCCCAGGGCCGCGAGAAAGGCCCTGTCGTACTTGAACAGGGTGGAGGTGTACAGGCCGCGCGCGCCCATGGTGCGGGCGATCTCGTCGGCCCGGCCCAGGCGGTAGGCCCCGGCGATCTCGCGCTCGGCCGCGTTCCAGAGGATCAGGTGGTGGTAGTAGTCGTCGAAGCGGTCCAGGTCCCTGGCCTGGCCCGTGCCCTCGCCCACCTCGCGGAAGTTCTCCTCGCGCAGGCGGCCGATCTCGGGCAGCAGGAAGGCCAGGTCCCGGCCCCGGGCGCAGACCACGGTGTAGTCGCCCTGGATCAGGAGCCTGCACGATTCGGGCAGGGCCGCGATCTCCGCCTCCAGGAGGTCCGGCCCGCAGGACGGGGCCACGGGCTCCTGGGCCTTGGCCGCAGCCGCGGGCAGGGCCGCCACGGTGGCCTGTCCGGCCCCGCGTTCGCGCAGCAGATAGGTGCGCAGGCGCAGGAACTCCGTGAGCTTGGCGTCGTCCTCGAAGCGCTCCAGCTTCTGCACGGGCACGGCGCGGCCCACGTCCAGGCGCACGGCCCGGCAGCGTTTGTTGAGCATCTCCCGGGGCAGCAGCGCGGTGCGCAGGCGCGGGTGGATCAGGCCCAGGAGGTGGAAGAGCAGGCCGTTCTTGCCCTGGAAGTGCACGGGCACCACCGGAGCCTTGGCGATGCGGATCAGGCTGCCCACGGAGCTGCTCCAGGGCGGGTCCGTGAAGGAGGCCTTGCGCAGTTGCAGGGACGAGACCTCGCCCGCCGGGAACACGGCCAGGAGCCCGCCCCCGCGCACCCAGCGGATGGCCTGCCTGAGGCCGGAAATATTGCGTTTGGTGGAGGAATCCTTGCCGAAGGGGTCCACGGCGATGATGTGGTCGCGCATCTCCGGGATCATGCCCAGGAGGTGGTTGGCCATGACCTTCACGTCCGGGCGTACGCGGCGGAGCGCCTGGAGCAGGATCACGCCCTCGATGGCCCCGAAGGGGTGGTTGGCCACCACCACGGCCCCGCCCGCGGCCGGGATGTTGGCCAGGTCGCCCTCGGCCAGGTCCACGCGGATGGCGAGCAGGTCCAGCACGTCGCTCAGAAAGTCCGCGCCTTCGCGCCCGGAAATCTGGGAGTACAGGGACCCCAGGGTGGACAGGCAGAGGAGTTTTTCCAGGGGGGGCTGGATCACGGCCTTGACGGGCCGGTACAGGGGCAGGTCGAGATTGAAGGGATTGTCCAGGGGTTGGGCCTGGTGCATGGGATCACCTCCGGGGTGGGCCGCCGGTGCGGCGGATGATTTCGGGAGTCGTAGTCGATCGGTGTTGCGGCCGTGGGGAGGACGCGTGGCGGTTGTGTGAAATCCGCTGTCTTGTTTAGCAAATTGATGGAAAATTGTTTTGAGCAGGCCGTTCAAAAATAGTGAGATGCAAGGCGCAAAAAAAATTCAAGGCCGACGTGTACTCCCCGTACACGAGGGTTTGATTTTTTTGCAGCAACGCAGCCGATCGCTGTTTTTCAACGGCTTGCTTATAAGGGGGAGGCCTCGCGGTACATGTCCCAGAGCTGGAGATAGGACTTCTCGAAGGATCGGCCCTGCATGTAGTCGCGGGCTGCCCGGCGCATGGCCTGGACCCGTTCGGGATCGTCGGCCAGGGTCTGCATGGCGCGCTCGAAGTGGCGGGCTTCCCCGTCGGGCACCACGAACCCCGTGATCCCGGGGACCAGGTTCTCCTGCGGCCCGCCCTGGTCCGTGACGATGACGGGCAGGCCCGAGGCCTGGGCCTCCAGGACCACGTTGCCGAAGGTGTCCGTGGTGGACGGGAACACGAAGGCGTCGGACGAGGCGTAGGCCGCGGCCAGGTCGTCGCCCATGAGCGGGCCGGTGAAGGTGGCCGGGAACCCGGACAGCTCCGTGCGCATCTCCTCCAGGTAGGGGCCCTTGCCCACCACCACCAGGCGCACGCCCGGGCGTTTGGCGCACAGGTCCTTGAAGGCCCGGGCCAGGACGTCGAGGTTCTTTTCCCTGGACACGCGCCCCACGTACAGGAACTTGAATTCGGCGGCTTCCAGGCCGTAATGGGACTGGAAGAACCCGTTGCGGCGGGCGGGATGGAAGCGTTCCACGTCCACCCCGCGCGGGTACAGGGCCACGCGCTTGCGGTCCACGCCCTTGTCCATGAGCTCGTGGGCCATGGCCGAGGATGGGGCGTAGACCACGTCCGAGAGGTTGGAGAACCAGACCATGTAGCGCCACATGCCCTCCTCCATGGCCGCGTCGCCCGTGAGCGCGCTGGCGTACTGCGGGAAGGCCGTGTGGTAGGTGCTGTGCAGGGGCAGGCCCAGGATCTTGGCGCAGGCCAGCCCGGCCAGGCCAACGGGGCCGGGGGTGGCCGCGTGGATGTGGGTGGCCCCGGCCTCGAAGCACCATTCCAGCATCTTCAAAAGCGGCGGGTAGCGCAGGGTCAGCTCGGGATATTCGGGGATCTCGAAGGAGCCGATGGGCTCGAAGTTCCTGACCCCCTCGCGCTCCGCGCCCTGGGGCGCGTCGGCCTCGGGGTAGCAGGTGACCACGGTGAGGTCCTTGTTGTTCTTGCGCGCGGCCTCCACCTGGGCGCGCAGGGTCATGGCCACCCCGTTCATCTCCAGGTAGGTGTCCGTGAAATGGGCCAGGCGCATGGGGCGGCGGCGCGGGGCCGCGCCCCGGCGGCGCATGAAGCGCTCCAGGCAGGTGCGGCTGAACACGCGGTCGCGGGCGTAGAGGTTGTAGGCCACCATGTAGGGCGCCAGCAGGATGTAGGACGAACCGGCCGAGCCCACGGCCTTGAACAGGTCGAAGACGTCGGCCCCGCCCAGGCTGGTGAGGATGGTGTCCGCGAAATGCTTGAGCACCTTTTCCCCGGCCCGGTCCACGAAGTCGGACCAGTCCTTCTCGGCCTGCCAGGGCTGGTCCTCGCGCCCGTCCAGTCCCGACACCAGGCTCTTGTCGTCCCAGACCAGCTCCAGGGCCTCGCGTTGCAGGAGGTCCTTGAGGGCCTTGGGCCGCGAGCGCAGGGTCGAGGCCGCGCGCAGGTGGGAGACCAGATCCTGGAAGCGCGCGGAGATGCGGTTGCGCGGCTCCGGGGCCCTGAGGGTCAGGGCCCGGTCCATGAAACGCAGGAGCAGATCCTTGCCCACCATGGCCTTGAGGCCGAACTTGTGGGCGTAGAACTGGTAGGCGATGGAATAGAGGTTGTGGGCCATGGTGGCGGGGCGGGCCGGGACCTGCTCGGGTTCGCCCTCGCCCCGGGCCAGGGCCGCCAGGAAGCCGTCCGCGTCTTGAACGTCCCGGACCCTGGTGTGGCTGCGGGCGATGTTCAGGGAGGAGTGGTCGTCGGACCCGGAGACCAGGCCCTTTTCCCAGGCCCGCTCCATGGCCGGGGCCATGTTGTGGCGTTCGGCCAGGAAGACGACGTCGTCCTCGGTGAGGCGCTTCGCTATGAGCCGGATGGTCTCGTTGGGCGAGTGGTCCCGCGAGCCGTTGAGCTCGAAGTTCCTGAACAAGAGGAGCATCTTCTCGAAATGCTCCGGGGTCAGGCGGCTGTTCATGTCGAACATGGGGTGGGCCACGGCGTGGACCACGTTCTCTTGGCGCAGGTAGGCCGTGAGGTCGTAGATGTTCTCCCGGGCCCGGGTGATGTCCTCGTGCTGGGCCTCGGTGATGTCCCAGGCCAGGACGTGGGCCTTGCAGCTGTCCTCGGGGAAATAGGTGGTGATCTCCTCGCTGACGAAGGTGCCGGGCAGATGGGCGATTTCCAGGCTGCCGTCCAGCACGTTGTGGTCCGTGATGGTCACCAGGTCCATGCCCCGGCGGCGGGCTATGTCGTAGAGGGCTTTTGGTTCGGTGTAGGATTCGGAGCAGCCGATTTTCTGGAGGATCCATTCCGAGGGCCGCTGGGAATGCTTGGAATGGACGTGCAGGTCGCAGCGCAGTGCGGATCGCGTCATGTAGTTCTCCCCGGGCGGGTGGCCAGGGGGGCGGCCGCCGCATCATCGCAAGCCGCCCCGGCCATCCGCTGTTTTCCGGGTGCTACGCCCGTCGTGTCGCAAGAGCGTGGCGAACGCGTGGCGCCAGATGACGGAAAGGTTGTTTTCCTGCGTTGGCCCGTCTGCATTTGGCGGCTACGGCCCTGGTGACAAACCCGGGCCGCGCACGTACACTCGGCCCACCCACAACGAGAGGAGACGCATGCCCAAGCCCAAAGCCCTGCCCGTCCACAGGCTCCGCGCCACCCTGCCCGCGAGCCGCATTCACTACGCCGACAGCACGAAGATTCCCGAGCGCCCCGCCGCCCACGGGATCCAGCCCCGGGCGCTCATGGCCCTGGAAACCGGCCTGGACATCGACGACCCCGGGTTCAACGTCTTCGTGGCCGGTGACCCGAACCTGGGCCGCACCTATCTGGTGACCAGCTTCCTCGGGCCCCGGGCCGCGCGCATGCCCGTGCCCGACGACCTGCTCTACGTGCACAATTTCCTGGACGCGGACAGGCCGCGGCTGATGGCCGTGCCCGCGGGCCGCGGCAAGCACATCAAGAAGACCCTGGACCGCGCCGTGGCCGCCGTGCGCCGCGATATGCCCAAGCTCCTGGACGAGGACGCCTTCGTGAAGAAGCGCGAGAAGCTGGCCCGGGGCTTTTCCGACCGCCGCGAGGACCTCATCCGCTCCATGGAGAAGAAGGCCTCCAAGCAGGGCTTCGAGCTGGACATGGACGAGCAGGGCGGCATGACCCTCTATCCCCTGGTGGAGGGCAAGGTCATCTCCGAGGCGGACTACGACCGCCTGGAGCCCGAGCTGCGCAAGACCCTGAAGCAGCGCGGGGACGTGATTCTCGCGGACATGTCCCAGTCCCTTCGGCGCATCTCCAAGGAGGAGCAGGATTTCCAGGAGGACCAACGGTCCCTGGAGCATTCCGTGCTCGCGGACCTGGTGGACAGGCACCTGGGGCCCCTGGTCAAGGAGTTCCGCCGCCACAAGGCCATGAGCGGCTATCTGAAGGCCCTGTCCAAGGACATCCTGGAGCACATGGACAATTTCATGGCCCTGGACGACGGCGGCGCGGCTGCGGTCCTGGGGCACCTGGACCCCACGGCCGGCGACGACTTCTTCACGCGCTACACCGTGAACCGCTTCGTGGACAACTGCTGCACCCAGGGCGCGCCTATCGTCATCGAGGACCATCCCACGGTGACCAACCTGCTGGGCTGCATCGAGCGCGAGGCCGAGATGGGCGCCCTGTACACGGACTTCTCCCTGATCAAGGCCGGGGCCCTGCACAAGGCCAGCGGCGGCTTCCTGGTGCTCAGGATGGAGGACCTCTTCGCCAACCCCGAGGCCTGGGACGGGCTGCTCCGAGCCCTGCGCTCGGGCCGCGCCAGGGTCGAGGACCCCGGGGACGGCCAGGAGCATTCCCGGGCCCGCACCATCCGGCCCGAGCCCATCCCCCTGGATGTGCGCGTGGTCCTGGTGGGCACGGACGCGGTCTACGAGGCGCTCCTGGAGTTGGACGACCGTTTTCCCAAGCTCTTCAAGCTCAAGGCCCACATGCAGGACAGCGTGCCGCGCACAGCGGCCAACATCGGCCACTACGTGCTCTCCCTGGGGGCCATGATCCGCGCGGCGGACCTGCTGCCATTCGACCGCGAGGCCCTGGCCGGGCTGGTGGACCACGGCTCGCGCATGGCCGAGGACCAGAAGCGCCTGTCCCTGCATTTCCCCCTGGCCCGGGAGGTGATGATCGAGGCCTCGGCCCTGGCGCGCAAGGCCAGGCGCAGGGCCGTGGGCCGCGCGGACCTGGCCAAGGCCCTGGCCAACCGCAAGTTCAGGGCCAACCTCTACGAGGAGGAGTTCCTGGCGGACTACGACCGCGAGCTGATCAAGGTCTCCACCTCGGGCCGGGCCGTGGGCCGGGCCAACGGGCTGGCCGTGGTCATGTACGGGGACCACGAGTTCGGCCTGACCCACCAGATCGCCTGCACCGTGGGCGTGGGCCACGGCGGGATCATCGACCTGGAGCGCGAGGCCGAGCTGGGCGGGCCCATCCACACCAAGGGCATGATGATCCTGAAGAGCTACCTCCTGAGGCTCTTCGCCCAGGACAAGCCCCTGGTGCTCACGGGGTCCCTGGCCTTCGAGCAGTCCTACGCGGGCATCGAGGGTGATTCCGCCTCGGGCGCGGAGCTGGCGGCCCTGCTGTCGGCCCTGGCCGAGACGCCCATAGACTTGTCCCTGGCCTTCACCGGCGCAGTGAGCCAGTCCGGGGCCATCATGGCCGTGGGCGGGGTGACGCCCAAGATCGAGGGCTTCTTCAGGATCTGCAAGCGCCGCGGCCTGTCCGGCACCCAGGGCGTCATCGTGCCCCGGGACAACGTGGAGCATCTGATGCTCAGCGACGAGGTCTGCGAGGCCGTGGCCAGGGGCGAGTTCCACATCTATCCCGTGACCAGCGTGGAGCAGGCCATGGAACTGCTCACCGGCCTGCCCGCGGGCAAGCGCACGGCCACGGGCACCTTCCCCAAGAACACGCTCTACCGGCGCGTCAACGACCGCTTGGCCGAGCTGGCCGATCTGGCCGACAGCTCCAAGGAATAGAGCCGGGCCCCATAAACAAGCATGCCCCCGGGTCCGCTAGGGACCTGGGGGCTTTCTTGCGTTGCCGGGACGAGCGGGAGTCAGGCGGCCGAGCCGGTGCCTCCCAGGTCGTCGATCTTCTCCCGGACCATGGCCGCCAGGGCGGCCCTGGCGTTGTGGTTCATGGTCAGGGCGTCCGAGGTGTCCTCCAGAAGGCCTCGGTACATGGCGACCTTGATCTCGGTGTGGAAGTTTATCTTCAAGGCTCCCTCGGAGGCCATGAGAGCCGCGCCCTTGGGGCCGAGCCTGCTGCCCCTGTGGATGCACAGGGGAACGGGCAGGGCCTTGGCCAGGCGTCCCACGTCCTTGGGGTCGGCCAGGCCGCCCTGGGGAACGGACACGGCCAGGATGTCCACCCTGGTCTCGCGCACAAAGGACAGGGCCCGGTCGAGGAGATCCTCCATGACCGGGCCGTCCTGATTCTTGACCCCCGGCAGGGGGCCGATTTCTCCCTCTATGACCGCGCCTGCCTCGTGCGCCAGCCGCACGGCGTAGCGAGTGTGCAGGACGTTGTCCTCCGGGGCCAGGCGAGAGCCGTCGAACATCACGGACTTGAAGCCCTGGTCCAGGGCCTGGAGCACGATGTCCAGGCTGCGCCCATGGTTCAGATGGGCCAGGGCCGGAATCCGGGATTCCTCGGCCGCGCGCATGGCGGCCCGGCCCAGGGCCGAGAGTCCGGAGTGCTCCACGGCCTCGTTGCCCACGGAGAGCATCACCGGGGCCCGCTTTTCCTCCGCCGCCGCGATCACTCCCTGGATGCTCTCCAGGTTGTAGACGCTGCAGCAGGCGATGGCCGAGCGGGTCCGCCGGGCGATGCGCAGTATCTGGTCAAAGGGGCAGTGGGGCATGTCTTTTCCTATTCGGCGAAGAGCATGCCTTTGGGCAGCGGAACTTCCAGGACCTGGCTGAAGACCAAGTAGAAGGCCGCCACGATCACCACGGCCAGAGCGACGGATTTGAAGATCTCCTTCTGGGAGAGCTTCACGTCGCTGAGGTAGAGGTTCATGACCACGAAGGCCAACAGGCTGGAGGGCAAGAAGCCCACCAGGGGCAACAACACCAGGTAGCCGCCCAGGATGCAGAGGCCGATGATGATGTTGTCTCGCTCGCCCTTGGACTCGAAGAAGGTGATGCGTTCGGGCTTGATGAAGCCCTTGAGCACTTCCAGGACGCCCAGGATGACCATGGCCCAGAGGGTGAAGTTGACGAATACCCCGCCCAGCCTGGAGAGGTCGCGGGTGACGAAGTAGGCGATGGCGGCCAGGATCAGGGATCCGGAGCCGACTAAGAGATCGGAGTTCAACATACGGCTACGCCTCCTCGGTGGTCTGGCCGGCGTTGCAGCCGCAGGCCTTGGACTTTTTGGCGCGCCACCAGGCGAACACGGGCCAGAACAGGGACATCACCGACAGGGCGATGAGAATGCCGCTGATGGGCCGCATGGTCATGTAGGGCACGATGCCGCCGGCCGCGTGGCCGCCCAGGATGGACTGCACGAGGCCTTCCTCGACAAAGGGTCCGAGGATCAGGCCCAGGACGATGGGCGCGGGGTGGAACTTCAGCTTGTTGGAGATGAAGCCCACGATGCCGAAGACGAACATGATCCAGACGTCCACGATGTTGTTGCGGATGGCGTAGGACCCGAGCACGGTCATGAAGATGATGGTCGGGGCCAGGATCTTCGACGGGATGTTGATGATCCGGGCGAAGAAGAAGGAGCCGAAGGAGCCGATGATGGTCACCAGCACGGCGGCCACCAGCAGCGCCATGATGAAGGCGTAGACCACGCCCGCGTGGACCGTGAACAGCTCGGCGCCGGGGCGCATGCCGTGCAGCATCAGGGCGCCCAGGATGACGGCCGCCGGGGGCGAACCGGGGATGCCCAGGGTCAACAGCGGGATCAGGGAGCCGGGAGCCATGGCCGAGTTGGCGGATTCGCTGGCGGCCACGCCCTTGAGGGTTCCCTTGCCGAATTCCTCGGGGTGCTTGTCCCAGCGGCAGGCCTCGTTGTAGGAGACCATGCTGGCGATGTTGCCGCCGGCGCCCGGGGCGAAGCCCACCACGCAGCCGATGGCCGAGGAGCGGAACATCAAGACGGGCTGCTTGATGAGGTAGACGATGGTGTCGATGATCACGGAGAGCTTGGGGGTGACGCGCTCTTCGCTGTAGTTGGACTGGCGCTGGCCGATGACGCTGGACAGGATCTCAGGCAGACAGAAGAAGCCGATGAGGGCCACGATGAGCTGGATGCCGGCCTGCATTTCCGTGGACCCGAAGGTCAGGCGCACGTCGCCGCCGATGGGCGCCATGCCCACGGTGGACAGCAAGAGGCCCACGGAGCCGGCCAAAAAGCCCTTGAGCACCGAACCGGTAGACAGTGTCGAGATAATGGTCAGACCAAAGACGCCAAGCCAAAAATACTCGGGGGGGCCGAATTTCAGGGAAGCCTGGGCCAGCGGCGGCGCGCAGGTGGCCAGGACGATGTTGGCCACGAAGCTGCCGAAGGACGAGGCCACGGCGGCGGCCACCAGGGCGTGCTGGGCCATGCCCTTCTGGGACAGGGGGAACCCGTCGAAAGTCGTGGCGATGGCCGCAGGGGTGCCCGGGGTGTTGATGAGGATGGCGGGAATCGCATCCCCATACATGGCGCCCACGTAGATGCCGGCCAGCATGATCAGGCCAGCGGCTGGGGTCATGGTGAAGGTGAATGGCACCAGAAGCGCCAGACCCATCGTCGCCGTCAGGCCTGGCAGGGCTCCGAAGACGATACCGGCGAAAACGCCGATGAACAGGAACAGGAAGTTCATCAGGTGGAAAACCTGAAACAACCCGTCCAACAGATACTCAAACATTGCGGCTCCGTGCAGATGTGCGGTTGTCCGTGCGGGGGAGGCGGGTCGTCCCCGCCTCCCCCTATTTCATGGAGGAGGATCGATCTACTTTTTGAACTTCTTCACGACAGGCGCCCACTGGGCGGTCATTTCCGCGATGTAGTCCTTGGTTTCCTGGCTGTTCATGAAGACGGGCACGAAACCGTCCCTCTTCATCTGGGCCTGGACTTCGGGGTTGTCGACGATGCTCTTGAAAGCGGTCTCGAGGACCTTGATGCGATCAGCCGGGGTGTCCGGCGGAGCACCGGCGCCGCGGTCGATGGCGGCGTAGAGCTTGTAGCCCAGGCTCTCGAAGGTCGGCACGTCCGGCATGGCGAAGAAGGGCTTCTTCGTGCCGAAGGCCAGCACTCGCAGCTTGTCGGCGTGCTGGACCAGGTCGTTGGAGTTGGCCCACATGGCCTGCACATGGCCGCCCAGGAAGGCGGCGACGGACGGAGCCGCGCCCTTGTGGGGCACGTAGGTCATCTGGATGCCGGCCATGTCCTGCAGCTGCAGGTTGGCGATGTGGTGGCCGCTCCAGGTGCCGGAGCCGCCAACCACCACGGCGCCGGGATTGGCCTTGGCGTACTTGATAAGGTCATCAAGGGTCTTGAAGGGAGAATCCTTGAGGACGGCCAGCCCGATGGGCGTGGTCTGGAAGATGGCGATGGGCGTGATCTTCTCGGTCTCGTAACCCGCATTGCCGCGCGCCAGAGGCTGCAGGATGATGTGCGGGACGTTGATGCCCGAGATGTAGTAGCCGTTGGGCTTCTGGTTCATCAGGTCAGTCCAGCCCACGGAACCACCGCCGCCGGGCTTGTACTGGATGAGGATCTTTTGGCCCAGGGCTTTCTCGAGCAGGGGCTGTTGGCGGCGGGCTTCCAGGTCGGACTGTCCGCCGGGATTGAAGGGAATGCAGTAGGTGATGGGTTCGCTGGGGTAGTCGGCGGCCATGGCCGGATACGCCGAGATGAGCAATCCGATCGCGAAGGCGGCCAGGATCAGAATCTTCTTCATACTTGCCACTCCTGCTTTATTGGACCGGGGCAGAATGCCCCGGTCCATTGTTTTGTGCATCTCCCTCGTCTAGAGGGTGACGGCTTACGCGCTGCGGTAGAGCTTGGTGATGACCAGCTCGCGGTGGCCCAGGGCCTCGGCGGCGGTCAGGCGGCCCTTGCAGGTGCGCTTGACCATGTCGATGAGCTCGTCACCGGCCTGGTCCAGGGTCAGCTCGCCGCGAAGGATGCCCGAGCAGTCGTAGTCGATGTGCTCGCTCATGGTCTTGCAGGTCAGCGGGTTGGCGGAGAGCTTGATCACCGGCTCGATGGGGTTGCCGATGATGTTGCCCTGGCCCGTGGGGAACAGGTGCACGACGTAGCCGGCGGCGGCGGCCAGGGTGACCATCTCGGCGGCGGCGGAGGAGGAGTCCATGAACCACAGGCCCGGGCCCTTGGGGGCCTCGGCGGGCTCCAGGACATCCTGGTACATGCACTTCTTGCCGATCTTCTGCAGGTTGCCGAAGGCCTTTTCCTCGATGGTGGTCAGACCGCCGCGGATGTTGCCCTTGGTGGGCTGGGAGCCGGACAGGCTGTCGGTCTTGAATTCCTTGATGAAGGCGTCGTACTCGGTCCAGGTCTTGAGGAACTTCTCGCCGGCTTCCTTGGTGGCGCCGCGCTCCTTGCAGACCATCTCGGCGCCGGTCAGCTCGCTGGTCTCGCCGAACAGGGCGGTACCGCCGTTCTCGACGTGCTTGTCCAGGACGTTACCCACGGTGGGGCAGGAGGCCAGGCCGGAGGTGGTGTCGGACTCGCCGCACTTCACGGAGATCCAGATCTCGGACATCTCCACTTCTTCGGTCTGCAGCTCGGTGGCCCACTGCAGGTATTCCTTGGCCTTGCGGCTGGCGTCGGCGATGGTCTGGTGGTCGCCGTTGCGCTCAATGGAGAAACCTTCGACGGGCTTGCCGGTCTTGGCGATGCCGTCGGTGATGATCTTGGTCCACTCGGGCTCGATGCCGATGACCACGCAGGCGGCCACGTTGGGGTTGGAGCCCAGGCCGATGAGGGTCCTGAAGGTCAGCATCAGGTCCTCGCCGAACTGCAGGCGGCCGTAAGCGTGAGGCAGGGCCAGGCAGCCCTTGACGTTGTTGGCAACGGCCTCGCAGGCGGCGTTGGACAGGTCGTCCAGGGCCAGGATGGCGACGTGGTTGCGGATGCCCACGCGGCCGTTCTCTCTACGGTATCCGATAACTTTACCCAGGCTCATTATACTACCACCTCTTGGTTTTCAGGTTCTGGATGTGGACATGGGCGCCCTTCTCGAAAGCAGCGGTCACAACACCGATGTCGTGGCCGTACTTGAGGACCGTGTCGCCTTCCTTCATGGGGCCCATGGCGATCTTGTGGCCCAGCGGGATGTCGTCCAGAGCCTTGACTTCAACTGCGTTCTGGGAGTCCATGTACAGGCCCTTGGCCGTCTCCCCGGCTTTGATGTCCACAGTAGCCACGCCGACGGAGTCGGCTTTCTCATGGACCAGGAACTGAATCATCTTTTCCTCCTTTGAATGTTGCAAAGCAGCGCACGCTAGGCGTGCGCGTCACCATAATGAAAAAATGTGGTGTTCGCGTGCGGCACCACAGCAACCCGCGCGCCCTCGGGCAGGTTCGCGGTCCAGCGCTGGAGGGTTTCCTGCGCGGAACCGGACGCCAGATGGCAACGGGACAATGCCTTGGGATCCATTTCCGTATCCAGCACCACCTCGCGGCCTCTGGTGCTGCAGCTGAAGAGGTAGCCCTTGTGGGCTCCCACCTTGAACTCGCGATTGAGGAATTCCTCGCCCATGGCCTCCATGCTGTCGAACTGGGCGGCGTATTCCTCGAAAGCCTCGTCGCCGATGCCCTGGGGGCAGGCGGCCAGGAGTAGAATCTTGCCATGGGGGGCGGCGGCCATGGCCGCGTTGAACATGCCCTTCTGCGACTGGTAGAGGCAGATGTCCTTGGGGTAGCCCCCGCAGGAGGCGATGACGATGTCGTAGGGCGCGTCCAGCTCCACGCCGAAGACCGAGGCGCAGACCTTGCTGGCCTCGGCGAGCAGCTCGCGGTGGGTGTTCGCGCCCAGCCAGACCGGACGCTTGTCCGGGCCGTTGACCACGTTGACCACCAGATGGATGCCCACCATGTCCCCGGCCTCGTTCAGGTCCTGGCGCACGGGGTTGTCGGCGAGCACGCCGGGCAGGGCGCGCTCCTGGATGAGCATGGAGTGGTTGCGGCGGATCATCTCCGGCCCGGCCAGGCCCACGCACACGCCCTTGGCGCCGCCGGTGAAGCCCGCGAACTGGTGCGGGTCCACCTGGCCCATGACCAGCCGCAGGTCGGCCTCGGCGTAGGCCTTGCTGATCTGCACGGGGGTGCCGCGCGAGGTCACGCCCAGGTCCGCCAGGGGGTCGTTCTTGGCGTCGTGGGGCACGACCTTCACTCCGCGCCGGATTTCGGGCGGCACCAGCTGGGCCAGGCCTTCCTCATCCATGGGCGGATGCAGTCCGCCGCCCACGTGCACGGTGATGCTTTCGGCCGAAAGCTCTGGCCAGCGGGACAGCACATGGTCCACCAGCACGGGCAGGAGTTCGCTCGTGGGGAAGGGCCGGGTTTCGTCCGGCACGGCGATGGCGACGCTTTTCGGCGCGGCCAGGCCCTCGAAACGGGCGGCCTCGCAGTTGGCGAGACAGTCCTTCAGGGACTTGGCGGGGTCCTCCAGAAGCGGAGGGGAAACGGGAGACAACACGTCCACGGTGAGGTGGTCGGGTAGTTCGATGGACTTGGATCCGTGGTCGAAGTGCAATGAGAAATTCATAACAGGTGTCGCCTCCTCATGCCCATAGGCAAGATGCGTTCCAAAACGGACAAAATAAAAAAGATCAGACAAAACGGAGGGTTAAACGAGACAGGGCGAAGCGGGACATTTTGTGGCTGGGCCTAACATTGGGCACTGCGCCCGATATTGGGCTTGCAGGTCTTGCGCTTGTGAGATATCCCCTCAAATACTGACTCCCTGGGACTACTGATTCGTCCAGAAACGAGCCGTTCCCCAGGGTATGACTGAAAAGGCTTAGAAATTCAATATGTTTTCCGCTGCCCATATTTGGGCGCAAGGAGCCACGCTTGTACCTGCATCCGGAACGCCGCTACGAGACGCTTTTGCGCATAAATAACGCCATCGTACAGAAAACCTCCAGGGAACAGCTCTTCAGGGCCTGCGCCGACGAGCTGCGAAAGTTGTTCCATTTCGACCGCTGCAGCATCAACCTCTACGACCAGGATACCAAGTCCCTGAGCTACTTCGCCACGGCCGAGGGCGTGCCCCTGGGCGGGGACACGGCCCGGCCCCTGGAAAAGGGCAGCATCGCCCAGATGGTCATCCGCAGCCGCAAGCCCCTGGTCATCCCCGACGTCACCAACCAGAGCTATTTCGTCAACCTGGACACCATGCGCGACGCGGGGCTGCGCACCACCATGGCCTTTCCCCTGGTGGTCCGCGACGTGGTCCTGGGCTCCCTGCACTTTTCCTTTGTGGAGCGGCCCGAGAATCTAGACGAGATTGTGGACTTTCTGGACGATCTCTCGCCCCAGGTGGCCATCGCCGTGGACAACATGCTCAACCACATCCGTCTGCAGACCATCAACGAGAACCTCCAGAGCCAGAAAAGCTACCTGCGCAAGCAGGCGGACCAGCAGTACGACCCCGAGAAGTTCTATTATTCATCGGACAGCATGCTCGACGTCATGAGCCAGGTGCGCATGGTGGCGGCCACTGACGCCTCGGTGCTCATCACCGGCGAGACCGGCACGGGCAAGGAATGCGTGGCCCACTGCATCCACGAGATGTCCGCGCGCAACGCCGCCCTGATGGTCAAGGTCAACTGTCCGGCCCTGGCCGCCAGCCTGTTCGAGAGCGAGTTGTTCGGCCACGCCAAGGGCGCGTTCACCGGCGCGGCGGCCAAGCGCCTGGGCCGCTTCGAAATGGCTCAGGGCGGCACCGTGTTCCTGGACGAAATCGGGGACCTGCCCATGCCCCAGCAGGCCAAGCTGCTCACCGTGCTCCAGGACGGGCAGCTGGAGCGCGTGGGCGAGAGCAAGCCCATCAGCGTGGATTTCCGGGTGGTCTCGGCCACCAACAAGGACCTTGAGGGGGCCATCGTGGAGGGCGATTTCCGTTCGGACCTCTACTACCGCCTGAACACCATGCGCATCCACATCCCGGCCCTGCGCGAGCGTCCGGACGATGTGCCCGTGCTCATCCACCGGCTCACGAGCCTCTATATGGAGCAGTTCCACAAGCCCGGGCCCGTGTACACCGACGAGGTCATGGACCGGCTCATGCGCTACGCCTGGCCGGGCAACGTGCGCGAGGTCAAGAACATGGTGCAGCGCATGCTGCTGCTCAGGTCCGGCGAGCGCGTGCTGCTCTCGGACGTGGAGGGCTTCCTGGGCCGGGGCAACGGCCAGGGGCCCGAGGGCCGGTTCCAGACCATGGAAGAGATGGAGTGCGAGCATCTGAAGCGCGCCCTGGCCGCGACCAAGGGCGTGGTGGGCGGCGCGGGCGGGGCCGCGGACATCCTGGGCATGCCGCGCACCACCCTGCAATACCGGCTTTCGCGCCACGGGCTGCGAGCCTCCGACTTCCGTTAGGGGAGAAATAGGATTTGGCGGCGGCGCGGCAAGCGGCGCGTTGACTGTCTTGCCGGGTATCGTGTACCAGTCGGTTTCGTTTGAGTTTTTTCTTTTGCCGGTGCGTGAAGTGATAGACTGCTCGAAGAAGGGCGTCTCTTGTGTCTGGTGTGTCGTTTTTGCTTAGGGTGAAGTATGCTGTTTAATTCATTTGAATTTATATTTTTCTTTTTACCTTTCGCTCTGTGTGTGTATTGGGTGTTGGCGCGGCGTACGAGCGGTGAAAGGCTTTGTTTGTGGATCGTTGCATGCTCTTTATTTTTTTATGGTTGGTGGAACGTATACTATATACCGATGATTATGTGCTCTGCTTTATCCAATTATTGGGTCGGAAAGAAGGTTCAAGAATGTGCAGAAGAGGGGTTCAGTAGAAAAACGTCTTTTTTTGTTTGTGCGGGTGTTGTTATAAATTTGGTGGCATTGTCATATTTTAAATACTATAATTTTTTATTTTCTAATATAGCCATTATTGCAGGATCAGAATTCGAAAAGAAAGATATATTGCTTCCGCTCGGGATCAGCTTCTTTACGTTTCAGCAGATAGCCTATCTTGTCGACTGCAGCAGAGGAAAGGTCGAGAGGCATGGCGTCGTCAGTTACACAGCGTTTGTCTTGTTTTTTCCGCAGCTTATTGCTGGCCCGATTGTTCATCATCGCGAAATGATGCCCCAGTTCTCGAGAAAAATTCAAACAATAAACTATGACAACATCGCAGCGGGTTTTTCCCTATTTTTTATCGGCCTGTTCAAAAAAGCCGTCATAGCGGACACCTTGTCGGTGTGGGTGGGCAACGGATACGGGGCGACGCAAGGTCTGAATTTTTTCGAAGCCTGGTTTACGAGCCTGTCCTACACGATCCAGTTGTATTATGATTTCAGCGGTTACACGGATATGGCCCTGGGTATTGGGCGCATGTTCAACATCGTCCTGCCCGAGAATTTCCATTCGCCGTATAAGGCCCTTTCCGTCCGGGACTTCTGGGGTCGTTGGCACATTACCCTGAGTCGTTTTCTGCGGGATTACGTCTACATTCCGCTGGGCGGAAACCGGTGGGGCGTGCCGAAGACCTTGCGGAATCTATTTGTCACCTTCCTGATCGGCGGGCTGTGGCATGGAGCGGGGTGGACCTTTGTGGCCTGGGGCGCCTTGCACGGTCTAGCCCTGTGCCTTCATCGTCTCTGGCAATTGTCCGGCCGGAAGCTACCCTCTTTGCTGGCTTGGTTTGTGACATTCAATTTCGTGAATGTTTGCTGGGTGTTTTTCAGGGCTCCTTCCTTTTCCGAGGCCTTGGATGTGCTCAAAGGCATGGCGGGGGTGAACGGCGTGGTCTTTCCGCAGACAGCGGCCTTTGTGTTTCCCGCCTTGCAAGGGACGGGCCTGCAATTCGGCGCATGGCTGCGGCATGTCGCCCCCGGCGAAGGGGTTGTTCCTCTTGCTGTTTTGGGTGTTTCGCTGGCGGTGGCTTTTTTCTGTCGGAATTCCAGTCAGATGACTGATGATTTTAGGGTGGATAAGACCCATTTCGCAGCTGCTTGGGCCCTGGCGGTGGTTGGAATTTTGTATATCAACAGAGCCAGCGAATTCCTGTATTTCCAGTTTTAAGGTGTTCTATGAGTAAGAAATGGGTTTTTAGCTTCGTCTGCTTCGTCATTGCTACGCTTGTTTGCATCGCGCTGTTCAATAGGACGGTCGATGCTTCGAATCAGTTCCACGACGGGCAACTCCAAAAGGCTGCGCAACTCGTTGCATCAGGGAGCAATGTTTTGGGTTTTTTGAATTTCGATGAAAGGACGTATCAGAGAGAGCTCATCCTCAGGTACAAGGGAAAAGTGGGGACGATTGCGGTGGGTTCATCTCGTCTGCTGAAAGTCCGATCCGAGCATGTGCCATATCCGAAGCCGTATTTGAATCATGCCATGAGTGGATCGACGTTGGAAGATTGCATGGCTGTCGTTGGGATATACATGAAGGAAAAAGGTTATGTTCCGGGCTGTGTGGTTCTTGGAGTTGATCCTTGGTATTTTAACGAAAACAGCGGGATGATGGAGTGGAAAAGCCTGGAAGAATATGTCCACTATGTTTCGGCTGAGCAGGGTCGGAAAATTGCTTTTCCAGCACATGCTGGTTTCATGAAATATGCAAATCTGTTATCGTTTCGGTACACCAAAGAGAATGTCAAAAGGTTTTTCTCTGGGGCGAGAGAAAGTGTGAGGGCTACGGAAGAGTTGGACGTCGAGCATGTGATCCGGCGAAAAGACAACAGCATGGAGCCTCCGTTGAGCAAGCGCGCGCCAATACCGGAGAGTGAGATCCCGGCGATGGTGGACGCGATGATGGCTCAGTCCGTCTATGCTATGGAAAATTTTCATCGTCTGTATCATATCAAAATGTTTGAGGATTTTCTGGATTATCTTAATGGGGTAGGGGTTGCCGTTGTTATCTACCTGCCGCCTTTCGTGCGTTTGGCGTATCAGCGCATGGCCGCGGACAGCCGCTATGCCATCATCACCGGCGCCGAGGCTCTTGTCAGGGAAATAGCCGCCCGCAAAGGGCTGGAGGTGGTAGGTTCCTTTGATCCCGAGCGGTGCGGCATAGAGGATTCGGATTTTTCGGACCTGATCCATGGCAGGGCGATTATGAGCGCCAAGCTATTGGGACGCCGGGGGTAAAAGGAAAAGCCCACGGTCCGTGCGGATCGAGGGGGTCTTGTTTTTGGAGAACGCCCGGGCGCGGCTTTCCGAATCAAAAAGCCCCATCCGAATATTCGGATGGGGCTTTTTGATTCGGAAAGCTATGGGGTTGGGGCCTATTCCTCCAGGGCCTCCACCACGCGGATCTCGTTGTTCAGCGGGTCCACCTTGCCCAGGCGGATCTGGAATTGCTGGCCCGGGTAGATCTTGTCCCCCAGGATATTGCGCGGGCAGCGCACGAACATTTGCTCCCTGGGCAGGGCCAGGATCACCAGCTGGCCGTCCTCCACCACCGTGGCGGAGAACAGCTCCTTCTTGCGCTGGCGGAAGTAGACCAGCTTCCAGTAGCGCGGCCTGTAGCGCTGGATGCGCCCGGCCGCCTCGGTGCGCACGGTGATCAGCGGCAGCATCAGCCCCAGCTCCTCGCGGTCCCATCTGGGTTCGCCGCGCTCCACGAAGGAAAGCACCTGGGCCATGTTCACCAGGTCCGTGTAGCGCCTCAGCGGCGAGGTCAGGGGGGCGTAGGCCGTGGCCCCGATGGTGGCGTGCAGCCGGGGGGTCAGTTCCTGGCAGGTGGGGGCCATGAGGCGCACCACGCGGTGGGCGTCCTCGGGTCTGGTCCAGACCCCGGCCGCGTCCCCGGGCAGGGTGATGTCCTGGGTGCGGTAGATCATGGGCAGGTCGCGGTCTGCGGCCCACTGGCCCACGGCCGAGTTGGCCAGGATCATGAATTCGCTGACCGTGGTCTGGGCGCGCTCGTGCTTGGGATATTCCTCGATGCGCACCCGGGTCTCGGCGCCCTCGCCCTCCAGGAAAATCCTGGGGTCGGGCCTGTCCACCACCACGGCCCCGCCGTCGATGCGGCGCTGGCGGAGTTTTTCGCCCAGCTCAGCGGCCATGGCCAGGAAGGGGTCGGAGCCGTCCTCGAGGGCCTCTTCCATGGCGTCGTAGGTGCTGTTGGCCGCCACGCGTACCCAGGCGGCGCGCGGCGCGGTGCCGAGCAGCCGGGCCTCGGCGTCCAGGTCGCAGTCCAGGACCAGGGCCGGTCGCACCTGGCCCTGATGCAGGCTGAAGCGGGCGATGCCGTAGCGTTCGGGCAGCATGTGGCTCACGCCCTCGGGCAGGTACAGGGAGCTGGCCCGGTCGCGCACGGCCCGGTCCAGGGGCGAGCCGAATTCCCAGCCCAGGGCCGGGCAGGCCAGGGCGATGCGCAGGCGGTAGCCGCCGTTCTCCCCGGCCTCGATGAAAAAGGCGTCGTCGATGTCGTGGGTGCTGGCCGAGTCGATGCTCACGTAGGCCGCGTCCTCGGGCTCCCCTTCGCGCTCCTTGAGGCGGCGTTCCAGCTCGTCCATGTCCGCGTCGAATTCCCGGGCCCAGTCGTCGCCCCAGTCGTAGCGCTCCTGCAGGAGCTGCACGTTGAAATGCTCGGGCGCCACGCCCCAGGCCTGGGCCAGGAACAGGGGCAGGTGCGGGAGGTCGGGCAGGCCCTTGCGCACGGCGTTCCAGGTGGTCAGTTCCGTGGAGCCGGAGGTGTCGGCCATGGCCGCGAAGAGCATGTCCTTGAGGGCCTCGGCCAGTTCCGGCTCGGGCTTAGGCGCGGCCTTGCCCTTGGTGCGCGCCTCCCACAGGCCGTGGAAAAAGGCCTGGCCGGCGGAGACCAGGCGCTCGCGTTCCTGGCGGGCCTGCTCCTCCACCTCGCGCGCGGCCACCTTGTCCTCGGGGTGGACCTCGAACTCGGGGGGGTGGAACTTGAAATGGGTCTTGTGCTCCAGCATGCGGCGGCCCATGGCCGCCACCTGGTCCGCGCCGGGCTCGTCCCAGACCAGCTGCGCGAACCAGAGCACCGGGGCCCGCTCCACCTCGCCCTGGGACAGCTCCCAGATCTCGGCCGGGTCCACGCCCGCGGCCAGGGCCTCGCGGGCCTCCTCGCGTTCGGTCAGGGCGCGCACGGCCTCCTCGCGGGTCATGTCCGGGGACAGGGCCGGGCCGGACCAGGGCAGCAGCCGCGCCCCGGGCAGCTTGGATTCCCGGCGGTTGGCCGTGAGCACGCGGAAGCGGCCGGACTGCTCTTCCAGCACCCAGGCGATCTGCGGCTTGTTGCCCTGGAGGAACTCCACGACGCAGCCCGCTCCGGGATAGCGTACCAGGTCGCTCATGCGCGCGGGTCCTTATGGATATGCACGGTGTCGCCTTTGCCTGTGCCGGGCTCGGGACGCACGAAACCCGGACGCCCTGGGGGTCCGGGTTCCGGCTCGCGCAAGGTCCGGCGGCGGTTACGGTTGTCCGCTAGTGCCTGAACGAACGCTGGCCCGTGAAGACCATGGCCACCTGGGGCGCGGCCTCGTTCACCGCGGTGATGACCTCCCAGTCGCGGATGGATCCGCCGGGCTGGGCGATGGCCGTCACGCCCTGGGCCATGACCACGTCCACGCCGTCGCGGAACGGGAAGAACCCGTCGGAGACCACCACGCTGCCGGGCAGGCCGCCCCGGGCCGCGCGGGTGCTCTCCTCGATGTCCGCCAGCTTGGCCGCGGCCCCCTGGTCCTTGGCGGCCAGGAGCTTGAGTTCGTAGATGCTCTTGCCCTCCTCCTCGAAGCTGAGGAGGTCGGAATACTTGGTGTAGGCCTTGTGGATGGTCAATTCGGCGCAGCCCACGCGGTCCTGCTCGCCCGTGCCGATGGCCACGGTGGCGCCGTCGCGCACGAAGATGATGGAGTTGGAGGTCACGCCCGCCTCCACGGCCCAGGCGAAGAGCAGATCCTCGGCCTCGGCCGGGGTGGGCTTGCGCGCGGCGAAGGACGAGCCGTCCTTTTCGGCGGTGGCCGGGATGAAGTCCTCGGTGGAGAGGATGCGGTTGCGGAAGGAGAGCTGCAGGACCATGCCCCCGTCGGCCAGGGACTTGATGTCCAGGAAGGGCTGGCCCACCAGGGTCTCCAGGCTGGCCAGGCCGGGCATCTCCAGGATGCGCAGGTTCTTGCGCTGTTTGAGGGTGGCCAGGCTGTCACCCAGGTATCCGGGGGCCGCCACCACCTCGAAATAGGAGGCGTTGATGATGGCCGCCGTGGCGTCGTCGATGGGCCGGTTGACCACCACGGTGCCGCCGAAGGCCGCGATGCGATCGGACTTCCAGGCCTTTTCCAGGGCGTCGGCCACGCCCTCGCCGCTCCAGGCCGCGCCGCTGGGGTTGTTGTGCTTGAGGATCACGGCCGCGGGCTTGGCGGTCAGGTACTGCAGGATGTTCAGGCCGTTGTCCACGTCCGTCAAATTGATCTTGCCCGGGTGCTTGCCCGCCTGGAGCATGTTCTCCTCGGTCAGGGCGGACACCAGCCCCTGGCCCGGGCCGCGGAACTGCACGCCCTCCAGGGTCAGGCCGCCGCCCGTGAGCTCGAAGAGCGCAGCGGGCTGGTCCGGGTTCTCGCCGTATCGGATGCCCTTTTCCTCGCCGTCGATGGTCCAGGTGCGCTTGGTGAAGCGCAGCTCCTGGCCGCCCACGGTGAGGGTCACTTCCCCGGGAAAGGGGTCGTGAAGCAGGGTTTTATACATCTTTTTCAGGTCGCTCATGGGAGGCCTCCTGGATTTACGTGTCGGAGACGTGCTGTTACCATACCGCCGTCCGGGGGGCAAACCGGGACGCGGCGCAAAAATCCGGCCTGGGCGAGGCGTCCTGGCCGGGCGTCGAATCCGTACAACAGAGGGAGCGAGAGGGTGGAACGAGCCCTGGAAAAGATAGCCCGCCAGCTTTTGGCGTTCGACGAGGCGTCCCTGACCTCCCTGTGGGAGAAGTACGCCGCCATAGTTCAGAATTTCGAGCCCACCAAGCGCTGGGAGGAGGCCGCCACGATCTTCGGCCTGATCCAGGGCGTGCGCTGGAAGAACCAGCTGTTCAACTACCACTGGAAGCAGTCCAGCGGCCTGGGCGACCTGCCCGAGGAGCCCCATCTGGTGGGGTCCTCAAGGCCGCCCTTCGGCGAGATGTCAGAGCACGGAGCTGACGCCGACGTCGGGGCCGACAAGCGCGGCAAGCTGCTGCGCTTCCGGCCGCGAGAGGACGACGAGCCCGTGTAGCACGTAGCGGAAGTAGCGGATGCTCTCCACGTAGCTGACCACTTCGTATCCCTTGGTGTACCCGTACTTGGCGCGGCTGAACCAGCGCTTGTAGCAGAGCTTGGGGAAGGCGGTCTTCAGCTCGCGCCAGGAATGGCCTTGCCCGCCCAGGGCCCGGGCCACGTCCACGGCGTCCTGCAAATGCCCGGGGCCGCGGTTGTAGGCGGCCAGGGCGAAGAGCCAGCGGGTCTGCTCGTCCAGGCCCATGCCCTCCAGCCCGTCGTAGAGTTGCCGCAGGTAGCGCGCGCCGCCCTGGATGCTTTCGAAGGGGTCCATGCGGTTCACGCCCAGGATGCGGGCCGTGGCCCTGGTGATCTGCATCAGGCCGCGCACCCCGGTCTTGCTGCGCGCTGCGGAGTCGAAGCGCGACTCCTGGTAGATCATGGCCACCAGCAGCAGGGGGTCGATGCCGTTGTCCCGGGCCGCCTGGAGGATGGTCTCGCGGTAGCGGGGGAACTCGTCCAGCAGGGTGCGGGTCAGGTTCCTGAGCTCGAAGCGGTCGGTCTCCTTGGGCAGGAATCCGAAATATTTGTCGTACAGGTCGGCCAGGGCCCCGTTCTTCTGCACGTCGCCCCAGAAGACCTCCAGGGTCTTGGCCAGCTCGGGGGAGCGGCGGCTCCAGTACCAGCGGTACTCCAGGTCCCTGGACAGGGAGCGCGTGGGCCGGATGCCCTGGTAGAAGGGTTGCCAGAGGGCGAAGCGCCGCTGGTCCACCAGGGCGAAGCGCGCCTGGTTGCGGGACAGGGTGTCCAACAGCGGGGTCAGGTCCAGGCCCTGGCTGACCACGGTGCGCGGGGTGCAGTCCAGGTCCTCGGCGCCGTCGGCCAGGGAGTCGGTGAGCACGGGGTTGGAGGTCACCAGGATGGGCCGTTCGCAGACCTCGCAGTCCTCGCGGATGCCGTGGCGCTTGTCGCTGTGCACGATGACCGGGCGGGTGCGGGCGTAGACCGGCCCGGCGGCCACCTCGACGCCCAGGGCCTCGGGCGGGCGGCTGCCCAGGGCGGGCACCACGTCGGCGCGGCCGTTCTTGACCATGGTCCAGGCCTCGGCCCAGCTGTCCGTGCGGATCCAGGTCCAGGTCATGCCGCTGTTTTCGGCGAAGCGGTCCAGGAGTTCGTGCTCGAAGCCCTTGCCGAAGGGCGTCAATTCTCCGTCGAGCCATTCGTGCCCGGGCGCGGCCACGCGCAGCACGCGCTTGCTGGCGAAGCCGCCGAAGCGCCATTGCAGGGCCAGTGCCAGCTGCACCAGGATCACCAGGGCCACGGCAAGGGCCACAAGCACTTCGGGCTTGGTATATCGTTTGGGTAAAGAAATCATAATCTAAAATAAAGCAAGATCGGGGCCAAGGGCCTTCGATACAAGAGCATTGACTTTGTTGCTGGCGTTTCTTAGACAAGGATGCCTTTTGCCGCGCTTCTGGCGGCGGAAGCGATCAAGACCGCAGTTCCTTACCAAAGGAGATCGAAATGTCAAATACCGTTGTCATGGGCGCCCAGTGGGGTGACGAGGGCAAAGGTAAGATCGTTGATATTCTTACCGAAAAGGCCGACGTCATCGTCCGTTTCCAGGGCGGAAACAATGCCGGGCACACCCTCGTGGTGGAAGGCGAGCAGGTCATCCTGCACCTGATTCCTTCCGGCATCCTGCATGGTTCCAAGCGCTGTCTCATCGGCAACGGCGTGGTGCTCGATCCCGTTGTTTTTTTGCAAGAGGTGGACAAATTGGCGGCCAAGGGCATCGACACGGGCCCCGGGCGGCTGGTGGTCAGCAAGAAGACCCACGTGATCATGCCCTATCACAAGGTCCTGGACGGGGCGCGCGAGGCTTACAAGGCCGCCAGCGACAAGATCGGCACCACGGGCCGGGGCATCGGCCCCTGCTACGAGGACAAGATGTCGCGCATCGGCGTGCGCGCCGGCGACCTGGCGGACCTGGGCCTGTTGCGCGCCAAGATCGGCCGCGCCCTGGCCGAGAAGAACGCGCTCTTCGAGCACATGTACGGCATCGCCCCCCTGGACCCCGACGCCGTGTTCGAGGAGATCTGCGGGGCTGCCGAGCGGATGGTGCCCTACTTGGGCGACGTGGCGGGCATCGTGGGCGAGACCATGGAAGAGGGCGGCAACGTGCTCTTCGAGGGCGCCCAGGGCACGCACCTGGACATCGACCACGGCACCTATCCCTTCGTGACCTCGTCCAACACCGTGTCCGGCAACGCGGCCAGCGGCTCGGGCTGCTCCGCGCGTTCGCTGACGTCCATCGTGGCCGTGGTCAAGGCCTACACCACCCGCGTGGGCGCGGGCCCCTTCCCCACGGAACTGGAAGACGCCGACGGCGGGCACCTGCAGAGCGTGGGCGCGGAGTTCGGGGCCACCACCGGGCGCAAGCGCCGCTGCGGCTGGCTGGACCTGGTCATCCTGCGCGAGTCCGTGCGCCTCAACGGCCCCACGGGCATCGCCCTGACCAAGCTGGACGTGCTGGGCGGGCTGGACGAGCTGAAGCTCTGTACGTCCTACAAATACCGGGGCCAGGAGATCGCCTATCCCCCGCTGGAGGAGAACGGCTTGGCCGACGTGGAGCCCGTGTACGAGACCCTGCCCGGCTGGAGCGGGGACATCTCCGGGGCCAAGGCCCTGTCCGACCTGCCCCAGGCCGCCCAGGACTACATCGCGCGCATCGAGGAGATCCTGGGCGTGCCCGTGACCATCGCCTCGGTGGGCCCGGACCGCAGCCAGACCATCATGCGCTAGCGGAAGATCGGTTTTCGGTAATGAGGAAAAGGCTGCAGGCTGCCCTGCAGCTTTTTTCGGTTTTTTTGACAGGCTGGAATTCTATGTAATATATTCTTTCTCTAGAATTTTTGCGGGGTCTTGGCCAGCGGATACTGCGGCGCGATGCCTTTCTGTCTTGATCGAGATTTTCTGGTCCTTTCCTTGCATATGGTTTCTGGGTGCGTCCTCTGCTGTTGCGGAAAGGACTTCCGCGATGTTGTACGCAGTCCCCTGTGGGGCTTCCGTTCCCGGAGTGGAGCGGTGGGCGGCAATGGAGGATGACGAGGCGCCCTAACGCGAGGAGAAGCGGCATGCGTACGGCTTTTTCCAAGCCGTTGGCAGACGTGAGCAAGGAATTCGAGAGAATACGGAAGATCGACCTTGATTGCATGGCCGCGGCCCAACGGGCCGTCGATTCTTTGGCCAGATACCCCAAGCGTACGGTCTGCACGGTTTGCCGTGGCTCCCTGGCTGGGGCGGAGGTGTTCTTGCACCGCGGGGTCGAATATCTGCAGTGCCCCGATTGCGACCACATCATGCTCTCTTGCCAGCCTCCGTCGGATTATCCGCCCGAGGGGGACGGCGATCTGTCTTTTGATGCCATTTATCCGCCTTTGTCAGCGGCACAGGCCGCTGACCGGCGCTCGCGCGTGTACGAGCCCAAGCTGCGCTGGATAATTGACGCCGCCACCGAAGCGGGCCTGACCCGCAGTGACCTGTTGTCACGATCCTGGATGGAACTGGGGTGTGGGGAAGGTCTTTTCCTGTCGTGCCTGGAAGACGTGGGGGTGCGACGGGTTTCGGGCTGTGAGAGGAATCCGTTTCTGGCCCGGCGTGCCGCTGAAATCCTGGCCCGAGCCAAGGTGGAAGCCGGAGACGTGGATCTGGCCCGCCGCATCAAGGACAGTGACGTCGATGTGTTCGCGGCTTTTTTCGTTTTCGAACATGTTCCCGATTTGCATAGCGTTTTCAGTGCGTTTTCCACTAGGCCCCAAGGGACCCTGGTGGCCCTGAGCGTTCCGGTCTTTTCCCTGTCCACCTTGCTGGAGCATGTGATTTCCGGCCACGCGGCGCGCAGCCTGGACGGCGCGGTGCACACGCAGTTGTTCACCACGAACTCTTTGGACCGCTGCCTTCGTCTTGGCGGGCTCAAGCCGCTGGCCCAATGGGTATTCGGACAGGATGCCAGCGACCTGCGCCGCCTACTGCTGCTGGCGTTGGACGGCCATTGCCCACAAGCCTTGCTGAGCGAGGCCGACGAGGCGTTGCGCCGCCTGGAGGACCCTTTGCAGCACGCGGTGGATGAGGGCTTTTTTTGCGATGCGCGTCATATTCTGGCCGTCCGGGACGACGGGTGAATCCTATTCAGCCTACAGGGGCGACGAAGATGAAAGAAATGTTCGAATCGCGGCTTTCCGATTTCGCCGCACGCATGCGGGACCTGCCTATGGCGGGCATGTATCGATACGTTCGTTTTGTGTGCGGCATTCAGCTGTTCGATGTCCTGGCGCGACTGGCCGAAGACCTGGATCAGGACCCGTATCCCCCGCTGGCGGACTGCCTGGAGCGGCAGCTGGCTTTGCTGAAGTCTGTGGATTCGGGGCTGAATCTGTTTTTGCCCGGCGGAACTGAACGCTCCGCCCTGGCCCCGCGCGAAAGCGTGCGGCGGCTCTACGAGGAGGCCTGGACCGTCTACGACCGCAAGACCTATGACCATTCCGTTGGCTTGATCAAGGGCAGGTTGGCGGCCAACGGCTTTGGCCGGGAGTTTTTCGAGGGCAAGATTTGTTTTGACGGCGGTTGCGGGACCGGGCGTTTCGGCATCGCCATGGCCGAACTCGGGGCGGCCCGCGTGGTGGCGGCGGACATCGGCCGGAAGAGCCTGGATTTCGCAGCCGAGCGGGCCAGGGAGCGTGACTTGGAGAATGTGGAATTCGTGCAGGCCGACATCACCGATCTTTCGGCCTGGGCCGACGAGTCCTTTGACATGGTGGTCTCCAACGGGGTCCTGCACCATACCGTGGAGCAGGATCGGGGGCTGCGGGAGCATTATCGCATCACCCGTCCCGGGGGCGTGTTCTGGCTCTATCTGTACGGCGCGGACAGCTTGTTTTGGCGCTGCTACGACCTGCTGAGGGAGTTGTTCGCCGACATCGACCCCGAGGAAGCCAAGACTATCCTCATGGAATTTCAGCTCAGGCCGGGCACGGTGTATACGTTCCTGGACAACGTCTACGCGCCCATTAGGACCTATTACCGCCAAAGCGAAGTCCAGGCCCTGTTCGAGGGCCTCTGGCCCTGCGAGACTCGGCTCCTGGATGGGCCAGCGGACTTTGACAGTATTCCCAGGCAGCTCGCCTCCCCCCACGGCCGGACGATCTTCGGCCCCGAGGGCGAGGTGCGCGCCGCATTCACCAAGAAGCCGAGGTGAACATGACAAATCGGGACATGATCTACGACCGTATGGCCTATCTGGGGCCCAGGCTCGGTATGGGCGACCTCACGGAGTTCGTGCGCGAGCTTGAGGGCGACCGCGCCCTGCTGGACAGCATCGAGGGTGCGGTGCGGGACGTGGGCGACTTTCGGACCAAGTCCTGGTCCTCGGTTCTGGACCTGGGCATCTACCGGGTGGCCATGTACGCCCTGTGCCGCGCCCTGCGGGCCGAGCGCTTCGTGGAGACCGGGGTCCTGCACGGCCTGACCAGCGTGTTCATCCTGGCCGCCTTGCTGCGCAACAAAACGGGCAGGCTGGTCTCCATAGACCTGCCGTCCTATCCGGCCACGGGGCCGGCCAACCAGGACAATTTCCACGACGTGCTGCCCCGGGGCTGTGAGCCCGGCTGGGTGGTGGCGGCACCCTACAAAGAGATCTGGGACCTGCGCCTGGGCCGTTCCGAAGAGGTCCTGCCGCAGGTGCTGCGCGAGGGCGAGGCCATTGATTTCTTCCTTCACGACAGCGAGCACACCTACGAGACCATGCGTTTCGAGATGGACGCGGCCTTTCCGGCCCTTCGCCCCGGCGGAGTGCTGGTTTGCGACAACATCGACGTCAACACGTCGTTTTTCGACTTTTGCCACGAGCAGGGCGTCTTGCCCATGGTCTTCCCCGAGGGGGGCGACGACGAGACGTGCCAGCAGCACATCCGCTTCGGCATGACGCGTAAGGAAAACGAGAGGTAGCCATGCAATCCACGAACAGAAAATGGCAGAAGCACCTGCGGGCCAAAGGGGCGCTCAATTTCTTCCTGGATAGGCTCAAGGCCCACGCCTTTTCCGATTCATGGCAGCATGAACGCGGGGCCTTCCATTTTTCCATCAGCGAACGCGAGCTCGACGACGAGTTGACGCGGGTCTACTTCGAGCGGGCCGAGCTCTTTCCCGACGAAATCTATCTGGAGACCACCTCGCACTGCAACCTGCGCTGCATCATGTGCGCGCGGGAGAAAATGACCCGCTCGCACGGGGTCATGGACATGGGCCTGTACCGCAGGATCGTGGACGAGATAGTGCGGGAAAATCCCAACGCATACATCCACTACTACGGCATCGGCGACCCGCTGATGGACCCCGATCTGTTCGAGCGGCTGGCCTATTCCCGGGAAAAGGGGCTGACCAACTCCGTGCTCTTCACCAACGGCCAGCTTCTGTGGAGGAACGACAATATTTCCCGGCTCCTGGATTCCGGGGTGGCGATCCTGGGCGTGGATCTGGATGGGTTCAGCCAGGAGACCTACGGCCAGATCCGGGTGGGCGGAGAATTCGAAATCGCCAAGACCGGGATCGAGGAGCTTTACGCCCGCACGGCGGCCATGGGCGGAGGCCCGCGCATCGAGATCGCCTATCAGATCTATCCGGGCATCAACGAGGGGGACATTGAACCCTTCCGGCAGTGGTGCGAGGAGGGGGGCTACGAATACAAGCTCGTGACCATGCACACTTGGGGTGGGCTGCGCAAGGACGTGCCCGAAACCGGAGTGGACGGGTTGACGGAGATCCACACGCGCCAAGCAACGCGCAAGTCCCCGTGCCCCAGGCTCTGGAGCGGGCTTAGTATTGCCTGGACCGGGCAGGTGAGCCTTTGCTTCCAGGACGCGGACCTGCAGCATCCCGTGGGGGACCTGCGGCAGGAGTCCATAGCCTCGGTGTGGCGCGGGGAGCATTTCCGCCTGCGCCGGGGCCAGGTCAGGGGCGAGTTCTGTGAGCCGTGCCTGGGCTGTGAATCCTACGTCAACGTGGACATGCCGCCCTGCGGCTCCACGTTGTATCCCTTTGAGTTGCGGGAGGACCTTCCGGACGAGGCCAGGGGCTGAAGAGTGCGGATGCAATCGCTGAAATGCGCGGCGGATGTCCGCCGCAAAGGAGTGGGTTCGTGACGTTTTTGCCTCATTGTTCCAATATCGAGGAGCTGGCGGTCGACAGGCCCCTTGAGAGCTCGGAACTGCACAGCGTCAACGGCTATTATGGTCACGCCCACGTGATTAAGCGCTTCGTGGGGCTGCCCGAGGAGTACCCTCTCAAGGTCATGCTGGAGCATTCTCCGGGCGAGGAATTCTACATCTGGCCCACCGAGGAGAAGTCCGCCCTGCCGGTGCTGTGCTGCTCATCGGCCCGCTACGCTGAGTTTTTCAACGCCAGCAATAAGGGCGGCAAGACCGCGCTGGCCATAGGGCCGGTCCTGTCCTATCTGGACACGCCCGCCCCCCCGCGCGATGGCACCCGCACCCTGGTCTTCTTCCCGCTGCATTCCACGCACCATATCACCGCGGAGTTCGACGCCGAGGGCCAGTTGCGCGAGATGGAGCCGTTGCTCAATAAATTCGATAGATTGGTGGCCTGCGTCTATTGGAAGGACGTGCTGTTGGGCCGCCACGAATTGTACCGCAGCCACGGCTTCCACTGCGTCACCGCCGGGCACATGTATGATCCCGGGTTCCTGTACCGCCTAGCGGACATCATTCGCTCCGCGGATTTGCTGGTGTCCGGGCTTTCGGGAACGGAGATCTGCTACGCCGCGTTGCTCGGGACGCCGGCCCTGGTCAGGCGCAAGGAATTTTCCATGAGCTACGACAGCGAAGCCATAGCCGCCGCCCATGCGCAGAATCTGTCCGCCAAGAGCGCCAAGCGCGACCTTATGGGCAAGGTTTTTTCCACCTACTCCGAGGAGCTGATTCCGGCACAGGTTGAGTTCGTCGAGGACCTCTGCGGCGTACGCAACGTCAAGACCAGGGGGCAGATGCGGGCGATCCTCGCCGCGGCCGAGAAAGCCTATTGCCTGCAGCGGGGGCTCCCGGTGACGCCGCCGCCGTTTTCGAGGGGTTGACCATGCGCTACTGCACTCGCTGTCTGTATCCGGCCAACCACCCTCTGAACATCGTGTTCGACGACGAGGGGGTCTGCAGCGGCTGCCGGGTGCACGAGGAAAAGGACGTCCTGGACTGGGACGAGCGCCTGCGGCGCCTGCGGCGGGTCGTGGCGCCCTTCAAGGACCCCTCGGGTGGACGGGCCGACTGCATCGTGCCCGTGAGCGGGGCACGGGACTCCTTTTTCATCGTGCATGTGGTCAAGCATGTCCTCGGGCTGCATCCTCTGCTGGTGAGCTACAACAAGCAGTACAACACCGCCCTGGGCATCAGGAACCTAGCCCGGCTGCGTACGATTTTTGACTGCGACTTCATGTCTCACACCGCGTCCCCGGATTCTGTGAGGCGCGTGACCCGTGCCACCCTGCGCGCCATGGGCAGCATGTACTGGCACTGCCTGGCCGGGGAGACCGCGTATCCTGTGCAGATCGCCGCGCGGCTGAAAATCCCCCTGATCATCTGGGGCGCGCATCAGGGTCTGGACCAGGTGGGCATGTTTTCGCACCTGCACGAACCCGAGATGACCAGGAAGTACCGCAGGGAACACGATCTCATGGGTTTCGAGGCCGAGGATTTGCTGGCCTTCGACCCCTCCCTGGAGGAGCGGGACGTGCTTGGCTTCCTGTACCCGGACGACAACGAGCTCGAGGCTGTGGGCGTGCGGGGCATCTATCTGGGCAATTTCCTGCGTTGGGATTCCAAGGCCCAGCACGAGGCCATGATCGACCGCTACGGGTACGCGGCCGCTTCGGTCCTGCGGACCTTCGACACCTACAGCGACGTGGATTCCCTGCACTACACCGGTGTCCACGACTACACCAAATACTGCAAATGGGGCTATTCCAAGGTCCTGGACCATTGCTGCCGCGAAATCCGGCTCAAGCGCCTGACCCGTGAGCAGGGCATCGAACTGGTACGGAGGCATCAACAGGTCGAGCCTGCGGACATGGACGTTTTCTTTCATTGGCTGGGCATGGAGCGCGGGGAGTTTACGGAACTGGTGGACACCCACCGCAGTCCGGACGTCTGGACCCGCGAGGGTCGGGACTGGGTACTCGCGGACAGCGTGCTCAACCATATGCATGACGAGGGCGTGGAGCAGGCGCGCCTGCCCGTGGAGCAGGACTGCCGTTTCAGGACCACCCACGCTTCGGTGGATGACACGCCCGAAGGCTCGGGCCGAGCCATTCTCGTGGGCCGGGGCTGGGAAGACGGGGAGGCTGGCCATGATTGATGCCCCGGATCTGTTCCTTGTTCCGTTCACCGAGGAGCACCTCACGCCGGAGTATGTCTCCTGGCTCAACGATCCGCAGACCACGGCCTACAGCGAGCAACGCCACCGCAGGCATACCCTGGAATCCTGCCGCGCCTATCTGCATGGCGTACAGCCTCCGGACCTGTTCCTGGCCGTGTGTGCCAAGCCGGACGGGGTGCACATCGGCAATGTGGGCGTGGCCGTGGACCCGGCCAACGGCCTAGCCAACGTCTCCATCGTTTTGGGCGTTTCCCGGGGCAGGGGCTTGGGGCGCGTGGCCTGGACGGCCGTCTGCGATCATTTGTTCCGCGCCTTGGGCATGCGTAAGGTGCAGGCCGGAACCATGCGTTGCAATTGGGCCATGGCGGCACTGGCCCGCGGGGTCGGCATGCGGGAGGACGGCGTTCGCCGCCGCCACTACCTGCTGGACGGGCAGGAAGTGGACATCGTGCATTTCGCCCTGTTCCGGGAGGATTGGCTCGCCTGGTATCCGGAATCCTGCTGGCAGGAACGGAAGACGGGAGGGCAGTCGTGACCTCTTCCGCTTTCAAGGACTTTGCTGGGCGTGTGAACCTCATACTGCTCTTCGACCATGTGGGCCGCGCGGGAAACGGTTTTTTCCTCTGTTTGTTCGACCGCCATCCCCAGGTGTTGACGTGTCCCTGGGTGCATTATTTGTACTCGTATCTTGATGCTGAATTCGGTGAGTCGGTTTCCTACGAAGCGAAGCAGGCTTACGACTTCGTCGCAACCCGCAGCTATTTCCGATATGTTTTCCAAGATGTTACAGAAGAAATGGCCGCGACGATGCGCCGCTTCGGCGCGTCCCCGGAAAGCCCGCTGGATCGCAGGGCGGCCCGCGAATTTTTTGCCGCCTGCGTGCAGGGCGGCCCGAGGATATCTCGTCGTGATCTTGTGGCCGCCGCCTATGGGGCCTACGCCGTGGGCACGGGGCGCAATCTGGACGAGGTGAAGTATATCCTGATTCCCGATGCCGTGAGCCTGCGCCACGAATCGCTGCGCGGGGGCTTTTCCGGGCGCATCGCCGATTCCGCCCTGCACGATTTTCCTGAGGCGCGGATGGTAAGCTTGGTGCGAGATCCCAGAGCCATGTTCGCCTCCAATCGCCACCAGTTCGTGAACGCCAACGACAACATGTACGCCGTCACTCCTGCGGCCTGCCTTGCGCGCCTGGCCGAGCTTGTGCGTTTGGACCTGCACCCGGAGAACAGCGTCTGGCTCTATTGGCTCTGGTACGCGGCGGCCACGGGCAGGACCATCTACCGTCTCAAGAGCGAACACGGTGGGCGGTTTTTGACCCTGCGCAACGAAGATATCAATTTGTGTTTTACAGATACCCTGAAGAGGCTTTGCGCCTGGCTGGGAGTCGATTTTTACGGGCCCTGGGCCGAGGAGGGCTTTGAGCCCACCAGCGTGGGCCTGCCCTGGCGCGGCACGGGCGCGTACAACAGCCGTTACCAGGTCGCCACGGATGGTCCCCTGGCCAACGACCCCCAGAGCGTTGCGGACACGGTCACGGGACCCAACCGCTACGTGACCGAACGCTGGAGATCCCGGTTGCCCGGGCATGAGGTCCGGCTGCTGGACGCCCTGTTCGATCAGGAAATGTCGGATCTGGGGTATGGGCACGAAGCAGGGCCGCGCCCGCGGCTCTGGCCCCTGCTGCTGTGCCCCTTCAGCGGCGAGCTGCCTTCCGTGCGCTGGTTGTCCCGGGGGTGGGGTTTGGGCCTGGCCGAGGGGGCCCGACGTCTGTTCTACGCCTGCGTGTTCCCGCTGTTCGGCTTTGTGTCGCGGATCCAGTTGCTGCGGCTCGTGGCGCGTGGAGAATTCGACAACCCCTGGATCGCCAGGAACGAATCGGCGCTGTTGCGGCCGGAAGCCGATCCGGAACCCCGGGCCGGGTGAGGGAGGAGTCATGCGCTATTGCAAATATTGCGTTCAGCCGGATACCCGCCCCGGCATCGCCTTTGACGAAGAGGGCGTGTGCCCGGCCTGCCGCTATGCCGAGGAGCGGCGGCGTCTTGATTGGAGTGAGCGCCGTCGTGAGCTTGAGAAAATTGCTGACTATTGCCGGGTGCACAACGTGTCCGGCTACGACTGCATCGTTGGGGTCAGCGGGGGTAAGGACAGCACGCGCCAGGCCGTATTCGTGCGCGACGAACTCGGGCTGAATCCCTTGCTTTTGTGCTGTAGCTACCCCCCGGAGCAGTTGACCGAACGCGGGGCCCGCAATCTGTCCAACCTCATCAGCCTGGGGTTCGACCTGACCACGGTGGCTCCGGCCCCGGGCGTCTGGAAGAGGATGCTGCGTGAGGGCTTCATACGTTACGGAAACTGGTGTAAATCCACAGAGATGGCCCTTTACGCCAGCGCCCCGCGCGTGGCCATCGCCTATCAGATTCCCGTGGTCTTTTTGGGCGACAATCCGGCCACGTCCATGGGTGAGTTGAGCACCGGCTCCAAGACCGGCGACGCCAACAAGATGAAGTACAGCAACACAATAGCCAGTGGACCCGATGAGTTGGCCCCGGAGGGCGTGGGGCCCAAAGACCTGTTCTGGTATCGCTATCCCAGCGACAGGGATATGGATCTGGCTGCGCTGCGTGTCGTGTATCTGGGGTATTTTTTCGACTTCAACAGGAAGGACAACGCCGAGTTCTCTATGGCCCGGGGGCTTGAGGTGCGCGACGATCCGCCAGAGGATATTGGGGACATCACCGGCCACGAGGCCCTGGACGAGGATTTCGTCATCCCCGGCCAGATGATGAAGTATCTCAAGTTGGGCTTCGGCAAGGCCACGGACCAGGTCTGCGAGGAGATCCGCCTGGGCCGTATGGCCCGCGAGGAGGCGATCCGCCTTGTCCAGTTGTACGACGGGAAATGCGCCCCAAGGTATCTGGAGAAGTTTCGGCGCTACATGGAAATGGACGAACAGGAATTTACCGACATCATCGAAAGCTACCGGAACAGGGACCTCTGGCGGCGGAAACCGGACGGGTCCTGGCGGCTGAAGGTGGATTTCGACAACAATCCCGTGGAGTGATGCACATGGAAGCAACCGGAAAACCCAGGATTGTGGCCCTGATCGAGGCGCGCATGAAGTCCTCGCGCCTGCCCGGAAAGGTCATGCTGGACCTTGCGGGCAGGCCCATGCTGATGCAGATGGCCGCGCGCGTGGCCCGCAGCCGTCTGCTGGACGACGTGGTCGTGGCCACCACGGATACCCCCTCCGACGACATCGTGGCCCAGACCTGCGCGGACAACGGGGTCAAAGTCTTCCGGGGTTCGGAAAACGACGTCCTGGACCGCCTGCTGGCCGCGGCCCGGGAACACGGGGCCGACGTCATCGTGCAGCTCACCGGGGACTGTCCGCTCATCGACCACCGGCACATCGACCGCACCATCGAACATTATTTGGCCGGGCGGCCCGACTACGCATGCAACAACATGCCCCCGTCCCTGCCCATTGGCTTCGACGTGCGCATGTTTCCCTCCAGCGTGCTGGAGGATGTGGGCCGGCGCACCCAAGACCCTATCGACCGTGTGCACGGTTCCTACTACATCTACACGCATCCCGAGTTGTATAGCGCCAGCAGCTGGACCGAGACCAGGGACATGTGGCCCGAACTGCGCCTGACCGTGGACGAGTATCTGGACTTCAGGCTGGCGCGGCGCGTGTTTGAGGCCCTGTTGCCGGTGCTGCCCGATTTTTCGGCCGAGGACATCGTCACATACCTGCGGCAACATCCCGAACTGGCCGCCTTGAACCGGGGCGTGCGCCAGAAGCGCCCGGAGGAGGGCTGAGATGCTGCGGGCGGCAGTGGCCGGAGCCGGGCGCATCGGCTCGCGCCTGGACGCCGAGGGCGCCTCCGCGCCCATCACCCACGCCGGGGCCCTTGCGGCCCACGGCCTGTTCGAGCTTTGCGCCCTGGCCGACACGGATGTGGACCTTGTCCGCTCCGAGGCCGCGCGCCGGGGCGTTCGAGCCTATGCGGACGTCGCCGACATGCTGCGCGCAGAACGGCTCGACGTGCTGGCCGTGTGCACCCCTACACTGGCCCATGCCCAGGTCGTGGAGGCGGCCTTGGAGCATGGGGTGCGTGCCATTGTGGCCGAGAAGCCCCTGACCTCTTCCTTGGCCGCGTCCCAAGAGGTGGTGCGCCGCTGCGCGGACGCGGGCGTGCCCCTTGTGGTCCACTACACCCGGCGCTTCATTCCGGCTTATGCACAACTGCGTGCGCGCATCCTGCAAGGCGGGGCGGTAGCGGCCACCATCCGCTACGCCAAGGGCCTGCGCCACAACGGGGTGCATGCCGCGGACCTGGCCCGCTATCTGTTCGGGGAGGTCCTGGGCTTCAGCGCCCTGGATGCGCGCTACGATCATTGGGCCGACGATCCCACAGTCACTGCCTGCCTGCGTTGCGAACGCTGCGACGCGGTGTTGCTCCAGGGGCTGGACGAGCGCTGCTACACCCATTTCGATTGCGATGTGTTTTTGCCCGACGGCAGGGTGGTGTTCGGACGGGACGACTTTTCGGTCCGGGGGTACGAGGTGCAGGACAGCCCCCGCTACCACTGCCCCTGCCTGCGTCCGGGGGAGGAACGTCCCACGGGCAAAGAGGGAGCCCTGCAGAGCCTCTACGACAATGTCGCCGCAGTCTTGGCCGGTCGGGCCGAACCGGTTTGCAGCGGCACCGATGCCCTGGCCGCCGAGACCTTGTGCCAAGCCCTGGCCGTGGAGATGGGCCGTGCCTGAGCGTGCGGCCATGCTGGCCCCGGCCTTGGCCGGGGTGCGCCGTCTGGGCCTGCTGTCCGCCGACCCCGGCGCCCATGCCGTGATGCGCCAGCTGCGCCGGGAGCTTGCGGAGGTCGTGCCCGGGGTCTTCCAGATCACCACGGGCTGGGCCCGGGAGCACGACCCCGGGGATAGCTTGGCCCTGGCCCCTGGGCTGCTGGCCAAGCTGCGGCCGGATTGCTTGTTTTTGGGTGCCTGCACAGACTTTGCGCTTACCGGCCGCTTGATCCGGGAATGCAGCGACCTTGGCATCACCAGCGTGCTGTTATTCGACGCCTGGAAGAATTGGAGTGAGCATTTCCTGGGCGATGGAGAGCTCGCGATGCCGGATTTCGTATGCCTGCCCGATGCCGCGGCCGAGCGTATGCTGGAGCGGGCCCTGGACGCGGAGCCCCGGTTCGCGGGCAAACGCCCTGGGCGGACACTTATCTGCGGCCAGCCGGCCCTGGAGGCCGATGCCCGGGAGGTGGCCGCAGTCCCCGCCGCAGTCCGGGACGAGGTCCGGCGATCGGCGGGGGGTGGAGACGGGCCTTTGGCCGTGCTTTTTTTGGACCCGATCCGGTCCTCGGACGGGCTGGGCTACGACGTGTCTTCCCTTGTCGCGTATCTGGGGGATTGGATTCCGCGCCAAGCCCCGGGCACAGTGGTTCTGGTCAAGCCTCATCCTCGCCAGCCCCAGCCACTTGGGTCCGCTGATTTCGCGGCTTGGGATGAGCGGGGCGTGCCCTGGGCTTTTGCCCGCCACGGGGTTGCGCCGCTGGTCGCCGCCGCGGACGAAGTCTGGGGCTCGACTTCCGTGGTACTGGTCCTGGCTCGTTTGTGCGGCAAGGTCGTGAAGAGCTTCCAGCCCGGGCGTACGGCCAAGGGTGAGGCCCAGAGCAATCCGTATCTTGAGGAGGATCGTGTTGCATGAAGAGCTATGACGAATTGGCCGTCAAGGGCGGCCCCGCAGTCAGGACAAAACCCTTTCCGCGATATAATCCCATTGGCGTGGAGGAGCGCGAGGCCGTCGTCCGCGTGGTGGAATCGGGCCATTTGTCGCGGTTCATGGGTGGCTGGACCGAGGGCTTCTACGGGGGGTCGGAAGTGCGGGCCCTGGAAGAGGAGTGGTGCGCGGAGTATGGCTGCGCCCGCGCGGTCTCGGTGAACAGCGCCTCGTCGGCCCTGTTCTGCGCTTTGGGCGCGGTCGGTGTGGGCCCGGGTGACGAGGTCATCGTCTCGCCCTACAGCATGTGCATCTCGGCCACCGCGCCCTTGTTCTTCGGGGCCGTGCCTGTGTTCTGCGATGTGGAGCCACGCCACTATTGTCTGGATCCGCAACGCCTGGAGGAATTGATTTCCCCGCGCACCAAGGCCATCGTGGCCGTGGATATCTTCGGCCTGCCCGCGGATTTCCAAGCCATCATGGACATCGCCTCCCGGTACGGGATCGCCGTCATTGAGGATGCCGCGCAGGCCCCGTATTCCCTGTTGCACGGCCGCAGGGCCGGGACCCTGGGCCACATCGGCGTGTTTTCCCTCAATTGCCACAAGCATATCCACTGTGGAGAAGGCGGGATCGCGGTCACGGACGACCAGGCCCTGGCCGAACGCATGTGCATGCTGCGCAACCATGCCGAGGCCGTGGCCGGTCCCAAGGGAGAGACCGATCTTACCAACCTCGTGGGCCAGAATCTGCGCATGACGGAACTGGAGGCCGCAGTGGCGCGTTGCCAACTGCGCAAGCTGCATCCCCTGGTTGAGCGCAGGCGGGAGCATTGCGAACGGACCTTGCGAGGCCTGAGCGAATTGCCCGCGTTGGAATTCGGCGGCCTGCGCCCCGGGGCCACGCATTCCTATTATCTGCTGCCGCTGCTTTTCGATGAGGATCGGGCCGGGGTGGGACGTGACGATTTTTTGGCGGCCGTATGCGCCGAGTTGCAGCCCACCAGCGGTCGCGAGAAGGAAGGGGTAAAGATTTACGGGGGGTATGTGCAGCCCATCTACTGGCTGCCCCTGTTCCAGCATCGGGTGGCCATGGGCTCACAGGGGTTCCCCTTCACCTTGGCCCCGCACGTGCGCTACCACCGAGGCCTGTGCCCGGTGGTGGAGGAACTGCACCAGAGGCGCCTGTTCATTAGCGATATCATGCACGCTATGCTTGCCGATGAGGATGTGGACGATGTGGTGCGGGCCTTCGTCAAGGTCTGGGCTCTGCGGGGGGGCTTGGCCCGGGGATGATCCGCCCGGGAGGATGGATCGGTTTTTGCTAGAATTCTCGAGAGGGAGAAGCGGTCCGAGGTGGCCGCGTCCCTTGTAGCACAACAGAGCCTGGAAATGGGAAACGGCGTCATGTTCAAGGTAGATATCCCTCTGGCCCCGGGCCGAAGCATCGGGTTTTCCGTCAGGCTGCGGGCTCCTTCGGGCCGTACGCCGCGCGTGGCCGTGGTGGACTACAAGATCGGCAACATTCATTCTGTGCACAACGCTCTGCATCTTCTGGGTGCGCGGACCACGGAGGTCGTTTCCGCCCAGGGGCTGGAGCAGGCCGACGCCATCATTCTGCCGGGTGTCGGGGCGTTCCCCGAGGCCATGCGCAACCTACGTGCCCAAGGGCTTGAGGAGCCGCTTACCCGGGCTGTCATGGAACAGGGAAAGCCAGTTCTCGGCATCTGTCTGGGCATGCAGTTGTTCGCCCAAAGTTCCGATGAGTTCGGGTACAGCCGGGGGCTGGGATGGATCGACGGCCATGTGGCCGCCTTGCCGCAGGGCGTGTGCCTGCCTCACATGGGGTGGAGCGTGCCGGAATTCAGGGAATTCGCCATGGCCAAGGGCGTTCCCCATGACGCGCATTTCTATTTCGCCCACACCTATCATATGCAGACCCCGGAAGAGGTGGTTGCGGCCCGTTGTGTCCACGGGCAATCCTTTGTGGCCGCCGTACGCAGGGGCAACATCTGGGGTACGCAGTTCCATCCGGAGAAGAGCCAGGTCTACGGATTGATGCTGCTGCGCAACTTTTTGGATTTTGCATTGCCCCCGGAGGATGCCTGATGCCTAAGCCGCGAGTCATCGCCAAGCTCCTGATCCGGGAAGATATCTGTGTGCAGAGCGTGGACTTTTCTAGGTATTTTCCCCTGGGGCGTCCGGAAATCTCCATTAGGCACTTCAATTCCTGGGGCGCGGACGAGATCGTCTGCCTGCACCGGGGGGGGCTTGGCGATGATTCCGCTTTTGAGCGGGTCAAGCGCTACGCTTCTTGTTGCCAGGTTCCCCTGGCCGTGGGCGGCGGCCTCGACAGTTTGGAGGCCGTGCGCAAGGTCTTGTATTATGGAGCGGACAAGGCCGTGCTGAACACGGCCTTGGTGACGGTTCCCGACACTGTTACCGCGGCTGCCAAAAGCTTCGGCAGCCAGAGCGTGGTGGCCAGTATCGACGTGCGTGGCCAGGAGGGGCAGTGGCGCGCCTGGATCAACGGGGGGGCGACCCCCACAGGCCTGGACCCGGCCGAACTTGCTCGCCGCGCCCAAGACCTGGGAGCTGGGGAGATTCTGCTTGCCTCCATTGACCGCGATGGTCAGGGCCAGGGCCTGGATGTTGATCTTCTGCTCCATGTGGCCGGGGCGGTGAGCGTGCCCGTGATCCTGGCTGGCGGGGCTGGCCGGCCGGAGCATTTCCAGCAGGCGTTCTTGGGCGGGGCGGACGCCGTGGCCGCTGGCAACATGTTGCACTACGCCGAACACTCTGTGACTCTGATCAAGCGTTTCCTCGTGGACTATGATGTCCATGTCAGACTGGATACTCCTTTTGATTACAGAGGGATATCAATCGATAACAAGGGACGTCTGCTCAAGCGTTCCGCTGAGGAGATCGAGAGTTTGTTTTTCGTGAAGATGAAACCGTTGGTCATCTAGCCGGAGGCCGTGTCATGGACGACAAACGCAGCGCAACAGAATCCGCCACAGGGGCGGCGGTGGGCGGCATGGCTCCCGGCAGCAAGGCCGTGACCCTGGAGCGGCTGCGTGCAGTCTATCCGGACCTGAACATCCCTGAGTTGATCTATTTCACCTTGGCCCGCTGGCGCCGTGAGCCGGAGGCTGTGCTTGCCGAAATCCGCGCGGCCTTTGTGGGGCGCCTGCTGGTGGTGCGTTCCAGCGCCCGAGCCGAGGACACGGCCGAATGCTCCAATGCCGGGGCGTTTTTGTCTCTGCTGGATGTGGATTCCGGCAACGAGGTCAAGCTGCGCGAGGCCGTGGAGGCCGTTGCGCGGGCCCTGCCCGGCGAATCCGGCGACCAGGTTCTGGTCCAGCCCATGGTGGAGGACGTGCGGGTCTCCGGGGTGATCATGACCCGTTGCATTGAGGACGGTTCGCCCTACATCGTCATCAACTACGACGAGTCAGGTAAGACCGACCGGGTCACGGGTGGACAGGGCGCGTCAAAGACCGTTCACGTTTTTCGCGGCGCAGGGGGGGACATGTTCCGTTCCCCGCGTCTGAAGTCTCTGGTGGCCTTGGCGGGGCGCCTGGAGGGAATATTCGGCTCCAGTTCCCTGGATATAGAATTCGGCATCGACGGCCAGGAGCGAGTTCATCTCTTCCAGGTCCGGCCCATAGCGGCTCGCCGCCTGTGGTCCGAGGAGATGGACCGGCGCATAGTCCGGCGCATGGGCTATCTGGAGTCTTTTGTTCAGCGCTGCATGCTGCCCAGGCCTGGTCTGTTCGGGGAGAGTTCGGTGCTCGGCGTCATGCCGGATTGGAATCCGGCGGAGATGATCGGCGTTACGCCGCGGCCCCTTGCGGCGTCCCTGTACCGCGAATTGATTACCTCCTCGGAATGGCGCAAAGCCCGCGAGGTTATGGGTTATAAGCCCCTTCCGGCCGAGGAGCTGATGGTTCTGGTTGCCGGCAGGCCTTACATCGACGTGCGGGTCAGCTTCAATTCCTTCCTGCCCAGCGGCATGGCGCCCCATCTGGCCGCCCCGCTGGTGGACGCCTGGCTGCACCGGCTATGCACCAACCCTGAGCTGCACGACAAGATTGAATTCTCCATAGCCTCCACCTGCTACGACTTCAGCTTTGACGCGACCTTTGCGCGGCGCTACCCGGGCTTGTTCACCGCGGACGAACTCAGCGTGTATAAGGGGTTGCTCATGGGGCTCACGCGGCGTTGCCTGGACCTTTCACCTGCGGGAACCTTGGCCTTGTGCGAAGCGTCGGTGGCTAAGCTTGAGCGGCGCCAAGCCATGCGCCCGTCCTTGGAGGGCACGGGATCCGGCGTGCTTCCGGCCATCAAGACCCTGGCCGAGGAATGCAGGGTCTTGGGCACGCGTCCATTTTCCGTGCTCGCCCGTCACGCCTTTATTGCCGAGTCCCTGCTGCGTTCCGCTGTGGAGCGCGGTGCGCTGCGGGCCGAGCGCCTTACGGAACTGCGCCGCTCCATCCGAACCGTGGGCGGGGATATCTCGTGCGATTTTCAGAAAGTTTTGGCCGGGGAGATGCCGCGCGACGTCTTTCTGAGCCGTTACGGCCATCTGCGGCCGGGCAGCTACGATATTCTGTCCCCGCGTTACGCCGCGCGCAGGAATCTGTTCGACGCATCCGCCGTGCAGGCGGTGGCTCACAGGCCTGCGGAGTTCGCGCTTACGCCACAGGAGCGGCGGAGCCTGAACGCCCTGCTTTCTGAATCCGCCCTGGCGGACTACGAGGCCGAAGACCTGCTGCAGTATGTCCGGCGGGCCATTGCGGGGCGCGAACAGGGCAAGTTTGTGTTCACACGCAACCTGTCGGATATCCTTGAAGGCTTGGTACAGTGGGGCAGAAACCTGGGCCTGTCCCCTGACGATGTGTCCTTCCTGCCCTTCAATGCGGTCATGGAGCAACTCATTTCCGGCATCCTTACGGACGAGAAGTCCCATTTTTCCATTCTTGTTGCGGCCAACCGCGAGCGTTTCAAGTATGGTCAGGCCTTGCGCTTGCCCTTTGTCATTACCTCGCCGCGCGACGTGTACGTGGTGCCCCAGCACAGAAGCGCGCCAAATTTCATCTCCCAGAAACGGACCTTTTCTCCGGTGGTCAACCTCTCCAGCCACGACGAGGATGCTGATCTGACGGGCAAGGTTGTCTGCATCGAGAACGCGGACCCGGGCTTCGACTGGATATTCACCAGGGGAATTGCGGGGCTGGTCACCAAGTTCGGGGGCGCCAACTCCCACATGGCCGTGCGTTGCGCCGAGTATGGCCTGCCTGCGGCCATTGGCTGCGGCGAGAAACTTTTCGCGGCGGTTTCCGAGGCCGGGCAGGTGGATTTGGACGCTGGAGCCCTGAGCCTGCGTCCTGTCTCAGGGGGGCATGAATGCGTATAGGGGTCAGTTGCCGTGTGGTCCGAGACAGGGATTGCGGCGAAGAGCGCGACGCTCTGGCCCATGACTGGATGTCTTTTTTCGCGGCCTTGCCGCCGGTATTGGATTTTTTCTGGCTGCCGGTACCTAATCTGGGCGGTGAAGGGGTGCGGCGCTTTTTTGGCGATTGGGGGCTTGAGGGCCTGATCTTAAGCGGCGGGAACGACGTAGGCCAGTGCCCGCGGCGCGATGCCACAGAAGGGGCCCTCCTGGACACGGCCATGGAGCGGGGCCTACCCGTGCTCGGGGTCTGCCGCGGGTTGCAGTTCATCAACACGCATCTGGGCGGAACTGTGGCCTCCTGTCCGGACAAGGGGCACGTGAACACGCGCCACGCGGTGCGCGACCCGGATTCCGGGGCGTTTTTACGCGAGGTGAACTCCTTCCACGGGTTGTGCATCGGCCCGCAGGACCTGGCCCCGGATCTCAGGCCTTTGGCCTGTGCGCCCGGCGGATGGGTGGAGGCTGCGCGCCATGTGCGGCTGCCCGTGGCGGGCGTGATGTGGCATCCCGAACGCGAGGCCACCCCGTGCGCCGAGGATGTGGCCTTGCTGCAGGAATTGTTTGCGGGAGGAGCATGATGAAACGGGCCGTCATCCTTGCCGCTGGTCGGGGGTCACGCATGAAGAATCTCACGTTGGACAAACCCAAATGCCTGGTGGAGATTCTTGGCCGTCCGTTGTTGCACTGGCAGTTGGAGGCCTTGCAAGCGGCAGGAGCGTCCGACATTAGCGTGGTCACCGGGTATCTGGGCCACAGCCTGGAAGGCGATTTCAAGACGTTCAGCAACCCGCGCTGGTCCTCCACCAATATGGTTTCCACCCTGCTCTGCGCCCACGAAGTGTTGGCTGCCGGGCCCTGCATCGTAGCCTATTCCGACATCCTCTATCGCCCTGGGCACGTCCGGGCCCTGGCGCGGGCGGAACACGATTTGGCCGTGACCTACGACACCCTCTGGGAGCCCCTGTGGTCTCTGCGTTTTGCCGATCCCCTGGAGGATGCCGAGACCTTCGAAGCCGAGAACGGCCTTTTGACAGAAATCGGTGGCAGGCCCTCGTCCCTGGACGAAATTCGCGGGCAGTTCATGGGGTTGCTTCGTTTTACTCCCCGCAGCTGGGGCGCTGTGCGGGAAGTGCTCCTGGATCTGCCTCTGCAGCGCCAGGATAGCCTGGACACCACGGCCCTGCTGCGCCTGCTTCTGGCGGCGGGTCTGGATGTGGGCGCGGTGCCCGTGGCCGGAGGCTGGGTCGAGGTGGACAGCGCCCGGGATCTGGCCCTGTACGAGGAGCGCATGAACCAAGCACGTGAACAAGGCGGGGCCTGGTCCCACGATTGGAGGGAGGCCTCGGCATGATCATCTGGATTATCGGCCTTTCGGGTGCGGGCAAGACCACCCTGGCCCAGGAGACAGTGGCTCTGGCCAGGCGGCGGCTGGCCAACGTGGCCCTGGTGGATGGCGATGTGTTGCGCGAGGTCTGGGGCGGCGACCTGGGGCATACCATGGAGGATCGCAAGCGTAACGCGGACCGGCTATGCAGGTTGTGTCGCTACCTGGAATCTCAGGGCATCCACGCCGTGTGCGCTGTGCTCTCGCTGTTCGAGGAGTCCCGAGTCTGGAATCGGGACAATCTGGGGCAGTACTACGAGGTCTACGTCAGGACGCCCTTGAACGAACTCAAGGCTCGTGATCCCAAGGGGCTCTATGCCCGAGCTCTGGCCGGGGAGATCGATTTGCCCGGGGTCTCCCTGCCTTTTGCGGAACCCGAAAACTCCGACCTTGTCATCGAGAACACGGCCGATAGGGCCGCACTCCTGGCCCATGCTTCACGGCTGGCCGTTTTGTTTCAGAACGAAAAGTGACGGAAAATCATGCGCATCACCTATCGCGGCAAGAGCAACAAGGAATATTGGGAAAAGCGTTGGGCCGCCGTGCCCGTGGACGAACCCATGGACGCGGCGGACACGTATCCCCTGCGCTATGCGCTGATGGCCGAGGCCATGGCGGGCGAAGGGGCCAGAATCCTGGAGGCCGGTTGCGGCGCTGGCAGGATTATGCGTTTTTTTAAAAATAAGGGTTGCAAGATCGAGGGGATGGATTTTGTCGCCTCGGTCATTGAGACCTTGAAGCAGGCCGACCCCGATCTGGATGTGGAGCAGGGCAACATCACCGGGTTACGCTATGCCGACGAGAGCTTCGACTGTGTTTTGGCCTTTGGGCTGTATCATAATCTTCCGCCGGATATCCTTGAAAGGGCCCTGGCCGAAACCCACCGAGTGCTCGCCCCCGGTGGGGTGCTGTGCGCGTCGTTCCGCTGCGACAACATGACCACCCGCATCATGGATCGCATCCGTGAGCGGGAATCGCCGTCGGACCCGTGCGCGCGGGAGTTCCACAAGCTGAATCTAACGGAGGCCGAGTTCCGCGCTGTGCTGCGGCGCGGCGGTTTTTGCGTGGACTCCATGCACTATGTGGTGAACATGCCGGTGCTCTACAAATTCTGCATCTTCAGGCACAAGCGGCACAAGGTCTTTGACGAGCACCTGATGCGCCGCGAAGGTGCGCGCCTCAACGCTGCGGGCAGCCTGCTGCAGGCCGTGATGATGCGCGTCATGCCCGGGCAGTACTGCAATATATTCGTGGCCTTGGTCGTGCGGGATTAGCGCTGGATCGTGCGTCCGCGCCCGAGGATCAGGGCGTGGCGCAGCACGGGATGCATGATGAAGTACGGCTGCGTGGGCGCATTGTTCAGGCCCGAGTCCGGCCACTCCCGGTTTCGGGCATAGGCCTCCACCACCAGAACCAGGACCTCGGCCCTGCACAGGCCGTCATACACGTGGTCCAGGGCCAGAGGGTCTTGGGGCGCCGGAAATTTCTTTCGCAGCAGGATGGGGCCGGAATCAATGGCCTTGGACAGGAAGATCGCGCTGGCCCCGCAGAATCTCCGCTCCAGGAGGCTGTAGTGGTTGGTGGTGCTGCCCTTGTATTCGGGCAGCCAGCCTCCGTGAACATGCAGGAACCGTTTGCCGCAGCCCAGGGTCTCCGGGCGCAGTATCACTCCGCCGAATCCCGAATAGATAAAGACCTCTGCCTTGACTCCGCGCAGAAGGGCCACGACCTCCGGGGCGTTGATGTCGCTCGATGGGGCGGTCAGGCATTGCGCGCCGTGGGCGTGGCAGATTTCCGTCAACGGCGTGTTGGGGTCGAATTCGCCCCAAAAGGCCTTGGCCACGGGCTGTTCTTCTTTGCATTGCCCCGGACGGGGCGCGTCCTGGCCGCTCGGGAGGAAGATGCATTGCCCAGGCAGCAATCCATGGGCCGCCAGGGCCTGGGCGTAACACCTTGAGCGGGAGGTGTCGGCGGCCACAAGGGCCAGTTCAGGCGGGGTCGCCATCGTCATCTCCGAAAAGCTTGGCCATGGCCGCAAGCTCGTAGCGCAGACCCAGGACGGCGTGTCCAGCCGAAAGGGGGGGGTGCAGGGCTTGTACTGGCAGGGAACAGACTAGGTCGCAGAGCTTCAGCAGGCAGTTGAGGGTCCGCAGGTCGTTGTCCAGGGCGTGGAGCCTGCCCAGAAGCGAGGCGAACAGGGCGTAGGACGGGGCATCCGTCTCCGGGGTGCCCCGCAGGGGATAGCGCGGAGCCAAGAGGGTGTGGGGCAGTTTCTTGCTGACCTCGAAGCGGCGGATCAGGCCGAGAAGGTGGTCTCGGTTCTGGGCTGATGCCTCCGTCAGAGGCTCGGTGGCCATGATCCTCAGGAAATCAAAGGTGCAGGAGCAGGGGGCGGTGCGTTGGCCAGCGTCCAGGCCGTCCAGGGCCAGGATCAGGGCCGGATCGTCCGGGGCCGGAAGCAGCGGGGCTCTGGTGTCGTGCCCAAGGACATGGAGCAGGGGAGAGGCGCATTCGGCTTTTGCCAAGTGCGTTTCAAGTTTCTGTGCGCGAGAGATTCGTGCGGCCCGGTAGGCGATTACGAAGTCCCAGCCCAGGAAGGGAGGATACATGTAGCTTTCGGACTCCTGGAGCAGGTTACGCCGTGCGTAGGGATATCGCATGTGCGTCCTGGTCGGGCCTTGCCTTGTGCAGAGCCTTCCCGTGGGGGGCTTCGGAGGCCAAAAAGTTGGCTATGGCCAGGTCTTTCTTGGTCAGGATGAAGAAGCTTTCTTCCTTGGGAATCACATAGTGCACGGATCTGGGGCCCAGAAGTTCGCCGCGTCTGATGTTGGCGTTGCGCGCGGTGAGCACCACCTTGGTTTCGGAGTATACGATATTGAAATCCGAGGTGAAGTGTTTGGGGCCGTTGATTTGGGACAGGCCGTAAGGAGTGCGCATGAACACGGGGGCCTGGATTTCTTCGGCCGTGAAGGAGCTGTCCGCCTGGTTCAAGACCAGGGTATGGATCCCTTCCTCCAGGGTGGCCGTGGTGGTGAGGGGGGCCTGGAGGTAGGAGAGTTGGGTCAATCCCTCCTCGCGTAGCCCCAGCCCGTCCAGGACCGTCTCCAAGGTCATGGTCAGGGGCACGGTGCGCAGGGTTTGTTTCTGTGTCCTGGGGATGAACCGTAGGCGCTTGTCGTCATAGTGGCTTATGATGGAGCACACTTCGGGGGTGTCCGAGGTTACGATCACGTATTCGAAGAGGTCCGAGGCCAGGGACTTTTCAATGCAGTTGGCCAGCAGGGTCTTGCCCTTGAATTTCTGGCTCCAGAGGTCAGGCAGGGCGTCGTAGTATCTGCGGCAGGGGATGACGCTGATGATGGGGCCGTTTTTCTGGATTTCCGCTTCCGAAAAGGTGTTTTTGATCTTCCTTCGGGCGTCCAGGATGCGGCCGCTGTCCTTGGTCAGGTTTTTCGAGTGCTGGCGGTAGTAGAAGAGCGGGAGGTTGATGTTTTCGCACTTGTGCGTCTTGTTGACCTTACTCCAGATGTAGTAGCCGTCCTGGGCCTTGATGTTTTCATTGTAGCCGCCGACTTCGAGGATGACGCTTCTGCGCATCATGGTGCAGGCCCCGTGGGGCGGGATGTCCTGGATATGGTTCTTGTAGTGGTATTGTTCCCGTCGTTCCTGGGCGTAGACCTGTCCGTACTCGTCCATGAGGTAGTAGTCCGGGAAGACCAGTGCCACTTCCGGGCGGCGGTCCAGATGCGAGCTCAGCACCAAGAGGATGTTTTCTTCGAAGATGTCGTCGGCGTCCAGGCGGACGATGTATTCGCCCCTTGCCTCGCGCAAGGCCAGGTTGGCCACTGCGGCGAGGCGCATTTTTTCCGTGCGTATCAAGCGAATGCGCGGATCCCCGGCATAGAGCTCCATGATGTGCGCGGTCTCGTCGGTGGAGCCGTTGTCGATGAGCAGGAGCTCCCAGGAATCCATGCTTTGGCGAAGGACGCTCTCGATGGCTTCCGAGAGGTACGCCGCATAGTTGTGGGAGGTTATGTAGACGCTGATCTTGGGGGTGTTCATGCTACAGGCACCTTGCGAGGTCGTCGCGGAATATCCGGATTGCACGCAGTTCATCCATGTCCATGCTGCATGCATGATCCGGACCATAGAGCGTCTTGTCCAAGGTCAGGTGCTTTTCCAGAATCCGAGCACCCCGGGCAAAGGCGGCCATGGCCGCCGAGGTGCCCACCGTGTGGTCGCTGAAGCCCGCATAACGGGTGAAATCCACCAGCGACAGACGCAGGTCCTCCAGGGGCGTGGGGTACTTGGACACGCAGTACAGAAAATCCACCTGGTCTTGTGCCGTGATGGCGGGGAAATCTTTGCCTTCCCACATGCCCAGGGAGACGATGAGCGGCTTGCCCGTGGCGGCCAGGGCCGCAATGAGTTTCTGGTCGCATGCCGAACGCGAGGCGATCTTGTAGCGTTTGACCCCGGCCTCCTCCAGCCAGGCCACGCGCTGGACGTCGAAGACCGAAGCAAGGAATTCAATGCCCGCCCGTCCGCATTCCTCGGCCAGCATAAGCACGTCGTCGTGCGCCAGTTCCGTTTTCAGGTTGTAGTCGTACCAGGGGTTGCCGTCCTTGGGGAACAGGGCCGCGGCATCATAGACCTGGAACTTGGCGGCGTCGGCCCCGGCTTCGGCCGCGGCGTGGATCATCTCCCGGGCCCTGCCCATGTCGCCGTCATGATTTTGTCCTATCTCGGCTATGATCTCCATTCTTCTCCCCTTTCCAGCCAGAGGTTGAGCATGATGTAGCAGAACAGGGTGTGCCCGTTGAGCCTGTCCGGGGCATTGAGCATTCGTTCCGCCTCCCGGGCCGCGTCCTTGTGCAGGTATCCGGCCTTGTGCAGGGCGGATTCCCTGGAGAAGGAGTGGCGCAGCAGGTCGTTCCACCCTGTTTTCAGCCAATAATCCACGGGTACGTTGAATCCATGTTTGGGCCGTCGGACCACGGCCTCGGGCAGGTCATCGGCAAAGGCCTCCCGCAGGGCCCACTTCAGTTCACCGTCGCGCACCTTGTATTGGAAATCGAGCTTGTCCGTGAATGCGAGCACTGCCGGAGCGGTAAAAGGAACGCGTGATTCCACGGAAAAGGCCATGGTCATTCTATCCACCTTTCTGAGCATCTCGTTGGTCAGGTAGAAGGCCTTGTCATGCAGGATGAAGTCGTTGGGCTTCCATGTCTCCCCACCCGCAGGATGGTCGAAGTGGCGCAGGGAAGAGATGGTTTCCCCGGCCAGGTCCTCGGAGAACAGGGCCTTTTTTTCTGCTTCGGCCGCGTAATAGTGCCAGGCCCAGGCCCGCAGCCTGGGGCGATAGTCCGCCAACGTGCGAAGGCGTTCCTCCTGGCCGAGGCTGAAGTTCTGATAAGAAACCACGCGGTCCGCGGGCAGGGCTTCTCGCGTCCCAGCCCCTGTCGCCCGGGCCAGGGAGGTGTACCAGGCGTAGCCTCCGAAGCATTCGTCCGCCCCGTCGCCCGAGAGCAGAACCTTGATGCCCTCCTGCCGGGCGCGTTGAGCCACCGCCAGGATGCCCAGTCCGGAGCTGACAGCGAACGGCTGGTCTCCGGCCACGCAGAAGGTCTCCAGCAGTTCGTCGAAATCTTTGGCCGTGACCCGGATTTCGTGATGCCGTGAGCCGATGGCCTGACTCACCAGCCGGGCGTAGGAGGATTCGTCCTGGCTGCCGCCGTAGGGGTCGTCCAGGTCTTCGAAGCCTATGGAAAAGGTGTCCAGCTGGCCCAGGCTGCGCGCGGCCAGGGTGCTGACGATGGACGAATCCAGGCCTCCGCTCAAAAAGCAGCCCACGGGTACGTCGGACAGCAGGCGGCTGGCCACGGACTGCGTGATCACCTGCCGCGTCAGGGCTATGGCCTGGGCCTGGGCCCGCGGGGCCGGATGATGGGCGAAGCCGTTGGCGTAGCGTTGTTGCCGGGATTGTCCGCCTTCGATCACGAGCATGGTTCCCGGCATCAGGGCGTGTACGCCCTTGAATGCCGTACGCGGTTCGGGAATCCACAGAAAGGTGGGGAAGTCCCACAGGGCCTGCAGGTCCAGCTCGTCGCAGACCCCGGGGTAACGCCTTAGGCTTTTGATCTCCGAGGCAAAGACCAGGGTGCTGTCCGCCCCCCGCCCGTAGTAGAGGGGTTTTTCCCCTGGGTAGTCCCGGGCCAGGACCAGCCGTTCGCGCTTTTCGTCCCAGAGGGCCACGGCGAACATGCCGTCAAGCTTGTCGAAGATATCCGGGCCCTGTTCCTCGTAAAGGTGGCAGATGACTTCGCCATCGGAATCCGAGCGGAACCTGTGCCCCCTGGCCTCAAGTTCCGCCTTAAGCTCAAGATAATTATAGATTTCACCGTTATATACAACGATAACGCTTCGTTCCTCGTTGAACAGAGGCTGGTCACCGTTGTTCAGGCCGTTGATGCTCAGCCTGCGCATACCCATGAGCAGGCCCTCGCGTGCGAACGTCCCGCAAGAGTCCGGGCCGCGCCGCACCAATTGGCCCAGCATGGGGTCCAGGCGCGTGGGTTCGTGACTGCCCGGTCCGAGGATGCCGCAGATTCCGCACATAAGTTGTCATCCCTCCCGTACATGGCCGTGCGGGCTGTTTGTTTGCCAGGCGTAGACATTGAGGATCTGCCTGCGGTCCTTGAGATGGGAGAAGGGCGCGGGCTGTTTTTTCTCGGTCCAGTTGACGAAGATCAGGTCTTGCAGGCAGCAGGTGAACCCCGAGTCTTCCAGCAGGTTCAGGATACGGCCCAGCCGTTGGCTCAATTCAAGGCAATGGACCTCGATGACGGCTCGTTTGACCTGCCGCAGCACATCGGCGCAGTCTTCCAGGACTTCGAATTCCGCACCCTCGATGTCCATTTTCAGAAGGTCCACGGTCCGTTCGGCCAGAATGTCCCGTAGCCTGACGGACGGCACCCGGCCGTCCGCGTCCTGGCTCACGGCCCCGGAGTCGTCTCCGCAGCTTGCGAAATTCACGCCCTGGTCGTGGGTCCAGACTGCGGCGTGGTAGGGAGTGACGTTGCCCAGGCCGAAGGCCCGCACGTTGTCCGCCAGCATGGCCGCGATGGCCGGGTCGGCCTCGTAGGCTTGGACCACGGCCCCCGGGTAGCGGGTGGCGAAGTACAGGGCGCTCATGCCGATGTGCGCGCCGCAATCCAGGATCAGGGGTGACGGGGCGTCGGTTTCGAATTCATAGTACTTGTCGAAGAATATCTGCTTGCCCTGGAAGTAGAAGCTGTGCAAGTCCGCGAAGCGCAGGCGTACGCCGTTCAGCTCCAATTCGCCCGGGGTGCGGCGGGGATAGGTGCGCAGCCCTTCCTGGAGCTGGTCCAGCACGTTTTTCAAATGTCTTGAAAGGGTGCTTCTGTCCATGTCTTTCTCCTGCGCAGGGGCTCTAGTAGCTCCGGGCTTGTGCGCCTCCCAGGAGGCGAGGAAGGCGTCGATATCCGGGTGCTTGCGGCGTAGGTATTCCCAGGTCCTTCTCTGCAGTGTCCGCTTGCGCGTCAGGTGTTCCTGGCTCTTGGCGTATTCGTGGAGCACCACGGGCCTGGGGCTGTACATCTGATGGCTCTTGTCCGGGTCCCGGTGCAGCAGGCGGCGGGAGAGCTCAATGCCCCCGTGGCCGAAACGGATGGCGTCGTCCCAGCCGCCCACGGCGAAGAACGCCTCGGCCCGGATGGACATGTTGCCCTCCAGGTCCGGGAAGCGCGGGAAGGGTGTCTCGCCCAGGTGGTAGTGCCCGGCCACGCTGTTCAGGGGCGAGTCCGTGCGGGGCCGCACCACCCCGCGCAGGGTCGTGGCCCCCAGGCGTTCCAGTTCCATCAGGTGGCTCTGCACGAAGTCCGGTGCCGGGCGCGCGTCGTCGTCCAGGAACAGGAGCACCGGGGCGTCGGCCAGGCAGGCCCCGATGTTGCGGGCCAGATAGGCCCCTGTGTCCGTGCCCAGGCGCGCGGCGACGTCGCTGAGCCTTTCCATGCGCTGGGCGAATTCGTTGTGCGAGCCGTTGTCCACGAACACCAGCTGCAGGCGCTGGTCGCGCTGTTCCTGCAACAGGGCGAAGGTCTCCAGGGACAGCCTGCCCGGATCGTTGGCGATGACCACGACGCTCACGGCCGGGGCCGTCTCCCGGGGATGCCGTGTGATGGATACCAGATGCCGGGAATAGCGGGGCATGCGGTCTTCCCAGCCCACGCGTTGCAGGCGTTCCAGCAGTTCCCGGGCGCAGCCGCCCTGGTCCTGGGCGACGGGCCTGGGCGGCGCGGGCGAGGTTCCGGCCAGGGCCCGGACGTGGTGCAGGTATTGCAGGACCCCTGGGCGCCGGGCCTTGAGGAATTCGTGCATCCGGGCATGCCTGCCGGTCTTAGTTTGCAGCTTGCTGCCCGTGTCCGCGTAGTCGTGGAAAAGGATGGTCTCGGGCCAGTAGATCACGGATTCCAGGCCGTGGCGCTGGCTGATCTTGAAGGCCGTCTCCAGCCCTTCGGCCCCGAAGAGCAGGGGCTCCATGCCTCCGGCCTCCATATAGGCCCGGCGGTCAAAGGCCGAGCAGCCCTCGACGCCCACGTAATGGGCCATGGGGAGCGGGCCGAGGTCGTAGTGCGGGGCGAGGTTTGAGCCCGGCGCGGGGTCTTCGGTCCTGGGCCGCACCCTGCCGCGCAGGGCCTTGATGTCCCAGGCGTCGAAGGCCCGCTCCACGCTGCCCACGAAATCCGAATGCGCCAGGCCGTCGTCGTCCACAAAGGCCAGCACCTTGCCGCGCGCGAAATGGGCCCCGACGTTGCGCGCCTCCGAGGGGAACAGATTCACGGGCGGCTTGATCAGCAACAGGGGCAGGGCGAGCAAAGCCTGGGTCACGGCCTCGTTGCCGCCGTTATCCACCACGATGATTTCGAAATTGTCGCTGCTTTGCCCACCCAGGGACTCCACGCAGTCCAGAAGCGCCTGGCCCGTCCTGAAGGCCGGGATGACCACGGAGACGCGAGGCGCGGTCGCAGGGCGTTTGTCGTTTCTCGGCAGGTCGTCGTAGCGCATATTTGCCCGGTAGCGCACAATGGCCGCCTCGGCGGTCTCGAAGTCTCCTTCCGCCATCCGTCCCATGGCCTCGGACAGGGCGCAAGCCGCTTGGAAGGTTCTTTGCCTGGGTGCTTCCGCACGCTCTTCCCGGCGCAGGGCCTCGGCCTCGGCCAGGGCGAATTCAAGGGACCCCGTGCGTACCGGGGGCATGCAGGACACGACGTCGTGGGGCATCGCAGCCAGGGCCTCCAGGACCTCCCTGGGCACGGGTTTGGTGCCTTCGGCGGGCAGGCCCGCGGCTTGGTGTTGTTTTTCCAGCAGGCCGCACAGGGCCAGGTTGTGCTGCGGCGCGGGGTGTTCGGGCATGATTTCCCCGGCCAGGCGGTACTGGACCCGGGCGCTGGCCGTGTCCCCGCCGCTCTTGATGAACAGGTTGCCCAGGTCCAGGTGGCAGGCGAGACGGGCTAGGGGATCGGCGGCGTAGAGACCCAGTGCGGGGTAGGCCTCGTCCACCGTGACGTCGGAGCGGTACAGCGCCTTGACGCGGGCCTGCTCCCTGACGTTCTTGTCCCTGTTGGCCCGCTCCACGCTGTCCTGGCGGCGGCAGTAGATGCCCAGGGCCTTGGGCACGTGCACCCCGCCGAAGCGGCGCACCATGCGGATGAAGAAGTCGTAGTCCCCCTGCACGGTGAAGCCGGGGTCGAATCCGCCCAGCTCCCGGTGGGCCGAGACCCGCCACAGGGGCTGGGGGCCAAAAAATTGGCGGGACAGGGCCTGGCGCAGGCTGCAGCGCGGGAAGGCATAGGCGGACGCGGCGCTGTTCCGTGCCCAGGTCTCGTTGGGCCGCTCGGTGACCAGGCAGTCTCCGTAGGCAACTCCGGCGTCGGGATTGTTCTCCAGGGCCGCGGCCAGGATTTCCAGGGCGTCGAGCCTGTGGCGGTCGTCGGTGTTGGCGTTGCTTACGTACCTGCCGCGTGCCTTGGCCACACCCCGGTTCCAGGCCGCATACAGGGTTTCCCGTTGGGGCGTGCGCTCGTACACGATGTGCGGATGATCCCGCATGAAGCGTTGGACGATGGTTTGTTCATCCTCAGGGGACGCGCTGTCGATGACCACGATTTCCAACTTGCCCTGGGCATAGAGGGTCTGATCCACGAGGTCCTGCAGACAGCCTTCGATGAAGGCTTGCGAGGCATAGGTGGAAACCACGGCCGTGACCAAGTAGGAATCTTGTTCCTGGCGGCCTCCGGGGGCGTGTGCATTGTCAGGTGTCATCTTGGTTTTGTCTTTCCTGTATAGAGGCGTGATCAATGTCTTGCGTATGCAAGGCAAGATGACAAAGCAAAAATCAAGCCACAGGTCCTTGGTCTCGCCCCGTGGACACCCGCCACGCAAGGGCCGAAAACGCATCGTGGATGAGCGTGGCGAAGGCCGGGGCGTGGGCAAAGGCGCGGGCTTCGCTGTGGTGCCCCGTTCCCCGGGGCAGCAGGCAAAAGGCGCGATCCGGCGTGAGCACTTCGGGGAAGTCCTGGCGTCCGGCTATCCAGCGGCCCGTGTCCGCCTGGACCACGCGGTTCGTCATCCTGTCCCAGCGCCAGGGCGCGAGGGCCGGGGAAAAGGGCAGGCGCACGACCCCGTCGCCGGGCACGGGGCAGGGCTCCACCAGGGCGCGGCCCGAGCGCTCCCGCAACTCCAAATCTGGAGGCAGGTCAAAGACCGTCCGCTGGGATTCGCGGTCCCGGCGGGGGGAAATCCAATAGGCCCTGCCGTCCAGGGTCAGGCGCAGCAGGGTCCCCGGTGCGCAGGGCGCTGCGGTGGCCAGGGCGCGGCCCTGGTCCTCGGGAAGGACCGTTCGGGCGGCGTCCTGCGGGGTCATGTCCATGCGGTAGAGCACCTTGGCTTGGCAGGGGTGGTCCCTGGGCGGGCGGGCGCTGAAGAGTACGCGCGCGTCGCCGTCCGCCAGGGCCCGGCAGGCGGTGGCCAGGGCCTGCGGGTCCGGTTCCGGGGCCCTGGGGTTGAGCACCAGGACGGGCCCCTCCGCCGCGCCCGCCGCGGCCAGGGCCTCGGCGCAGCCCGGCGGGAGCAGATCCTCGTTCTCCCATGCGGGCCGGACCGGGGCGGCCAGGGGCGCGGCCGTCGCCTTGTCCAGGGATTTCGCCAGGGCTGCGCGGTTCTCGTCGTGGGCCAGGATCACCGGGCCCGGGGCGTCCATGGATCGCAGGACTTCCTGGCCGGCGTCCACGGCCCTGGCGGCCAGTTCGGCCAAGAGGGCCGGATGCGCGGCCAGGTATTCGTGCGGCGCCAACGCCAGGGGGACGACTACGCGCACGGGGCCTCCGGCACGGGGAACAGATTGTTTCGCACCACCGCCCTAGCCAGCTCCAGGTCCCGGGCGTCGTCGATGTCCATGAGCTCCACAGGGTTGTCCAGCAGGTGCACGTGCGTCTCCCCGGCCCCAAGGCCGGCGGGCTTGCCCTCGTACACCCCGTAGGGGCGGAACACGCAGCCCTGGACCGGGCCGGGGTCCATGAAGGCGTAGCCGTCGCCCTGGCGCACGAGGTGGCTGCGCGGCCCGGTCTCAAGGCGTCTGCCCGTGACCACGATGCACGGGCGCGAGGCCAGGATGCGCGTCAATTCCTCCACCAGCCCAGGCGCGCGAAAGGGATGGGTGGGGTACAGGGTGCAGAAGGCGTCGGGCCTGTAGCCCTGGGTCTCTTCCAGGGTTCTCAAGACGTGCAGCACCGAGTCCATGACGTTGCTGCGGTCCCCGGCCAGGTCCGCGGGGCGCAGGAAGGGCGCCTCGGCCCCGTGCTCCCGGGCCGTGGCCGCGATTTCCTCGTCGTCCGTGCTGACCACCACCCGCGTCACCGAGGGCGCGGCCAGGGCCGCGCGGATGCTCCAGGCGACGAGGGGGATGCCGCCCAGGTCCAGGACGTTCTTGCGCGGCAGGCCTTTGGACCCGCCGCGAGCCGGGATAACGGCCAGGACCTCGGCGCTCATGGCGCCTCCGGCCCGGGCGCGAGGTACACGCCCTCGGCGATCCAGAGGTTGTGGTAGGCGCGCCAGGAGTCCAGCTCCAAGGCGGGCAGGGCGTGCTCCAGGCGCACGCTGAAGGGCCGGGGGTAGCGCTTGCGCACGGCCTCGCCCAGGGCGCGCAGCCCCAGCTTGTCCAGGTCGCGCACGGTCTCGGTGAAGTCGAAATGCCTGGTCTGGGGCGGCCGCGGCGGGCGCGAGCGGATCAGCGCGTTGTTGGCCAGCTGCTCGGCGCGGCGGACCTTGAAGTTGCAGCCCTCGTGCACCCGGTAGCGGTAGAGCCTCTCGGGCAGGAAGCGGGTCTTGCCCGGGCCCGCGGCCTCGGCCATGGGCAGGTACAGGGACAGGTCCCCGGCGGCCCGGAAATAGTTGCCGTCCGCGTCCCGGAAATCCTCGTCGTGCAGGGATTCCAGAAGATACCCCTTGAAGGTGCGCAGGTGGGAGATGCACCAGAGCTGGGCCCGGGGCGGCACGCCCGGCAGGAGCTGCGCGCCCAGGGATCCGTCCGCGCCGTCCACGGCCATGTCCGTATGCACCAGGTCGTAGCCCTGGGCGTGGGCCTCCATGACGGCCCTGAAGGCCCCGGGCAGCAGGTGGTCGTCCCCGTCCACCACGGCCACCACCTCGGCCGGGCCGGGGGCCAGCTCGCGCAGCCCGGCCAGCACGTTGCCCATGAGATGGGCCCGGGGCGCGCCCCGGAGCACGCTGATGCGCGGGTCCCCGGCGAATTCCCCGGCCCTGTCCGCCGTGCGGTCCGTGGACGCGTCGTCGGCCACCAGCAGCCGCCAGTCCGCGAAGTCCTGCTCCAGCACGGACGAGAGGCAGGGGGCGATGAATTCGGCACAGTTATGGCAAGGAACCAGGACGGCGAGTCCTGTGGGGCAAAGGGCGCTTTGCATGGCGATGGCCTTGGCTTTGCGGGAATAACCGGTCAATCCGGCGTCTTGAGAGTAACGAAATTGCAGCCCCCAGTCCACAGGACGTGGAGGTCCTGTCGGTTTTCCGACACCGGACCGGGCAAGGAGGCACGATGTCCGAGACCAAGGCGCGGCCCAGCGCCAACCAGGCCGCCAAGGCCCCGCGCCGCCAGGGTTGGCCCATGCTGCCCTCGTACCTGGGCAAATATCTCACGGTCTGCGCCTCGGGGCGCTACTATTGCATGCACGTCAGCGGCCGATTCCTGAAGCAGGCCACGGACCCCGACGTTCGGGGCCGGGAGCTGCTCCTGGACATCGGCTTCGGGCTTCTGCACCGGGCCTGGGACAGCAACCCCGGGGATCCCACCCTGGGCGCGCAACTCGTCGGCCTGGACGAAACACTGGGCGGGCGGCTTTCCCCGGCCAAGAGGCGGGCCGTGCTGGCCATGGCCGGAACCTTTCGCGGGCCCGTGAGCTGGCCGCCCCTGCGCGACGAGCTGGCCGCCCGGGGCGGCGAGGCCCTGTGCGCCGAGGTGGAGATCCACCTGCGCAGGGACCCGGAGAATCTGCATTGGTGGTGGCAGGCCATGAACTGCGCCAAGGACCACGGGGCCTGGGACTGGCTGCTGGGCCTGGCCGGGGACGTCCCGGCCGGGGTCTGCGCGCCCTTTGCCGCGCGCGCCCGGGCCGACGCCCTGTTCCATCAGGGGCGCCACGGCGAGGCCCTGGCCGCCTGCCGGGCCCTGCGCGCGGACATGGAATGGCCCGGCCTGGACCAGTTCGAAGGCGAATGCCTGCTGCGCATGGGCGACCGCGAGGGCGCCCTGGAGCTGTGGCGGGCCTCCCTGCGCCAAAGCCCCTGGCAGACCAACCTGCTGCTCAGGGCCCACGACGTGCGGGCCGGCCTGGACGCGCCGGGCGCGCATCCCGAAGGGCGCACCTGCCTGCTGCTCTATTCCTGGAACAAGGCCCGCAGCCTGGACCGGACCCTGGGGTCCCTGGCGGAATCGGACCTGGGGGACGCGCGCATCATCGTCCTGGACAACGGCAGCGCCGACGAGACCCCCGACGTGGTGCGGGCCTGGGGCGAGCGTCTGGGCTCCGGGCGCTTCCAGGGCCTGTCCACCCTGGTCAACGTGGGCGCGCCCGCCGCGCGCAACTGGCTCATGCACCTGCCCGAGGTGCGCGCCTCGGACAACGTCGTCTACATGGACGACGACATCCTCCTGCCCCCGGACTGGCTGGGCTACATGGGCGCGGCCCAGGCGGCCTATCCCGAGGCCGGGGTCTGGGGCTGCCGCGTGGTGGAGGACGGCGCGCCGCACAACGTGCAGCACGCCGACGAGTTCCTCATGGAGGCCACGGACAAGAGCAGCGTGGGTTATTGCTGCCAGTATCTGGACGAGATGGATTTCGGGCAGTTCACGTATCTGCGGCCCTGCCTTTCGGTGACGGGCTGCCTGCACATGTTCCGCACCGGGGACCTGCACAGGGTGGGCGGCTTCGACCTGCAGTTCTCGCCCTCGCAGTTCGACGACGCGGAGCACGACCTGCGCCTCTGCTCCCAAGGCGGGTACGCCGTGTACCAGGGGCATCTGCGCATCCTGCACGAGCGCAACACCGGCTCCACCTACGAGACCAACAACCGCTCCTCCTATGGCATCGAGGGCAACTTCATGAAGCTGAACCTCAAATATTCCAATGAGGAAGTGGAGAACATGCGCACCCGCGTGTATGCCCTGGCGCTGGGGGACCTGCGCGCCAAGCTGGCGGCCGTGCTGGAAGATTGAGCGGAATCACCGCCGAGGGCCTGCGCCCGCTCCGGATTGCCCGGGGCGGGCGTTTTTCATTTCTTGTTGCGGCGGGGGCGGCTGTCCGTTTCCGGGGCGCCGATGCAGTATTCGGCCACCAGCCGCTGCACCGGCCCGGGCGTGGGGGCCGGTGCGTGTACGCTGTCGTCCAGCCGCCGCAGCCGCCCCGCTCCGGCCTTGGCGCTCTGCTGCACCTGCTCCTTGAGCCAGTTCATGAGGGCGGAGATGCGCGGCGCGCCTGCGTCTTCCTGGCGGATGACGGCGTAGTAGGCGTAGGCCGACAGGGCGCGCAGGGGGAAGGGCTGCACCAGGTCGCCCCTGTACAGGGCGTCGCGGATCAGCTCCGAACGGCCCATGGCCACGCCGATGCCCTGGATGGCGGCCCGCAGCGCCAGCTCCGAGCGGTCGAAGCTGTAGCAGCGGTCGAAGGGCAGGTTCTCCACCCCGGCCGCCATGGCCCAGTTGCTCCATTCCGAATGCCTTGGGGCACTGGGCACGGGCGCGTCGTCGTGCAGGAAGGTGCAGTCCCTGAGCTTTCGCGTGTCCCCCCAGAGCCCGTGGGCGTCGGCGTAGGCCGGCGAGCACACCGGGGACATGAACTCCTCCATCAGATGCGTGACGTGCAGCCCGGGGTGCACCCCGGGGCCGTAGTAGATGGCCAGGTCCACGGGCTCGCTTTCGAAATCCACGAGGTCGTTGCGGTTCTGCAGGTCGATGCAGATGCCCGGGAAGCGCCGCCGGAAATCGTGCAGCCGGTCCATGATCCAGACGCTGGCGAAGGACGGCGGGGAGGTGATGCGCAGCTGGCCGTTGAGGGTCTGGTTGTTGATGTTGCGCAGCTGGGTGGTGATTTCGCCCAGGGAATTGTCCAGCACGCTGAACAGCATGGCCCCCTGGGCCGTGAAATCGATGCGCCGGGTGAACCGGTGGAACAGGGGGAACCCCAGGGCTTCCTCGAGATTGCGGATGCGGTGGCTCACGGCGCCCGGGGTCAGGCAGAGCTCGTCCGCGGCCTTGCTGAAGCTCATGTGCCTGCCCGCACAGAAGAAGGTGTGCAACGAGCCGAGGCTTTGGGCCAGTGTCTGCTTGTCCATAGGTGAATATGCCTCACGCGTTTTGGAAAACTAATCGTTTGTTGCACAATAAAGATATCAGATAGGATTCCAAAACAACAAGCTACAAAAGTGTTTGTTTTTCCGCAGCGAAAGAAATGTGAGGAAATTTCTTCACCATGCAAAGAAGATTAAGTCAAAGGATGCTGTTTTGACCACTCTGGAACTCCGCGCCTCGTTGCTGCGCGCCCATCCCCTGCTGGAGGATGTGGCGGCCACTCGTGAAGTATTTTGGGTCAACCCGGACGCCCTGTCCATGGTCCAGGCCCTGCCCACGGTGCCCCTGGGGCCGGAGGACGTGCGGGACGCGGCCCTCAGGCTGGAACGTTTTCGGCCTTACCTGGCCGAGGTTTTCCCGGAAACGGCCCCGGCGGGCGGGCTCATCGAGTCCCCGCTCAAGGAGACCCCCACCCTGCGAGAGGCCCTGGCCGTCGCCGGGGGAGGCCAGTTCCCGGGCAGGCTTTTCGCCAAGCTGGACAGCCAGCTGCCCATTTCCGGCTCCATCAAGGCCCGGGGCGGCATCTACGAGATTCTCAAGCTCGCCGAGACCGTCGCCCTGAGCGAGGGGCTGCTCGCCCGGGACGGCGACTATGCCCAGCTGGCCTCGAACGCGGCCCGGGAGTTGTTCGGCGGCTATTCCGTGGCCGTGGGCTCCACGGGCAACCTGGGCCTGAGCATCGGCATCATGAGCGCGGCCCTGGGCTTCAAGGTCACGGTGCACATGTCCGCCGACGCCAGGCAGTGGAAAAAGGACATGCTGCGCTCCAAGGGCGTGCGCGTAGTGGAGCACGCCTCGGACTACAGCCTGGCCGTGGCCGAGGGCCGCAGGGAGGCCGAGTCCGACCCGCGTTGCCATTTCGTGGACGACGAGAATTCCCAGGATCTGTTTTTGGGCTACGCCGTGGCCGGCGAGCGCCTGAAGGCCCAGTTCGACGAGCTGGGCGTGGCCGTGGACGCCGAGCATCCCCTGCACGTGTACCTGCCCTGCGGGGTGGGCGGCGGGCCCGGCGGCGTGACCCTGGGCCTCAAGCTGGCCTTCGGCGACGCCGTGCGCTGCTGGTTCGCGGAGCCCACCCACGCCCCGGCCATGCTGCTCGGGCTGTGCACGGGCATGCACGAGACCGTGAGCGTCCAGGACCTGGGCCTGGACGTGCGCACCGCCGCCGACGGCCTGGCCGTGGGCCGTCCGTCGGGATTCGTGGGCCGGGCGCTCAAGCACCTCATCGACGGGGTCTTCACCGTGGACGACGACGCGCTGTTCCGCCACCTGAGCCTGGCCGCGCGCACCGAGGGCCTGCGCCTGGAGCCGTCGGCCGTGGCCGGGCTGTCCGGCGCCTGCCGCGTGGCCATGCACGGGGCGGCCGGGGCGGCGGGCCGGTCGGCCGGGGCCACGCACCTGTTCTGGGCCACGGGCGGGGGCATGGTCCCGGACAAGGACTGGAATGAGTACGATGCCAGGGGCCGGGGGCTGATCGGCGAGTGAGCCGCGCCCGGTTCCTTCGATATTTGAGGAGCCGTTCACTTCATGTTCAACACCGGAATCGGAGGAGTCATCATGAAAGCGAGAAAATGGATTTCGGCCCTGGCCGGCGCGCTGCTGCTCGCCGTGGTCGCGGTCGCCCCGGCCTCGGCCGCCGAGTACGAGTGGACCTTCAGCCAGCCCTGGGTCCGCCCCCAGGCCAACAAGGCCTACCAGTACTTCGTTGACAAGACCAAGGAATACACCAACGGCCGCGTGGAGATTAAGCTCTATGTGGACGGGCTGTTGGGCAACCACGACGAGACCTTCCACGGGGTCCAGGACGGCAGCATCACCATCGGCACGTTTTCGCCCTACGTGAGCCTCGTGCCCGGCGGCATGCTCAACTGGATGCCCTGGACCATTTCCTCCTGGGAAGAGGCCGAGCTGGCCTTCAGCCCGGACCACGGCATCCTCTACGACATCATGGAGACGGCCTACAACGAGGTTGGGCTGCACACCCTGTTCCACGTTTCCCAGGGCGCCTACGGCATCGGCAACACCAAGCAGGCCATCCGCATCCCCGCCGACTTCAAGAACCTCAAGATGCGCGTGTCCAGCTCCCTGGGCGCGGTGCGGGCCCTGGAGAACATGGGCAAGGGCACGGGCATGACCCTGGCCACCCTGCCCTGGTCCGAGATCTACAACGCCCTGTCCCGCGGCGTGGTGGACGGCTGCTGGGACATGTGGCCCTCCCTGGTGGACGAGCGCCACTACGAGGTCATGAAGTTCTACACCGACTTGAATTTCATCTGGGACGCCCAGAACATCGCCATGAACAAGGACATCTGGGACAAGCTGCCCGCCGACCTCAAGGCCGCCGTGACCAAGGCCGCCACCGAGGCCCAGCACTACGCCAACGAGATCCACCAGAAGGCCGAGGCCGACTACATCAAGAAGGTTTCGTCCGAGCCCGGCTTCACCCTGGTGCGCCTGACCGACGCCGAGCGCGACGCCTTCCGCGAGGCCGCCAAGATGGACGGCGTCTGGAAGGAGCTGTGCGACCCCTGGCTTGAGAAGCACTACCCCGGCCAGAACATGCGCGCCAAGATCCAGCAGAGCCTGGCCGACATCCGCGCCAAGGTCCGCGCCAAGAAATAACAAGGTTCACTTGCCGACACCCGGGGAGGGGAGGCCCTCCTCCCCGGGTGTGCATCACCCGGAGGCGGTATGAAACGGGCTTATCTCACATTCATTTGCGGCATCGCCCTGGCCGAGAGCATCCTCTGTTACACGGGCCTGCTCGTTTGTTCCTTCATGGTGCTGGTCCAGGTCGTGAACCGGTACATGCTGCATTTCGAGATCATGTGGATCGGCGACCTGACGCTGTTCATCTTCGTGCCCATGATGATCCTGTCCATCTCCTACACCACGCGGGAGGGCGGGCACACGTCCGTGGACGTGTTCATGGATATGATCTTCGACAAGCGCCCCCTGGGGAGGAAGGTCTACCAGCTCCTCCTGCAGGTCCTGTCCCTGTCCATCATGTTCTACATGCTGCCCATGGCCTTCAAATTGTTCAAAAGGGCCATCAAATATCCCGAATACGCCACCCTGGTTCCCTGGTTCAACACCAGCTGGATCAGGGAGACCGTCCTGGTGATGGTGGTCTTGTGCATCGTCCACACCCTGCACCACATCGGGACGAAGAGCCTTGAAATCCGGAAGCGGATGCTGACGGCCAGCCAGGGAGCCTCGAAATGACACAGGGAATCCTCTTCGCCGTAGGCATCTTTCTGCTGGGCCTAGCCATGGCCATCCCCCTGGGCTGGCTGTTTTTGGCCAGCACGGGCGCGGGGCTGGCGATTTCCGGCATCCCCGACACCTTCGTCATAGGCACCTTCTACCACTCCCTGAACAGCTACGTGCTCATGGCCATCGGGTTCTTCGTGTTCGCGGGCAGCCTGATCTCCGAGGGCGGCCTGGCCGACCGCATCGTGGACTTCTCCTACCTCCTGGTGGGCAAGGTCCGGGGCGGCATGGCCCTGGTGGGCATCATCGCCTCCCTGTTCATGAGCGCGCTGACGGGCTCGTCCGTGCCCTGCATCTCGGCGCTCATCCCCCTCCTGGTGCCGCGCCTGGAGCGCTACGGCTACCGCAAGGAATACACCACCTCGGTGCTCTGCTGCTCCAGCTTCATGGGCTATCTCATCCCCCCCAGCGTGCCCGCGCTGATCTACTGCCTGGTGGCCCAGCAGTCCGTGGCCGCGGTGTTCCTGTCCACGGTGATCCCGGGCCTGCTCCTGGCCCTGGGCTACGCGGTGCTGAACTATTTCATCAGCCCCAGGTACATCGACCTGTCCATGGCCGTGGACACGGAAGAGGGGCTGACCTTCGTGCAGCGCATGGGGCGGCTGCGTTCGGCCTCCCTGGGCGCCCTGCCCGCCCTGGGCTGCCCCATCGTCATCCTGGTGGGCATCTACGGCGGCATCTGCACGCCCAACGAGGCCGGGGCCGTGGCCGTGGTCTACTGCCTGGTCATCGGTTTCTTCGTGTACCGCAAGCTGACCATGCCGGGCCTGAACCGGGCCATCGCCAGCTCCCTGGTGTCCATCGGCGTCATTGCCCTGCTCATCGCCTCGGGCACGGTGCTCGGGCGCTATCTGGTGCGCGCGGGCGTGGCCCAGGAACTGGCCTCGGGCATGCTCGGAATGTTCGATTCCAAGATCCTGATCCTGTTGTCCATGAACGCCTTCCTGCTGCTCATGGGCATGTTCGTGGAGGCCATTCCCATCCTCATCCTCAGCGTGCCCCTGGTCCTGCCGCTCATGGCCGGGCTGGGCGTGAACCTCGTGCAGCTCGGGGCCATCTGCATCGTCAACGTGGGCCTGGGCGTCATCACGCCGCCGTTTGCCATGTCCATCTTCGTGGGCACGCGGCTCTCGGGCAGCACCTACCAGGAAGTCATCCCCATCATGCTCAAGTACCTGTTCTGGGTGGGGATTCCGGTCCTGCTTCTGACCACCTACATTCCGGCCCTGTCCTGCTGGCTGCCGAGCCTGGTGCTTGGGGACAAGGCCGTCGGGGCCTGGTAGACCCCGGGGAGAAGACAATGAAAGCCGATCTGCTGATCAAGAACGCGCGCATCGTCAACGGCCTGGGCACCCCCTGGTTCCGGGGGGACGTCTGCGCGTCCCGGGGCCGCATCCTGGCCATGGGTCCGGCCTGCGGCAAGGACGTGGACGCCGTGGAGACCATCGACGCCGAGGATCGCTACCTCATGCCGGGGTTCGTGGACCTGCACACGCATTCCGACTTCGACCTGCTGCGCTCCCCGGACGCCCAGGTCAAGCTGCGCCAGGGCGTGACCACCCAGGCCATCGGCCAGTGCGGATACAGCGCCGCGCCCGTGAGCGACGAACGCCTGGCCCTGCTGGAGAACTACACCGGATTCATCCGCGCCGGGGTCGCACCGGACTGGGCCTGGCGCAGCTTCGGCCAGTGGCTCTCGCGCCTGGAGGCCCTGCCGCTGGGCACCAACGTGGCCAGCTTCGTGGGCCACGGCACCGTGCGCATCGCGGTCATGGGCTTCGAGAGCCGCGCCGCCACGGCGGATGAAATCGAAACCATGCGCTCCCTGGTGGCCCAGTGCATGGCCGAGGGGGCCGTGGGCATGACCAGCGGCCTGGTCTACGCGCCCGGGACCTACACCTCCCCCGGGGAGCTGGCCCAGGTGGCCGCCGGCCTGGCCGAATTCAGCGGCCTGTACGAGAGCCACATGCGCGACGAGGCCGCGGGGGTGGTGGAGAGCGTGGCCGAGCTCATCAAGGTCGGCCGGGAGGCGGGCATTCCCGTGCAGATCTCCCACCACAAGGCCTGCGGCCGGCCCAACTACGGCCTGGTGGACCAGACCCTGGCCATGGTGGACCAGGCCCGGGCCGAGGGCCTGGACGTGACCATGAACTTCTACCCCTACGACGTGGCCAGCACCACCCTGCGGGCCTTCCTGCCTTCCTGGGTCCAGGAGGGCGGGGTGGACAGGCTCATCGAGCGCCTGGGCGACCGGGACGTGCGCGCCAGGATCAGCGCGGAAATCCAGGACCCGGACTGCGGCTACGACAACTACTACCTGAACAGCGGCGGCCCCGACGGGATCATCCTGCTGTTCTTCCCCCGGACCCCGGAATACGAGGGCCTGACCCTGGCCGAGGCCGCGGGGCGCATGGGTAAGTCCCCCCTGGAGACGGCCTACGAGCTGATCATGGCCAACAAGGGCGAGGACAACTGCGGCTACCGCATGATCTCCGAGACGGACATGGAGAAGGTCATGCGCCATCCCGCGGCCATGGTGGCCTCGGATTCCATTCCCTGCCCTCCCGGAGGCAAGGCCCATCCCCGCTCCTACAGCACCTTCCCGCGCGTCCTGGACCGCTACGTGCGCCAGCGCGGGGTCCTGCCCCTGGAGGAGGCCGTGCGCAAGATGAGCGCCTTCCCGGCGCAGCGCCTGGGCCTTTACGATCGGGGCGTGCTGGCCCCGGGAATGGCTGCGGACATGGTCCTGGTGGACATGGACCGCATCCGCGACACGGCCACCTTCGCCGACCCTTCCGCCGCGCCCGAGGGCCTCGACTGCGTGGTGGTCAACGGCGTGGTCTGCATGCGCGACGGCCAGGGCGCCGGGGTCTCCTCGGGAGCGGTGCTGCGCGCGCGCTGATTTCTTTGTCCTCGATACCTCCTGCTGGCCGTCGCCCGTCGTGGGCGGCGGCCTTCCCATTTTCGGCGTCCTGGACGGCTTTTTGCAAAATGCCCAGGGCGATGGTCCCGGCGGCGCACTGCTGTCGGCGGCGTCCGTGTCCGGTTGGCGCAACAGCATGATTTTCAAGGGTAAAACTTGGAAAGACTGGTGCGGCGGACGTGGCGGCATATTGACGCCGGCGGCGGCCCGCTTGTGGGGCTCCGCGCGGGCGTGGTATATGCCGGAAACATAATGCCGAAGAATCCTGGGAAGTTTTCCTTCGGGCGCGGCGAAAACGGAGTTTTGCATGTCCAAACGAACCATGGGCTGGCCCAAACGGGTCCTGGTCACCGGCGGAGCCGGATTTCTGGGCGCGCACCTGTGCAAGCGCCTGCTTGCGGACGGCTGCGACGTGTTGTGCGTGGACAATTTCTTCACCGGGTCCAAGAACAACATCCGGCACCTGCTGGACGATCCGCATTTCGAGATCATGCGCCACGACGTGACCTTCCCGCTGTACGTGGAGGTGGACGAGATCTACAACCTGGCCTGCCCGGCCTCGCCCGTCCACTACCAGCACGACCCGGTGCAGACGCTGAAGACCAGCGTGCACGGGGCCATCAACATGCTGGGCCTGGCCAAGCGCACCAAGGCCAAGGTCCTGCAGGCCTCCACGTCGGAGGTCTACGGCGACCCCGAGGTCCATCCCCAGACCGAGGACTACTGGGGCCACGTCAATCCCCGGGGCCTGCGCTCCTGCTACGACGAGGGCAAGCGCTGCGCCGAGACGCTCTGCTTCGACTACAACCGCCAGCACGGCCTGCGCGTGAAGGTGGCGCGGATATTCAACACCTACGGGCCGTTCATGCATCCGGACGATGGGCGCGTGGTCTCCAACTTCATCGTCCAGGCCCTGGCGGGCAAGCCGCTCACCGTGTACGGGGACGGGTCCCAGACCCGTTCCTTTTGCTATGTGGACGACCTCATCGAGGCCTTCGTGCGCTTCATGAACAACACGCCCGACGAGTTCTGCGGGCCCATGAACCTGGGCAACCCCGGGGAGTTCACCATCCTGCAGCTGGCCCAGCGCGTGGTGGAGATGACGGGTTCGTCCTCGCAAATCGAATTCCGCGAGCTGCCCTCGGACGACCCCATGCAGCGCAAGCCGGACATCTCCCTGGCCAAGCGGGAGATCGGCTGGGAGCCCAAGACGCCCCTGGACCAGGGGCTCGGAAAAACCATCGCCTATTTCAGGGAGCTTCTGGGCTATGCCTAAGACCGTGCTCATCACCGGCGGGGCCGGGTACATCGGCTCCCACGCCAACTGCGCCCTGGCCGAGCGGGGCTACGAGACCCTGGTCCTGGACAACCTGGTCTACGGGCATAGGGACTTGGTGCGGTGGGGGCGGCTCATCGAGGGCGACATCGCCGACGCCGCGCTCCTGGACCGTATCTTCGCCGGGCACAAGGTGGACGCGGTGATGCATTTCGCGGCCTTCGCCTACGTGGGCGAGTCCGTGGCCGACCCGGCCAAATACTACCGCAACAACGTGGGCGGCACCCTGAGTCTGTTGGAAGGCATGCGCCGGGCCGGGGTGGACAAGCTGATCTTTTCCTCCACCTGCGCCACCTACGGCGTGCCCGAGGAGATTCCCATCACCGAGGGGCATGCCCAGGCACCCATCAACCCCTACGGCCGCACCAAGCTGATGATCGAGCAGGCCATGGCGGACTACGGGGCGGCCTACGGCCTGCGTTCCCTGGCCCTGCGCTATTTCAACGCTGCGGGCGCGGACCCGACGGGCCGCGTGGGCGAGCGCCACGACCCGGAGACGCACCTCATCCCCCTGGCCCTCATGGCGGCCCTGGATCCGGCGCGGGAGCTGAAGATCTTCGGTACGGACTACGACACCCCCGACGGCACCTGCGTGCGCGACTACATCCACGTCACGGATCTGGCCGAGGCCCACGTGCTGGGCCTGGAATACCTCCTGGACGGCGGGGCGTCCGACGCCTTCAACCTGGGCAACGGGCAGGGCTTTTCCGTGCGCGAGGTGGTCCAGAGCGCGCGCCGCGTGTCCGGCAGGCCCGTGCGCGCCGTGGAGGCCGATCGCCGCGCGGGCGACCCGCCGTTCCTGGTGGGCTCGTCGCAGCGCATCCGCTCGGCCCTGGGCTGGAATCCGCGCCACGCGGACCTGGACGAGATCATGGCCACGGCCTGGGCCTGGCATCGCAAGGACCTGAAGAAGCTCGCGGCCTGAGCCCGCCCGGACGCAAAGGAATCAACCATGCAGATGCTCAACCTCGGCTGCGGCCAGCGCTTCCACCCCGACTGGGTGAACGTGGATTTTTCCAGCCCGGGCCCCGAGGTCTACGCCCACGACCTGGCCGAGGGGGTCCCGTTCCGGGACGCTTCCTTCGACGTCGTCTACCATTCCCATCTGCTGGAACATTTCAACAAGGACGATGCCGGGGCCTTTCTGCGGGACTGCTTCCGCGTACTCAGGCCCGGGGGCGTGCTGCGCGTGGCCGTGCCGGACCTGGAGTCCCTGGCTCGGAGCTATCTGCATTGCCTGGATGAAGCGGGCAAGGGGGACGAGAGCGCCCAGGCGAGGCATGAGTGGTCCATAATTGAACTGGTGGACCAGGGGACGCGCCACGGACCCGGCGGATACATGAAGAACTGGTGGCGGGATCCCACCCCCCGCGCCAGCGACTTCATTATTGAACGCCTGGGGGCCGAGGCCCGCGAGGGCATGAAGGCCCTGGCCGCAAGCCCCGGACAGCCCTACGTCCCGCCGAGGGACCCGCTGGCTGTGGGCCGTTTCCGTCTGGGCGGCGAGGTGCACCAGTGGATGTACGACCGTTTGTCCCTGGGACGCCTCCTTGAGGCCTGCGGGTTCCGCGAGGTGCGCACTGTCGCGGCCCACGAGTCCGCCATCCCGGATTTCGCCTCGTATCTGCTGGACGAGGAGGAGGACGGGTCGGTGCGCAAGCCCGATTCCCTGTTCCTGGAGGCCGTAAGGCCCAAGGCGGCCAAGGGGCCGCGGGTCCGGCCCCTGAAGGTGGTGCACCTGTGCGAGTCCAACCTGGGCGGCGCGGGCAACGCGGCCTCGCGCCTGCACCAGTCCCTGCTGGGCCAGGGCGTGGACAGCCACATGTATTCCCTGCACCTTGGGGCGGACGTGAACGCGCACCGCGTGCCGTGCGACGGCGTCCTGCCCGCAAGCGACGACGGCCGGGTCTGGACCTCGCCCCTGCACGGCCTGTTCTGGAAGAATTTGAATCAGGTCTACCGGCGGCATCCGGGCAGGCCCGAGGGTTTGGAACTGTTTTCCTCGCCCCGCTGCCGTTCCGTCCTGCGGACCCTGCCCCATCTGCGGGATGCGGACGTCATCAATTTCCATTGGATTCCCGGGATGGTGGATTTCGAGCGGGACCTGGAATTCCTGTCCGGCCGGACCATCGTCTGGACCATGCACGACATGAATCCGTTTACGGGCGGCTGCCATTACGCCTTCGAGTGCGAGCGCTACACCAGGGGCTGCGGCGCGTGTTGGCAACTGGGCTCGGACGCGGCGGACGAGTCCTCGCAATTTTTGGAGATCAAGCGCCAAGCCTACGCCAGGCTGAACATCACCCCGGTGACGCCCAGCCGCTGGCTGGGGGTCTGCGTGGACAAGAGCGCTGTGCTCGGGGGGCGCGGTTGCCGCGTGATCCCCTACAGCCTGCCCACGGACGTGTTCAAGCCCCTGGACCGGGGCGCGGAGCGCGAGGCCCTGGGCATTCCCAAGGGCGCGCGCGTGGTGCTCTTCGGCGCGGACAGCGTGACCCTGCCGCGCAAGGGGTTCTCCCTGCTACAGGGGGCGCTGGCCGCCCTGCGCGGGTCGGGTAAGGCCGGGGACTTGGTGCTGGCCGTGTTCGGCGGGGGCGAGGATCTGCCGGACCTGGGGCTGCCGACGTTGCGCTTCGGCCGCTTGTCCGACCCCTCCCAGATCGCCCGGGCCTACAACCTGGCCGACGTCTTCGTGGTGCCCTCCACGGCGGACAACCTGCCCAACACCGTGCTGGAGTCCCTGGCCTGCGGCACGCCCGTGGCGGGCTTCGACGTGGGCGGGCTGCCGGACATGGTGGACCACAAGGCCACGGGCTGGCTTGCGCCCCTGGGCGACGTGGTCGGTCTGGCCCAGGGCGTCCGCCATATCCTGGACAACGCCACCCAGGCCCAACGCCGCCTGTGCCGGGCCACGACCCTGGAGCATTGGGCCATGCCCGTGCAGGCCGGTCGCTACATCGAGCTGTACCAGTCTTTGCTGGGTTGAGACGCGGAACGGAAAGCCTTTGCTAGGGGGGCGTGCGGGAGAGGTTGGACGGGAAAAGCGGATGTCGATTTATGCTCTTATGTCGTTTTTTATTTGAAACGGTATCACATCTATTGAAATTTGTGGAAATGATAACAGCATAAGGATAGTTGAAGTATGTTTCAGAAAGATAAACTGGATTGGATCGGTGTGCGTTTTCTTGATGCCAACGTCAGAACGTTTTATTTTGAAGATAAGTTTTATAAAGCCGTATTTCCTGATAAACAAGAGTATGTTTCCAGCCTTTTTTCCAATGGCCTAATTCAACGCCTGGAGGAAATGGAACTTATCCCCAAGACGCGCAAGTGCGACTTGACTGTGGAGGGGTTCGCTTATGTCTTAGAGCAGTATACGGAGTATTTCAATATCTTGCCCAAGCACTGGAATCCCCTATTATTGAAGGATTCTGGATTGCTGTTTCTTCACCTGAACAAGGAATTGGCCAAGGATGGCTTGGGGACCATTGATGGTCATCCGTACAATATTGTTGTTCAGAAGAATTGTAGGCCTTTTTGGTGCGATATCGGTTCCATTGTTCCCCTTAGGGATAATCCGCTGCTGGGCCTCAATGAATTTATTCGGCATTTTGTTTATCCCATGTTGATACGGGCCAAGAGCCTGCACTTTGACAAGATTTCGAAGTTTCTGATGGAGGCCGGCTGCACCCCCGAAGAGGCTCAGTTCTTTTTGGGCGAAACCATTCCGGTTTCGACGGATCGTTTAGAGATGTTGGAGAAATTGGAACGGCTGGTGGAGCGGATCGAGTTTGCGTGGCAAAAGACCACCTGGAAGGGCTATCATGGCGAGCTGCTTTGGAATTCCACGGATCCGGAGGACGCGGTTGTTCAGGCCGGTGCACAATCTCGGGCCGCCATGCTGAAACGCATCATCCGTCTCATGCGTCCGAAGCGTGTGGTGGATTTCGGCGCCAATGGGGGCTATTTTTCTCAGGTTGCTGCGCATACCGGCGCGGAGGTACTCGCCGTGGAGTTGGACGAGGGTGCATGCGCGGAATGCTACGACAACTTTAACAAATCACCCGAAACAGCACGCATGAAGGTGGCCCAATCCGCTCTCTACGCCCCGGAGAAATTGCCGGACTTGGCGTTGGCCCTGGCGCTCAGCCACCATTTGTTTTTCACTCACCATTATCGTTTTGAGGTGATGGCGAAGGTGTTCGCAGCCACCACTTCGCGGCATCTGATCACCGAATTCATGCCCAATGGGTTGGGTGTAGGAAAGACTCGGCCCAATCCGCTGCCTTCCGACTACAAACTTGAAATTTTTGTACAGGAGTTGCAACGGTATTTCGAGCATGTGGAGGTCGTGACCTATCCCGAATACCACCATCGGGTTTTGTTGATATGTCGCAACAAGAAGGCCTAGGCGCGGACCACGCGCTTGGTGCGTTGGCCGGATCTGAATCGTGCAGGCGAACCAGCGTCCTCGTACGATGTGCATCCGTCTTGATGCGGCGTTACCGCACTGGTTTTCAAGAGAAAAAAGAAGATTCGACGCGGGGGCGAAACGTTCGCTGCTTGCGGGATGCCCTCCGCCTCAGCCTGTCTTCCTGATGTCCCTGTCGTAGATCGTGAGCGCCGCCAGGATGGTGGCGTCCATGTCCAGGTAGGCGTAGGTGCCCAGGCGCCCGCCGAAGATCACGCCTTTTTCCCTGGCGGCCTCGGCCTGGTACAGGGCCAGGCGCTCCCTGTCCGCCGGGGTGTTCACCGGATAGTAGGGGTCGTCCCCGGGTCCTGCGCCGCGTGAGAATTCCTTGAAGGTCACGGTGGCCTTGTCCGTGTAGTTCCGCTCGGGGTGCAGGTGGCGGAACTCGTGGATGCGCGTGAACGGGATTTCGGGATCCGCGTAGTTCATGACGTTGGTGCCCTGGCGGTCGGCCACGGGGTGCACCTCGCGTTCGAAGTCCAGGGTGCGCCAGGCCAGCGGCCCGAAGCGGTGTTCGAAGTAGCGGTCCAGGGGCCCGGAATAGACCACCGTGGCCGTGTCGGGCACCATGTCGCGGACCTCGAAGAAGTCCACACCCGTGAAGACCTCGATGTTCGGAAGGGCGAAGACCCTGTCGAACAGCGCGGCGTAGCCGTCCAGGGGCAGGCCCTGCCAGCGGTCCGTGAAATAGTCGCATTCGAACCCGTGGCGGAAGGGCAGGCGGGTGATGACCGAGGCGGGCAGCTCGCGCGGGTCCGTCTCCCACTGCTTCATGGTGTAGCCGCGGATGAAGGCCTCGTACAGCGGGCGGCCCACCAGGGAGATGGCCTTCTCCTCCAGGTTCGTGGGCTCGTCCACCCCGTCGCGCGCGGCCTCGGCGCGCACGAAGTCGGCCACCTCGGCGGGCGTCAGGTCCAGCCCGTAGAAGTTGTTGATGGTCATCAGGTTGATGGGCATGGGGTAGGTGCGGCCCTTGTGCCGGGTGAGCACCTTGTGGCGGTAGCCGTTGAAGTCGGTGAAGCGGGTCACCCAGTCCCAGGCCCGTTCGTGGCGGGTGTGGAAGATGTGGGTGCCGTAGGTGTGGCACTCGATGCCCGTGTCCGGGTCGGCATGGGAGTGGCAGTTGCCGCCGATGTGCCTGCGCCGGTCCAGCACGGCCACGGGTTTGCCCAGGTCGGTGGCGATGCGCTCGGCCATTACCGCGCCGAACATGCCCGCGCCGACCACGATGTATTCGAATCCGGAAAGGTCCATGGTTCCTCACAAGGTTGTGGCGGAAAAATAGACCGCCGGGAAAGGGTTTGCAAGGCCCGTACCCCGGGGCGCGGGTTGCGGAGCGGGCACGGAAACTATATAGCTTGCTGTTGCGCCGGGAGCCCCGGTCAATGGGAGGAGACATGCTTGATCTGAAGTTCATCCGCAAGAATCCGGAATTGGTCCGGGATTCCATCGCCCGCCGCAGGGCCAAGGTGGACATGGAGGCCTTCGCGGGCCTGGACGAGCGCCGCCGGGCGCTCATCGCCGAGGCCGAGGCCCTGAAGGCCGAGCGCAACGCCGTGTCCAAGGCCATCGGAACCGTGAAGAAGGCCGGGGGCGACGCATCGGCCGAGCAGCAGCGCATGGCCGAGGTGGGCGAGCGCATCAAGGCCCTGGACGACGAGCTCCGGGACGTGGATGCCGAGGTCCAGGCCTGGCTCCTGTCCGTGCCCAACATCCCCCACGAGAGCGTGCCCGACGGCGCCAGCGACGAGGACAACCCCGAGGTCGCCCGCTGGGGCCAGAAGCCCGAGTTCGACTTCACGCCCAAGGAACATTGGGAGATCGGCGCGGCCCTGGGCGGCCTGGATTTCGAGACCGGGGCCAAGCTGGCGGGCAGCCGGTTCGTGGTGTACCGGGGCTGGGCAGCTCGCCTGGAGCGCGCCCTGGCCGCCTTTATGCTCGACGTGCAGACCCAAGACCACGGCTATTTCGAGGTCCTGCCCCCGGTTATCGTGAACCGCGAAACCATGACCGCCACGGGCCAGCTCCCCAAGTTCGAGGAGGACCTCTTCAAGCTCGGGGACACGGACTATTACCTCATCCCCACGGCCGAGGTGCCGGTGACCAACCTGCACCGCGACGAGACCTTGGAAGAGGACGACCTGCCGCTGAAGTACGCGGCCTGGACCCCCTGTTTCCGCTCCGAGGCCGGGTCCTACGGCAAGGACACCAAAGGGCTCATCCGTATGCACCAGTTCCAGAAGGTGGAGATGGTGCGCATCGAGAAGCCCGAGGATTCCTACGCGGCCCTGGAGGAGATGCGCTCCCACGCTGAGGCGATCCTCAGGAGGCTGGGCCTGCACTACCGGGTGGTGACGCTATGCACGGGCGACCTGGGCTTCTCCGCGGCCAAGACCTACGACCTGGAGGTCTGGCTGCCCGGGCAGGACAAATTCCGCGAGATTTCCTCCTGCTCCAACTGCGAGGACTTCCAGGCCCGGCGCGGCGGCATCCGCCTGCGCCGCAAAGGCGCCAAGAAGCCCGAACTGGCGCATACCCTGAACGGCTCGGGCCTGGCCGTGGGCCGGACCCTGGTGGCGGTGCTGGAGAACTACCAGCGCGCCGACGGCGGGGTGGATATTCCCGAGGCGCTTCGGCCCTACATGGGCGGCCAGGAGGCCATCCTGCCCAAGTGATCGGGGAACATGGAATCGATACGCACCGGCGGCCGCGAGGCCGCCGGTTTTTTTATGCCCCGCCGGGGGCGGGACCGGAGGCGGCCCTGGCATCCGGACGCCCATGGCCGCAAAAAACGCCTCGGGTCGGGCTCCGCGCCTCGGCGGTCTCATATGCTGCTGGAAAGTTGGCGGGAGGAGAGGGGGGAAGGAGGAGGCGGACAAGGGCCAAAGGTCCAGGCGACCCGTGCCCGCCATCCGATTCAGTTTCACTACCTGACCATGCGCACGCCCGGGCGTCAACCCATGGGAAAGGAAAGATTTCCCAAAGCACGCGTCCGCCTTGCCGAGGGGCCGCGCCCTGGGCTACATTCCCCTTGACAGAAGAAGTCGCCCCGGCTACCTAAACTTCCCCCATGGGCCGTTAACTCAGTTGGTAGAGTATCTGCCTTTTAAGCAGAGAGTCACTGGTTCGAGCCCAGTACGGCCCACCATAAAAATCCAATACCCCCAGCAGTTTATTAAGGCTGCTGGGGATTTTTGTAGGGTTTGATTCTTGGGCAAGCCCAGAAAGTCTTGATCCCCCCCCCTCGTAATTCCCAGATCATTCTCTTGATTTCTTGCGCTTTGTGCTTTCGCCGAAGGCCAACCGCCTCAATTAGGCTGCCCCGGTTTCGGGGTTTCGACATAAGCCGGAAGAACAAAGGAGTTTCTCCTGTTTTCTGGCATGGTCACTCGAGTCTCCCTTTATATACCGCCTCCGATTTGAAAACGCTTTGAACTATGAGAGCTCGTGGCTGATTAGCCACAAGGAGAGCAGATATGAAACGACGGAAATGGATGCTGGGGCAAAATGGCCGTAGTGCTTGAAGGTGTCGCGGGGCGGTCGATCTGTGAGATTTGCGCAGAGCATGAAATCTCGCCACCGCAGCACTACTGCTAGCGGCATCGGTTCTTTGCTGGAGTATATCGGGCGATCGCCAAGAATGAGAGGGATTCTCGGGTGAGGAAACAAACCTGCGACTGTGCTGAGATGGTTATCACCTGACAGTAGGCCATGAAATGAGCGTGGTCATGCCGCCCTTGGTTGGGGTACGGC